>CALVGZ010000012.1 GCA_944327225.1 Candidatus Gastranaerophilales bacterium | reverse complement strand
GGTTTTATTAAAAAACTTGCAAATGGTATATATACCTATATGCCTCTAGCACAAAGGGTTTTGACAAAAATTTCTAATATTGTAAGAGAAGAAATGAACGCCTCAGGTGCTCAAGAGTTATTAATGCCTTTTGTTCAACCTGCTGAAGTTTGGCAAAAATCAGGCAGATGGCAAGTTTACGGCAAAGAACTTTTAAGATGTAAAGATAGACACGATAACGATATGTGCCTAGCTCCAACCCATGAAGAAGTTATAACAAGCGTTGTATCTGATGTAATTAATTCATATAAACAACTCCCCCTAAATGTTTATCAAATTCAATCTAAATTTAGAGATGAAATAAGACCTCGTTTTGGTTTATTGAGAGGTCGTGAATTTATTATGAAAGACGCTTATTCTTTCCATACATCTCAAGAAGATTTAGAGCGTGAATATGAAGTTATGGCAAAAACATATACAAAAATATTCAATCGCTGCGGTTTAGAAACAAAAGCAGTTCAATCAGATTCCGGTGCTATTGGGGGGTCTGTATCTCATGAATATATGGTTTTGACTGACACTATGGTTGGTGAAAATGATGTATTTTATTGTGATAGTTGCGATTATAGTGCAAACTCTAATCATGCAATTTCAATTTTGCCTACTGAAGTTACTGACGGCGGATTTTCAAAAGAAGAAATTGTTGATACTCCGAATGTTAAAACAATCGATGATTTGGCAAAATTCTTGAATGTAAATCCTAATTGTATTTTAAAAGCAGTAGCTTATATTTATGATTCAAAACCTGCTCTCGTAATGATTAGAGGCGATAAAGAAATTGAAGAAACAAAATTAATGAATGCACTTAATGCTCTTGAAATAAGACCTATGGAAGAAAGTGAAGTTTCTGAATTGTTAGGCTCAAGCACAGGATTTATTTCATATCGAGGAATTGATAAAACAAAAGTAAAAGTTTTATTTGATAAAACAGCAAAAGGAATGAAAAATTTTGTTCTCGGTGCGAATGTAAAAGATAAACATATAGTTGGCACAAATCTTGAAGAAGGTATTGAATTTGTCGATGTTTCTTTAGTTAAAGAAGGTGAATACTGTCCTGTTTGCAAAAAACCTCTTAAAGTTACAAGAGGAATTGAAGTGGGTAACATTTTCCAATTGGGAACAAAATATTCAAAGCCCATGAATGCTTGCTATACTGATGCGGACGGTCAATTAAAACCATATATTATGGGTTGTTATGGTATTGGTGTTTCAAGAACAATGGCTGCCGCTATTGAAAAATACCATGATGATTTTGGTATTATTTGGCCAAAAGAAATAGCACCATATCATGTGGATATTGTGCCGGTTAATATTGATGACGAAAATCAATCAAAAGTTGCTTATGATTTATATGAAAAATTGAATAATATTGGAGTGGAAACCGTTATAGATGACAGGTCGGACAGAGCCGGTGTAAAATTTAAAGACGCTGATTTAATCGGTTTTCCAATTAGAATAACAGTAGGTAAAACAATATCAGAGGGTCTTGTTGAATTCAAAACAAGATATAGTGGTTCGATAGAAAAAATAACACCTGATGAAGCAATAGAAAAATGCCAAAAAATCCTCTTAAGTTAAAAATTGCATATTTATATCCTGATATTTTAAAATCAAATTGCGATAGAGCAAACGTTGATGTGTTTTATACACGTGCAAAATATAGAGATATTGATGTATCGGTACATGAAATATATGGTAATGATAAAGTTCAAGCATCCAAATATGATTTTTATTACATAGGTGGTTCTAATATTGAAGATTTAAGCATTGCTCAAAAATATTTAATTCAAAATCAAGATGAATTAAAAATTGCGGCTATTTCAGCTGTTCCAATGTTAGCTGTTAATTGCGGATATCAGCTTTTTGGAAATTTTTATCAATTACACAATCAAACTCAAATAGAAGGGTTAAAAATTTTGGATGTTGATTCGATTGCCGGAAAGGTTCAGCATTTTGGCAACATTTTTGGCACTTGTGAATTTTTAAAAAATAAAATAGTAGCGGGTTTTGAAAATCATAGCATTTTGACTTATTTAAAATCAGATGTTGCCCCCTTTTTAATATTAAAGCAGGGGCTTGGAAATAACGGTAGAGATAAAACGGAAGGTGCGAGGTTTAATAATGTTATCGGTACTTACTTAATAAGTCCGATTTTAGCACAAAACCCTCACTTGTGCGATTTTTTAATTGCAACTGCTTTAAGAGTTAAGTATAAATGCAGGATACCGTTAACAAAATTAACCGATGATATTGAATGGTATTCTCATAATTACATTTTGGATTTAAAATAATTTAAAAAAAATTTTGTCTGTGGTAAAAATAATTTATGTTATTAGTAATTGATATTGGAAATACAAACACATCGCTCGGTATTTTTAGTGAAGATAATTTAGTTAAAACCTTTAGTTTTTCGTCTGATATAAAAAAAACAGATGATGAGTATGGGATTATGCTCCTTTCTGTTTTAAATCACAGCAATTTATTAAGCAAAATCAAAGGTGCGATTGTTTCTTCAGTTGTTCCGCAGTTGTGTGAAGTTTTTAAAAGTGCAATTTTTAAATATTTAAATATTAAGGCTTTAAGTTTATCTTATAAGTCAAAATTACCGGTTAAATTAGCTTTAAATAATAACAGAGAGATTGGTGCGGATAGAATTGCAAATGCCAGTGCGGTTTGCCTGAAATATAAATTGCCGGCTATTGTTATAGATTTTGGTACGGCGACAACATTTGATATAGTCGATGAAAATGCAAATTTTATTGGCGGAATCATTGCTCCAGGACTTAAAATTCAGGCTAATTCTCTTTCTCAATTTACTTCAAAGCTTCCAAAATTAAAAATTGAAGCTCCTAAAAACTCAATTGGAAAAGATACTATTTCTGCTATGTTGTCGGGTATTGTATTGGGCCATGGTGCAATGATAGAGGGTATGATTAAAAAATGTGAACAAGAACTTGGTAAAAAGGCAACAGTTATTGCAACTGGCGGATATTCTCCGATATTGTTTGAAAATATGGAAAACATATTTAATTATATAGATAAAGACCTTACTTTGTTTGGTCTTAAGGAACTGTACGATATTAATAAGGAGTAGGGTATGCAAACCATGGAAAAACTGACTTTAAGAATTAAAAAATTGGATAATTTTGTTTCTATGCCTGAATATAAGACAGTCGGAGCTTCTGCTATGGATTTAGTTGCTGCGATAAGTGAAGATGTTGTAATTCCCTCAGGTGAAATCAGAATGATACCGACCGGCATTGCGATTGAATTGCCTCACAATACGGAAGCCCAAGTGCGTTCTCGTTCTGGCTTGGCTATAAAATCCGGAATTGCAGTTGTAAATGGTATTGGAACAATTGATGAAGATTATAGAGGCGAAATTTGCGTCGGTTTAATTAATCATTCCAAAGTTGATTTTAAAATTTCAAGAGGAGATAGAATTGCTCAAATGGCAATAATGGAAGTGTTGAAGCCATCAATCGTCGTTGCTGATGATTTATCCGATACAAAAAGAGCTGAGGGTGGATTTGGTTCAACAGGCGTTAAATAGAAAATTTTGTGGAATTAAATTAACAGATGTACGGATTTAATTTTGAACTTGATGATTTTCAAAAAGAAGCTATTGAGCATATTAGAAACGGGAAAAGCGTTGTAGTTTGTGCTCCAACTGGTGCCGGTAAAACTTGCATTGCTCAAAGTGCAATACATTTAGCTCTCGAGCGTGGTGAAAGAATATTTTATACAACCCCCTTAAAAGCTTTATCTAATCAAAAATATAATGATTTTTCAAAATCATACGGAGCTGATAATGTTGGACTTTTAACGGGTGATACCACTATAAATCGTGATGCTCAAGTTGTTGTAATGACCACAGAAGTATTTAGAAATATGCTCTATGGCACAACATTTGGAACTGTTAAGGATAATTTAAGAGATGTTCGTTATGTTGTTTTAGATGAAGTTCATTACATGAATGATGAATCAAGAGGCACCGTCTGGGAAGAAAGTATTATCTATTGTCCGACTAATATTCAAATAATTGCATTGAGTGCGACAGTAAAAAATTCCCAACAGCTAACGGATTGGATAAATACTGTTCATTCAAGGACGGAACTTGTATATACCGATTTTCGTCCAGTTCCTTTGAGATTTTTTTATTATGACAGTTCGAAACCCGATACAATTCTGCCTCTTTTGACTCCTGAAGGAAAATTAAATAAAAAAATTAAACCCGAATCAAGGTATAAATATTTCAATAAAAAGGAAAAAGTTAAAAATCCGACAACAAATGTTGTCCAAACGCTTTATAATAAGAATATGCTGCCTTGCATATATTTTACATTTTCTAGAAAAAAATGTGATGAAAACGCAAATAAATGTTTAAAATTAGAACTTTTAACTAAAGAAGAAAAATCTGAAATTGCAAAAGAAGTTGATAACTATATTAAAGAAAATCCTTACCTTGAAAATAATTCTCAAATTGATTTGATAAAGGCGGGTATTGCATCTCATCATGCAGGGCTGCTTCCGTCTTGGAAAGTTTTAGTTGAAAAATTATTTCAAAAAGGTCTTATAAAGGTCGTTTTTGCAACAGAAACCTTAGCAGCCGGAATTAATATGCCGGCTAGAACCACTATAATAAGCTCAATATCAAAAAGAACAGATACCGGTCATAGAGTGTTATCTGCAAATGAATTTCTGCAAATGTCAGGTAGAGCTGGTCGTCGAGGCATGGATGAAATCGGTTATGTTGTTATTATAGGAACACCTTTTCAGACCCCTGAAGAAGTTGCAACTCTCGTTAAATCAGATGCAAATCCATTGGAAAGTAAGTTTTCGCCTTCTTATTCTATGGTTTTGAATTTATTGCAGCGTTTTTCATTGGATGAAGCTCGTGAACTTATTTTTAAAACATTTGGTTATTTTTCTTCAACGGATAGATTAACACCATTGTTAAGGAAAAAAGAAAAAAGAATTGAAGATATTAAAAACATCCATGATTTTACTTGCAGATGGGGATTGGACGATTGTGATTTCGAAAATTATAATAAGTATAAAAATCAGTTTGTTCAAATGAGAACTTTATATAAAACATTAAAAAGACAAGCAAAAGGTAAAAATAAAAATCCAAATAATGCCCCAGAGGTTGTTGAATTTTATGAAAAGTCAAAAGAGCTTCAAAGAAAAATAGAAAGTTATGGTTGTAATGCCTGTAAAATATATAAAAAACATAAAAGGTGTATTGAGCTTACTCAAAGATATGAGAAAGATATAAAACTTTTAGATAAAGAAATTGAATTTCAAAAAGATGTATATTGGCAAAAATTTATCTCTCATAAAGCAATATTGGAGCAAACCGGCAATTTGATTGATGATTATCCTACTCAAAGAGGTAAAATTACAATGGCTTTGAGGTGTGAAAATGAATTGTTTTTATCTGAAATAATTTTATCCGGACTTTTGGATAATTTAGATGTGATTGAATTAGCTTCTGTTGTTTGTGCAATCATAACCGAGGATATAAGAGGGGTTGATGAAGGTATAAAAAAACCTTGTTCAAAAGTTGCAAGAAAGGTTTTAAATCAAATTAAAGATATAAAAAGAAAAATTTTTCTTCTTGAAAGAGATAATAAAATTGAAAATCCTATGTTTATAAATACACATTTTTGTTGGTTCATGGAATATTGGGTAGGGGCTAATTTAAATCCTGATAATAACAGCGTGCTGACATGGGAAAATATGTTCTCTGATACCGAATTTTCTCAAGGTGATGTTGTAAGAACATTTAAAAGGGTAATAGATATATTAAGACAATTTTTAGTTTTAGATGATATTAATGAAAATTTAAAACAAAATGCAAAAGCTGCAATTAAATTAATTAATATTGAACCTGTTAATGTTGACTAGTCTTCTTCTTCAAGCAGGTCTCCGACCTTTGTAATTAAATGGTTGTATACATCAATTGTTTCGGGACAAATGTATAGTTGTCTTCTTATGAGGCTTTTTATTGTTTCTTTTGTGCATTTTAATATTGCCAAATCAAGACCGATTATACCTTTGTTTTTTTCCAGAATTTTGTATATTTTTTTTGAATATTTTTCGTCTCTTTCGTTGGGTTCGATTTTGTCTGCTATATAAATGATTTTTTCAAAAGTGGTCATATCGGTTTTTCCGAGAGTATGAAATCTTATTGCGGAAATTATATCGTTATCGTCAATTTCAAATATTTTTTTTGCTAAATATGCTCCAACTATTGCATGATATGTTTTTGGATTTTTAAGTTCGGTTTCATTATATCCAGTTTTAATTTCATTTATTATAATATTGTGTAGTTCGTTATCGTTGAGGTTTTTGGCTAAATCATGTATTAATCCTGCAAGATATGCTTTGTTCTCGTCTTGGTTATATAATTTTGCCAATTTTTTTGCACATTCACCGCATCCGATCGAATGAGAATATCTCTTAGTCGACAGATTCTCTTTGAGCCAATTTTTTATATAATCCGTTGTTTTCAATGTATTCTTTTACCTCTTTTAAAGTTAGTCCCGTAATGTCTTTTCCTTCTTGTATAAATTTTCTTATCATATCGGATGAAACATCAAGAAAATTTATATTCAAAATTTTATATGTGTAACCTTTATTTTTAAAGTATTCAAAAGCTCGTTCGTTAATTGTTTGACCATTTTTAAATCTTCTTGGTATTACAATAAAATTTAGGTTTTCTTTTAAAAATTGTGGTTCTTTCCAGTTTTCAATTTGAAAAAATTGGTCATAACCGATTATAAAATTGATTTTTTCTTTATTAAATTCAGGCAGATGCTGAATTGTTCTGTATGTATAGCTCGGAGGTTTTAATTTAGATTCTATATCTAAAACATTTTCTTCCTTAACGGCAAGTTTGACCATATTTAATCTGTGAAAGTAGCTAATAGTTTCTATTGTAGACTTATGAGGGGGGATGTATGAAGGTACAAAAATTATTTTGTCAAAACCGTTGGTTTTAACTTGCCTTGCAATTTCAATATGTCCCAGATGTATCGGATTAAATGTTCCAAAAAAATAGCAATTCATGATTTACATGATATAACAATTTTATAAAATAGTATAGTTAAGTAAAAAACGTGTTTAATTTTGATTCTTTAACATTAAAATATTTTTTTGATGAAAATTTTGATTTTATTAATGGTGCAATTGTTCAAAAAGTTCAATTGCCGTCAAGGCATGAAATTATCTTAAATATTAGAAATTTAAACAATAAAAAACCTCAAAATAAAAAACTCTATATTAATATTAATCCGAAATATCCTCATATTTGCTTTATTGATGACAAAACATATACTAAAAGAAATATTGAAATTCCTTCTAAACCGCCTATGTTTTGTATGCAATTAAGAAAATATATAAACGGTTCTAAAATTAAACATTTTAAAATTGTAAAATATGAAAGAATTTTAGAATTGTATTTTGATTATTTTGATGAAATCGGCTCTCTAAGCAAAATCTGTCTTGCCTTAGAATTTATGGGCAAACACTCAAATATTATTTTATACAATGCAACAAATAAGATAATTATCGGTGCTATGCACAATATTTCAGCCGATAAAAGCTCAATTAGAGAAATTTATGGCGGGATAAATTATATCTATCCGCCTCTAAAACAAAAGCTCGATATTTTAAATACCAGCTATTCAACTTTTTTTGAAATTGCAAAAGAAAAAGACGTTAAAAAAATATCCGAAAATTTTTATTATTTAAATCAAGCTTTCTTAGAAAAAATTTTTAAAGATGAAAATGACTTAGCTGAAATTTTTAATTTTTTGCAAAATTTACAAACTCAAAACAAAGAATTTATATGCAATTTTTGGGGCGGAAAAACAGTTAGTGAAGCTACTGATAATTATTTTTCAAATATAATGTTTGATGAAATATTAACAAATAAAAAATTGAAATTAAAAAAATATCTGATAAACGATATTAAAAAATTAACTAAAATTATTAAAATTAAACCAAATATTGATAAAGCTGAAAAATACAAAAATAGCGCCGATTTAATTATGGCTTATATGTATAATAACGATATTGATTATATTAAAAACGAGCTAAAAATTGAGCTTGATGATAACCTTGATTTAAACCAAAATGCTCAAAAATATTATTCTTTATATAAAAAAGCCCGCTCAACTTTTGAACATTCAAAAAAAAGATATGATGAAGCCAAAGAAAAACTTGAATATTTGGAAAGTATAATTTTTAATATTGAAAATTCAAAGACTTTCGAAGATTTAAAAGAAATTAAAAATGAAATTATTGATTTAGGCTACATTCAAGATAAAAAAGAAAAAACAACGTCTAACATAGAAAAAATTGAATACAAAGGCTATGAGATTTATATTGGTAAAAATAACAAACAAAATGATTTTCTAATTTCTAAGATAGCTTCAAGCGAGGATTTATGGTTCCATGGGCTAAATTTTCCATCAAGCCACGTTATTTTAAAAGTACCAAACAACAAAAAAGAGCCGACAGCTGATGTAATGGAATTTTGTGCAAAATTAACTAAAGAAAATTCAAAAGCTAAAAATTCGGGCAAAACCTCAATCATTATGACAAAAAGAAAAAATCTTAAAAAACCGCCAAATACATATTTAGGTTACGTTACATATAAAAATGAAGTTGAAATTGTTATCTAGTGTTTTTGTAATATAATGAATTTAAAAGAGGAAAAAAGGAATTAAACATGCAGGTTTCATACGAGTGGTTAAATGAATTTGTTGATTTGGACGGTATAAGTCCTGAAGAAATAGCTCATAATCTCACAATGTCAGGATTAGAGGTCGAAGAGATCGAATATAAAAAACCTGCTTTTACCAATATTAGAACGGCTAAGATTTTAAAAATTGAAAATCATCCAAATGCTGATAAATTGCATCTTGTTACGCTGGATATTGGCGGAGTGGAAAAAAGAGTGGTTTGTGGTGCTCAAAACATCGAGATAGGACAAATCATTCCTTATGCTTCCGTTGGTTCAAAAGTTTTAGATAGGAAAACCGGAGAAACCTTTGAACTTACTCCGGCTGTTATTCGTGGAGTTGAATCTCAGGGTATGTTGTGTTCTCAGGATGAGTTAGGTTTATCAGGATTGCAGGAAGAAGATGGTATTTTAATATTAAATCGTCTTTACGATAACGTTGAACTAAACCAGCCACTTGAAAAATTGATGAATTTATCTGATGAGATAATATTCCATGTTGCTCCGACAGCTAATCGTGGTGATGAAATGAGTGTGATTGGTATAGCAAGAGAACTTTCTGCATTATTTAATAAAAAAATAAAAATTAAAGAGCCGGAAATTAAGACAAATATTATGCCGGAATTTGAGGTTGAAATTAAAAATGATGAAATCTGTAAGTTTTATTCGGTTGGTGTTTTGAAGAATTTAAAAACAAAGCCTTCACCTGATTTTATTCAAAGAAGAATAATAGCTTCAGGTATGCGTCCTATTAATAATATTGTTGATATTACAAATTATGTAATGCTTGAATATGGTACTCCTCAACATGCTTTTGATTATGATAAATTGAATAATTATTTATGTGTCAGGTATGCTGATGATAATGAAAGTATAGTAACTATTGACGGAGTCGAAAGAAAGTTAATAAAAAATCAAAGTGTAGTAATTGCTTCAAAAGAAAAGCCTGTTTGTATTGCGGGAGTTTTTGGAGGATTAAATTCTGAGATTGATTCTGATACAAAAAATATTGCTCTTGAGGCTGCATACTTTACGTCCCATACTAACAGAAAGTCTGCTCATAGTGTCGGCTATCGTTCGGAGGCTTCTTCCAGATATGAAAGAGGTGTTGATATAGAGATGGTATTGCCTGCTTTATATCGCTCAATTGAATTATTGGAAAAATATGCAGATGCGGAATTTGTCGGCATTGCAAAATGCGGTAGCGACAGATTGCCGGAAATTGATATTACGTTAAGAAGTTCTGAAATTAAGAGAATTTTGGGGATTGAAATTGAACAATCAAGATGCGTTGAGGTTTTAGAAAATCTCGGTTTTGAGTTGCTTGGAAAAAATGAACTTGCAGCAAAATTTAAAGTTCCAAGCTATAGATATAATGACGTAACAAGAGAAATTGATTTAATTGAAGAAATTTCAAGAATTGAAGGTTTTGATAAAATTAATCCGGAAATACCCAATATATCTGAAGGTGCTGATATTAGTTTTGATACAAGGACAATTAAAAAGATAAATGAAACAATGCTTGCTTATGGTTTTGATGAAATAGTAACCGGTTCTTTAGTTGGAAAAAATATTTGTAAAACATATTTACAGCCGTTGGATGATAACATGGCAGTTAATGTTTTAAATCCTCATTCTGAAGATTATACAACATTAAGGCAAGTGTTAATGCCGAATTTGCTTGATGTTGTCAAAAATAATTTTGATAATGGTCAAAAGAATTTTAGGTTATATGAAATCGGAAAAGCTTATATTAAGATTGCTCAACCGAGTGAAGATTTTTCAGGTGTCAGAGAAATCAGGAAACTTGCAGGTTGTATTTTTGGATCTGTTCAAAATGCTTTGTATAAAAACAAAGAAGATGATTTCTATACGTTGAAGGGTGTTCTTGAGGGTTTATTTGAAAGACTCGGATTGCTTAAAAGAGTTGTTTTTAATCCTTTAAACGAAACAGAAGTTAAAGCATTTGAATTTTTACATCCTGCCCAAAGTGCCTCTATTTCAATATTAGGCAAAAATAAACTTCCGGTCGGTTATATAGGCAAGTTACATCCGGTTTTGTCGGATAAGTTAAAATTTAATCAGTCGCTTTATATATTTGAATTGAATTTGGACGAAATAATATCAGAGTTAGCTCCTTCTATTGCAAAATTTAAAAGATTACCGATTTATGGAGCTGTTCAAAGAGATATTGCTTTTGTTGTTGATAAAAATATTTCTTTAGATGAAATATACAAAGTAATTAAGAAATCTGCCACTAAAGAAATATTTAAGGGATCTAAAATATTTGATATATACGAAGGTAAGGGTATTGAAGATGGCAAGAAGTCGCTTGCAATAAGAATTACGCTTCAAGATGAAAATAAAACTTTAACGGACGATGTTATACAAGCTGAAATAAGTAAAATAAGATTTGGGCTTGAGAAAAATATAAATGGTTTAACATTAAGATAGGTTGAATTATGATTTTAATAACGGGTGGTGCCGGATATATTGGAAGTCATTGTGCTGTTGAATTTTTAAAAAACGACTATGAAATATTGATTTTTGATAATTTTTCCAAGGGACATAGGGAAATTATTGAAAATTTGAAATTAAAGTATAATATTGTTTTTGTAGAAGGTGATTTGAGAAATAAGGCTGATATTGATTTTGTTTTTAAAAATTATAAAATAGATGCTGTTATACATTTTGCTGCTTTTTCAGAAGTTTCAAATAGTGTATTAAAACCTGATATATATTATGAAAATAATGTCTTAGGAACTTTGAATCTTTTAAATTCGATGGTTGAAAATAATGTTTTGAGTATTATCTTTTCGTCTTCTGCTGCTATATACGGGGAAGCAAAGCATATTCCGATAAACGAACAACATTCTTTAAAGCCTATTAATCCTTATGGAAAAACTAAATATATTGTCGAAGAAATGTTGGAAGATTATGATCGTGCTTATGGTTTGAAATCAATAAAATTAAGATATTTTAATGTTATAGGTGCTGATTACGAGGAAAATATCGGTGAATGGCATGATGTTGAGACCCATTTAGTTCCAAATATTTTAAAATCAGTTTTAAAGAAGGATTTTATTTTTAAAATTTTCGGAGATGATTATAAAACCGATGATGGTACTTGTGTCCGCGACTATGTTGACGTTAGAGATTTAGTTTATGCACATTTTTTAGCTTATAAATATTTAAAAGATTATAAAAAGTCTGACATTTTCAATTTAGGCTCAAATAAGGGTTACAGCGTAAAAGAAATTTATGATACTGTCTGTGAGATATTGAACTGTAAAATTCCTTATGAGGTTGTTAAAAGAAGAAATGGTGATCCTCAGATTTTACTTGCTGATTCAAATAAGGCGAGGAATGTTTTAAATTGGTCAACAAAAAAAACTCTTACGGAAAGTATACAAAGTGCTTATGAGTGGGAGAAGATTTTAAAGAATTATTAGGTATTGATTATATTTATGCTTATAAATTTAAAGACCCTTGTTTGGGGTCTTTAAATTTTATTTTTTAATTCTGTCTTGGTAAAAATTTGTTTTTGGTTTTGGTTCTTCAAGCGATTTTAGTGCTGCTTCATAATCCATTTTAGCAGCGGCTGCTGCTTCAAGTTTTCTTTGTCTTTCTGCTTGTGCTTCAGCAGCTCTTTTTTGTCCACGTAAAGTTCCATCATATATGATATTTCTTCCTGTTGAATCATATTTTGTTCTTGCTAAAACCATTCCGGAACAA
Organism: Candidatus Gastranaerophilales bacterium; assembly: GCA_944327225.1. Lineage (GTDB taxonomy): Bacteria > Cyanobacteriota > Vampirovibrionia > Gastranaerophilales > Gastranaerophilaceae > RUG14156. The sequence goes on along the minus strand of CALVGZ010000012.1, from coordinate 48,106 downwards.
CAAAAACTTACAATCAAAGTTAAAATTAATAGTTTTTTCATGATTTCCTCCATGCATACAATTCGTATTCTATATTTATTAAAACGAAAATTCAAAAAAAATGTTTATTTTTTACATAAAATGTAAATAATTTGTAACAATTATATAAATGATTTTTGTTTTAATTTTTTTCTCATCTCTTTGTATTGAGGGCAGTATTTTTCAACTTCATTCCAGAATTTTATAGAATGGTTTTTTATTTTTGTGTGTACTAATTCATGTATAAGTACGTAATCTATAATTTCAAAATCATATAGCATTAAATTTATATTTAAATTTATGTTGTTTTGAAAAGAACAACTGCCAAAACGAGTTTTTTGATTTTTAAGAGTTACTTTGTTGAATTTAAAATTAAATTTTTTTGCCAAGAATTCAAGTCTTGCGGGCAGATAGTTTTTTGCTTCTATTTTAATAGCTTTTTTTATAGCTTCTTTGTATTTTTCTTGAATTTCTTTTGAATTAAAAGCTTGATTTTCGGGATAATAAAAGTGAACAATGTTTTTTATTGTTTGGATTTTTAAAATATTTGATTTGTTTATCTTTAGTGTTTCAAATTTTGTTTTGAAATCGGGTTTTAAAATCTCATTATTTGGTTTAAAAGCTTTTATTTTTTCAAAATTTTTAATGAAGAATTCTCTTGCGGTCTTAAAAGAACATAAAACCGGTAAAGTAATAAGTATCGTATTATTATTTCTTAATGTTATTCTAATTGATTTTGAAAAAATATGTTTTTTGTATTTTATTTTATAATTTTCTATTGTTTCTTCTTTTGTATAGTTCATTTTATTCGTCTTTAAAAATTTTAAGATGACGTTCCTTGCCCTCTCCTACGCTTATTGATTTATAACCGTAAGCGTCAACCAGCTCGTGTTGAAGTTTTCTTATGTTTTTTTCTTGTGGTTCAAGCTCTATTACTTCTGCTCCTTCTGACAATTTTGCAATGGCTGCATTTGTTTCGTCAAGTGCTAATTCTGTTGAATCTTTGTAATTTGTTAGTTTTTGTATTTCTTGATTTTCTTGAGTTAAATTAAGTGCTTCTTTTAATACTCTTTGGATTTGGCTCATTGAGTTCGTTCTGACAAAAAATACGGGCAAATGATATTCGTTAGCGATTGAAAGTATTTTTGTACCGCCTTTTGCAAAGTTTTTGTGAGCTATAACAAAATCGGCTTCTTCGACATTTCTTACTATAGAAGCGTCTATATCAAGTCTTTCAATTAATTTATCTACGATAGAACGTGAAACAGCATATATGTATATTTTTTTATGTTTTTTGTTTTCCTGAATATATTTTTGTCTGTTAAAGTTAAAACTGAGAGGTGAACTGTCCGTTTTTTGAACTTTGCTTTCCAGTTCTTCAACTTTTTGCATTATATTGGTTTCTGGTTTTTTTTCTTTATAGTTTCCATCTACTTTTCTGATTTCGGGAGTTATTGGCCAGCCTCTTAGAATATAATCTACTGCTTGGGCTGTGTCTTTGTATATAGCAAGAGTATTTCTGTCTATTATTTCAATTACTATATCAAAAGTCGGTTGTTTTTGTCTTTCAAGAACTGTTTTTTGGCAACCTCTGTGTTTTGCTTCGTCATCTCCAAGAGTTACTGTATCTATGCCACCTATTAAATCAGATAATGTAGGGTTTTTAATTAAATTATCCAATGTATTACCATGTGCGGTCGCAATTAACATAACACCGCGTTCCGCTATTGTTCTCGCTGCTTGAGCTTCCAGTTCCGTCCCGATTTCATCAACTACAATGACTTCTGGCGTGTGGTTTTCTACTGCTTCAATCATTATATCTTTTTGATATTCCGGCTGACTTACTTGCATTCTTCTGGCTTTTCCGATTGCAGGATGTGCGACATCTCCGTCTCCGGCGATTTCATTCGAGGTGTCTACTACAACAACACGTTTTCCGAGTTCGTCTGCCATAAGACGTGTAATTTCTCTTAATTTTGTAGTTTTTCCGACACCGGGACGCCCGAGAAAAAGAATGGATTTATTTTGAATAACAAAATCTTTTATGCACTCTATTGTACCCGTTATTACCCTGCCTATTCTACAGGTTAAACCTACTATTTTCCCTTGTCTGTTTCTGATTGCACTGATTCTATGTAATGTACCTGCTATTCCAGAGCGATTATCCGATGTGAACTCGGGAAGTTGTTTTGTAATAAAATCTAAATCTTCTCTTGTTATGTTTTCACTTCCCAGAGAGATAATTTTTCCGTTACCTAACCTAATCTCAGGTATTCTCCCAATATCAAGTACAATTTCTATAGCATCATCCAAAATTCCTTCTTGAATGTTTCTTTTTATTTTTAAGGGTAGGATTTCTATCAGTTTTTCAATGTCTGTTTCGAATTGTATTTCGCTCATTTTCCTTTAAACCTTTTTATTGTCCCTTAATTATATTATTCCCTGAAATTGTTTTTAAAAAACATTTTAGATTTAATTGTTAAACCTAAATAACATAATGTCGCCATCTTGTACAACATAGTCTTTTCCTTCAAGACGGGCAACTCCTTTTTCTCTGGCCGCTGACCAAGATCCGGATGAAATAAAATCTTCATAGGATATAACTTCTGCTTTTATAAAACCTTTTTCAAAATCAGAGTGAATAACTCCTGCAGCAGCCGGAGCTTTTGTACCTTTTGTAATTGTCCAAGCTTTTACTTCTTTTTCACCTGCCGTTATATATGTTCTCAGGTTTAAAATATCATAAGCTGATTTAATCATTCTTTCTATGCCGGAGTTTTCAATTCCAAGTTCTTTAAGATAGTTTTTGGCTTCATCCACACCTAAATCTACCAGTTCTTCCTCTAAGTTTGCACATATTAATACAACTTCAGCATCATTTCCTACGTATTCACGCACTTTGTCAGTGTAGTTATTGCCGTTTAGCAAATCTGTTTCTGACACATTGCAACAATATATGACCGGTTTTGCCATTAAAAGATGGAAAAAGTGTAGTGCTTTTTTTTCATCTTCACTAAATTCTGATGTGTTTATAAATTTTCCTTTTTCAAGGTAAGGCATACATCTATTTATGACAGTATCTTGTATTAAAGCTTCTTTGTCTTTAGATTTGACATTTTTTGATATTCTTTTTGAAATATTTTCAAGGGTTGAGATATCGGCTAGAGCAAGCTCCATATTTATTGTTTCAATATCATCAACGGGGTCGATTTTTCCTGATACATGGATTGTATTTACATCATCAAAACATCTTACAACCTGCACAATAGCATCAACTTCTCTTATGTTATGTAAAAATTGATTACCTAAACCTTCTCCTTTGCTTGCACCTTTAACTAGTCCTGCGATATCTACAAATTCTATTGTTGTAGGTATTACAGTATTTGTTTTTACTAGCGGTTGAATTTTATAAAGTCTTTCATCCGGTACGTTTACAACTCCGATATTTGGTTCAATTGTACAAAACGGGTAATTTGCGCTTTGAGCATTTTTTGCACTTGTCAGTGCATTAAATAGAGTTGATTTTCCAACATTTGGTAGTCCTACTATACCGACTTTGAGCATCTTATTTCCTTTTATATTCTGTACATAAATTTTATCATAAATATATTATTAAAAAAGCTCGTGATTTTCACGAGCTTTTATTTATGGTTTATTTTTTATACATTTACAAGAGTTTTTTCTTGCTCTAATTGTAATGTTATGGTTGTTATATCGCAAACATCGGATGGACCAAAATATTGTATAGCTCCCGGGAAAATATAACAGTCATTTAGAGCCCATTTTTCCCTGTGGCTTTCAAGTGCTTTGAATACGGGGCCATCCAGTTCAACCAGTGCTTTTCTGATTACAGGTTTCATTTCGCCATGTCTTTTTTCCATATTCATCATCATTGTTAGCGGAACACCGCCTGCAATCCATTCACTTGCGGGTTTTGTAGTATTTTTAATTGATGAAAGATACCCTGTAAGTCCTGCTTGAATTAACGCAAATGCGTTATAGCCCAGAGAATAACAGTAATCTGCATCAAAATTGGATGGTGTCGCACAGCGTCCTTCATAGCCGAAGAAATGTGCTTGATCAGAGAATTTACCTTTGTAAGAGCCTTGTTTTTTCATTTCGTCCAATTTTTCTCTTATCATTTCAATTAAAAGCTTTTCTGTTTCGATTTTTGAAACTTGAACATTACCATGCGGGTCTCTGTCCATAAGTAGTTGAGCTTTTATTTGAGAAGGCAATGATTTAAATAAATTTGCTGATGAATTATCCAATTTCGAAGTTATTATTTCATATTTTTTTTGTTGATTAGCAGATTGAAATTCGTTATCTTTTTCAAGCTCTGCCAGAAGGTCATTTAGAGATGAAATCATAACCTTCATTTCTGGAATAAATTCGATTAAACCTTCCGGAATTAAGGCAATTCCAAAATTTTTGCCTTTTGTTGCACGTGCTGCAATAATGTTTGCCATATAAGTTACAATATCACTTAAGGATTGTTTTTTCGCTTCAACTTCTTCTCCGATAAGAGTTATATTTGGTTGTGTTTGAAGTGCCGCTTCAAGGCATACGTGCGACGCACTTCTTCCCATTAATTTTATAAAGTGCCAATATTTTTTAGCAGAGTTGGCGTCTCTTTGGATGTTTCCTATTAATTCTGCATAGGTTTTTGTTGCAGTATCAAAGCCGAAAGAAATTTCAATTTGATCATTTTTAAGGTCTCCGTCAATAGTTTTAGGACAACCGATAACCGAAATCCCTGTGTTTTTGGATTTCATCCATTCTGCTAAAAGACAAGCGTTTGTATTTGAATCATCTCCGCCAATTATTACTATTGCTGAAATGTTTAATTTTTTGCATATTTCAAGTGCTTTTTCAAACTGACTTTCGGTTTCAAGTTTTGTTCTGCCTGAGCCAATAATGTCAAAACCGCCTGTGTTACGGTATTTATCCATTAATTCGTCGGTTATTTCCATATAATTCCCTTCAACGATTCCTGAAGGTCCGCCTAAAAAACCATAAAGTTTGTTTGTTGGATTTTGAGTTTTTATTGCATCGTATAATCCTGCAATAACGTTATGTCCTCCGGGAGCTTGTCCGCCGGATAGAATTACTCCTATATTTTTTGCTTCTTCGGATAAATCAGTTCCTTTTGAAGCAAACCTTGCTATGGGCTGACCGTATACATGCGGAAAAAGTGCTTTAATTTCTTCTTTATCTGCAACTGACGTTGTGACTTCTTTTAATGTTAATTTGACATTTTTGATGCCGTTTGCTAACACTCCTGCAAGTTTTGGTTTGTATGTCATTCTTTCTTTTTGAAGAGGTGAAATTTCTCTCATGGTATTCTCCTTATATACTTAATTACTTTAATTATCTCATAAAAAACAGGTTTTAAAAATTGTAAAGAAAAATTACAAATATTTTTTGTATGTTATCAATATTTTTTGAAAATATTACTTTATATTTACATAAGGTGGTTTATAAAGGGGTAAATGATGAATAATGTTCAATTGCAACAGGCAAGTACTAATAGGGTAAGAGCTAATATGCTCTTTAGGTCGAATACAGTGCAACCATCTGCTAAATCCGAAAAAAATACGGGTAATAAAAAAGCTTTAACAATTGCGTTAGCCGGACTTGCTACTGCTGCCGTTGCCGGAATTGCAATTGCAAAAAGAAAAGATATTTCGGAGCTTGTAAAAAAAGTAACCGGAAAATTTGCGGGAAATACTCCTAAAGGTATTGCAAAAGAAGCAGCTGAAAGAACTGCAAGAGATGCTGCGGCAAAAGAAGCAGCTGAAAATGCCCAAAAAAGAATTTTTTCTGTAGTTGACTCTACAGTTGGTAAATCCGCTAAAGAAAGTGCACAAGTATTTATTGAAAACGACCATAAAAAAATCTTAAATAGTTTAAGAGGTAAAGCAGTAAGTTTGCGTGAAAAATTAAAAGCCGACCCGACAAACAGAGAATTGCTTGCATCTATTAATGATTTAGTAGGGCCTGTTAAATTAAATGAATTAATTGCAAATGGTCAAATTACAGAAAAAGAAGCTGAGTCTTTGAGAAAATTTTTACAACAGGCTAATGCTATATTTAAAATTTAGAAATGATTTTATAGTATTAAAGTGTTATTGCAAATAAGCCATCACACTTTAAATAGAGTATAAATTGTTATCTCAATTTAATTAAATCAGCTTTTCTCATTCTTACATTTTTAGGTGTTATTTCGACTAACTCATCATCTTGAATGTATTCAAGAGCATCTTCAAGACCCATTATTTTTGGAGCTTGTAATGTTACCATAACGTCTGCTGTTGCCGATCGCATATTGGTCATTTTTTTTGTTTTGCATACATTTACCGCTATATCTTGCGGGCGGTTGCATTCTCCAACAATCATGCCTCTGTATACCTTCGTTTTTGGAGTTATAAAAAATACGCCTCTATCTTCAAATTGGTGTAAGGCATAAGCTACTGCTTCTCCGTCTTCGTGTGCTATAAGAGAGCCTGTTCTTTGGCGAGGAATGTCGCCTGCGTATTCGTCATACTTTTCAAATGTATGATACATAATTCCTTCGCCCTTTGTCATTCTTATAAATTCGGAACGAAAACCAATCAAGCCCCTTGCAGGGATTATAAAGTCAATATTTGTTCTTTTTGGCCCGGCTTCCATATTCTGCATTTGGGCTTTTCTTGAAGCTAATCTTTCAATAACCGAACCTACAAATTCTTCGGGAACATCAACAATAAGATTTTCATAAGGTTCAAGTGTAATACCGTCTTCTTCTTTAAAAATAACTTCAGGCTTTGAAACTTGAAATTCATAGCCTTCTCTTCTCATCGTTTCAATTAAAATTCCAAGATGAAGTTCTCCTCTGCCTGAAACCTTAAATACATCTGTCGAGTCAGTATCTTCAACCCTTAAAGAAACGTTTTTTTCAAGTTCAAAGTACAGTCTTTTTCTTAATTGTCTTGAAGTAACAAATTTTCCTTCCGTTCCTGCAAAGGGTGAGTCGTTTATTGAAAAATTCATTTGAAGTGTAGGTTCATCAATTTTAATTAATGGAAGTGCAACAGGGTTAGTTAAACAAGAAATCGTTTCTCCGATTTGTATGTCCGAAAAACCAGCAATTCCGATAATATCTCCTGCTGACGCTTCTTCAATTTCTACCCTTCCAAGGTCTTTAAATCCGAATAATTTAACAATTTTTCCTTTTTGAGCTGAGCCATCTCTTTTTAGGAGCGTAACTTGTTCTTGAGATTTAATTGTTCCGTTTTTAATTCTTCCTATTGCTATACGCCCGACGTATTCGTTGTAATCAAGTGTTGTTATTTGAAGTTGTAGCGGCAAATCCACGTCTGCTTCTGGGCCTTCAATATTTTCTAATATGCAATCAAGCAAGGGAAGAATGTTTTTGTTTTCATCTTCAAGGTTAACTTTAGCATATCTGTTTAATGAGCTTGCATAAATTATCGGAAAATCAATTAAATCATCTCTATCCGTTAATTCTGTAAATAAATCAAATATTTTGTCTAGTGTTCCGTCAGGATCTGCTCCGGGTTTATCTATTTTGTTTATTACAACAATAATTTTAATACCGAGTTCAAGTGCTTTAGACAATACAAACCTTGTCTGTGGCATCGGGCCTTCTTGAGCATCAACAATTAATAAGGCACCGTCTACCATCCCTAATACTCGTTCGACTTCTCCTCCAAAATCAGCGTGTCCGGGGGTATCTACAACATTAATTTTAACTCCTTTGTATTCAACAGCTACATTTTTTGATAATATTGTGATTCCTCTTTCTCTTTCAATGTCGTTATTGTCAAGAACGCAAGTTCCCATTTCTTGGTGTTCTTTAAAAACATTTGTAGCATCTAAAATGCAATCAACAAGTGTTGTTTTGCCATGATCAACATGGGCTATTATTGCTATATTTCTTAATTTTTTATTTTTCATTGTTGTTAGCTTTCTTTTACTTCGACAATTTTATAAAACTTGTGATAAAAATATTTTACAATAAAAAATTTTTGTTATTGCAAGTTTCTTTTTCAAAAATTATTTTTAATGTAGAATAATTGCATAAGGTAATTTTAAGGGGAGAAATATGGAACTTGATATTATAAGAAAAACGGATAGCGAAGTTGCCCACTATATTGAGCTTGAGCTTGAACGTCAAAGAAATACAATTGAACTGATTGCGTCCGAAAATTTTACATCGCCTGCTGTAATGGCAGCTTGTGGAAGTGTTTTAACCAATAAATATGCGGAAGGTAAACCTTATAAAAGATATTATAACGGTTGCGAGAATGTTGATAAAATAGAGGAATTAGCTCAAAGAAGATGTTGCGAGTTATTTGGTTGCGATCATGCAAATGTTCAACCGCATTCAGGTGCACAGGCTAACATGGCTGTTTTTCTGTATGCCCTTAAAATCGGCGATACTGTTCTTGGAATGGATTTATCTAATGGCGGTCATTTGACACATGGTTCTCCTGTTAATTTTTCAGGGATAAATTATAATATAATTTCATACGGGGTGAATGAAGAAGGTGTTATTGATTATGATGATGTAGAAAAGAAAGCCTTAGAAGATAAGCCAAAATTAATAATTGCCGGAGCAAGTAATTATTCACGAATTATTGATTTCAAAAGGTTTTCTGAAATCGCAAAAATGGTTGGAGCATATTTAATGGTGGATATTGCTCATATAGCTGCACTTGTTGCAGCAGGCTGCCACCCAAGCCCCGTTCCTTACGCTGATTTTGTCACAACGACGACTCATAAAACGTTAAGAGGCCCAAGGGGCGGAATTATAATGTGTAAGGCTGAACATGCACAAGGCATAGATAAAGCTGTTTTCCCAGGAATTCAAGGCGGACCCTTGGAGCATATTATTGCAGGTAAAGCTATTGCACTTAAAGAAGCCCAAGGTGAAGATTTTAAACTTTATGCAAAGCAGGTTGTTGAAAATTCTAAGTGCCTTGCTTTAGAATTAATTAAAGAAGGTATTGATATTGTGGGGTCTAAATCAGAAAATCATGTTATGACGCTTGATTTAAGAAAGTTAAACAAAACCGGAAAAGATGTTGCAAATTTACTTGAAGAAGTTGGAATTACTGCAAATAAAAATACGGTACCGAATGATCCTCAAAGTCCTTTTGTTACTTCGGGAGTAAGAATAGGCACAGCTGCAGTTACTACAAGAGGAATGAAAACTGCTGAAATGAAAACTATTGCAAAAATTATTGCTGATGCTATTCTTGAAAGAGACACAAAAGAAAATATTAAAAACAGAAGTTTGGAATTGTGTAAAAAATTTCCGTTGTATAAAGAAATGTAGGATTCAGTAATGATTAAATTATCTCAAGCTCATATATTAGGGACCATTATAGCTTATTTGCTTGGTATTTTTATTGTTCCTTTGGTAATATATTTTTCACAAAAGATGGGATTAGTTGATGTTCCTAATGAAAGAAAGATTCACCATGGCAATATTTCTCGTCTTGGCGGGGTTGCAATTTGGGTATCTGTTATGCTTTCTTTTTTGTTTTTAATACTTTTAAGTTATTATCCCAAGGGACAAGGATTGTCTGCGATTATTGTCGGCGGTTCTTTAATGTTTTTAATGGGTTTGATCGATGATATTTATTGTTTAAATGCTAAATTTAAGTTATTTATACAAATTGCAATTGCTACAATTGTTATTTTATTAGGTGTTAGGATTGAAAATTTATTTAATCCTTTCGGAGCAAATATTGATTTAGGGTTTTTGTCTTATCCCGTAACATTATTATGGATAGTCGGTATTACAAATGCGATAAATTTTATTGATGGTATTGACGGTCTTGCGGGTTCTATTGTTAGTATTTCGGCACTTGCAATTGGTATTGTTTCTTTGGTTTTGGAGCCTGCTATTCCGATTAATGCACTGATTGCTTTTATTTTAACCGGTGCAATGTGTGCTTTTTTGACGTTTAATTATAATCCCGCCAAAATTTTTATGGGTGATTCCGGAGCTTTGTATGCAGGATTTTTACTTGCAACATTATCAATTACGGGTGTCGTTAAGCCAAGTTCCGGAGTTTCAATGTACTTACCAATATTGATACTTGCGGTTCCGTTAATGGATGTTGCTTATTCGTCAATCAGGAGAATGTTAAACGGAACAAGTCCCTTTGTTGCCGATGCTGAGCATATTCATCATAAACTTTTACATGCTGGATACTCGCAAGATAAATTAGTTTTGTTACTTGCAGGTTTTTCCATGGTATGTGCTTTGTTATCTATTATTGTTGTAAGCACAAAAAGTAAGTTTATAATTATTGCGTTAAGTTTAATTGGTGTTTTGATAATATTAAATATTGTTTCAAAATTAATTAAAAAGAAAGAAGAATAGAAAAATATATTTTTAGGTGTTTTTAAATAAATACCTATGAAAATAAATTCTATAAATCCTATAAAAATATCACCTGTTAAAAACAGATTTCAATGTGCTCAAAAAAATTGTTTGAAGCCAGTGAAGCACGATGAGTTTATAAGAACTTCGAATTTAAGTTTTAAATCAGGTAAAACTTTTGATGATTTATATTTATCCAATCGAAATCAAATCGTTGATTATGCAATTAGATCTAAAAATCCTTCTTTATCAGGTATTAAGGACATTTTGTCTTCTATTTCGGGTGATGTTAATGTTTATCAAATTCAGAAGATGGATTTACCTAAGGATATAAGATCCGGGGTACGTGCATATTACGATATGGGTTTTACTATAAATTCGTTTGGACCGTACAAATTTATAAATAATATAAAAAAAGAAATTTATGTTGCTATTCCAAAAAGTCAACAATATAGTCAAAGAATTGGGTTTGCTCATGATTTGTTGCATGAATCAATACATTTTATGCAAGATGAAGCTTCTGATAGGGAATCTAGAATCGATATTTATTCTAATTATTTAAACCTTCCCTCTAAAGATGATATTTTGATGGATATGATTTCTGTTATTCATACTTTGGCCGTATCTACTTCGATTTTAGTTGATAAATTTATCAATAATATTTTGTACTCTAGGGTAAATCTTCCACATGGATTGCAGGATAGATATTTTGAGAATGTTTTATCAATGTATACTAAACAAATTAAGAGTGAATTTAAAAAATTTTATAGTGATTTTTTTAAAGATAAGGATTGTTTTGCTATTTTTGAAGATTTCTTTTTTAACTATTTAAAAAGAGTTATATCAGACGAAGCTGAGGCTTATAAAAAAGCTAATCTCTATTTGTTTGAAAAGTTTAATTTAGATGATAATGGAATAGAAGCAGAGAAATTGCGTGCAAGATTTTTTGAACATACTATTGAAGCTGTTAATGATCTAATTTCTGAGCAGAAAGATTTATGGTAAGTTCTTTGTCGTTTATTTCTACAATTGCCCACCTGATTGGTTCAAACCCCAGTTTTTTAATTTCATTTTCTATAAAATCCGCATTTGGAGGCATTTTGTCCGATTTTATTTTTATTGTTTTTGAAATTATTTTATCCATTTACAATAATATTCCCGCCATTGCTGCTGAAATATAACTTACTAAAGTCCCGCAAATAAGAGCTTTTATACTTAGCCTTGCGAGGTTTTTCCTTTGGTTTGGAGCAAGTTCTCCTATACCTCCTATTTGAATTGCTATGGTTGAAAGATTTGCAAAACCACAGCAAGCAAATGTTGCAACGGCTATACTTTTGGGACTTAAAGTTGCTTCAGTAATATGTTTAGCTAAATCAATATAAGCTATCGTTTCGTTTAAGATTAATTTTTCACCAATCAATATGCCGACTGATTCTATGTTTCCCCAAGTTGCTCCGATAAGAGCTGAAAATATTGCAAATATTTTTCCTACTATAAGTTGGATTGAAAGATGTTGCAAATCTATTCCTATAAAGGATAAATTCAGATGACAATAATTATAGAGAAACATGCCAAATTTGGCTAAAATTTCATTGCAGAACGCGATTAGTGCCACAAGTCCCAATAATACCGCTATAACATTTAAAGAAACCCTCATTCCTTCAGATGCTCCTTTTGAAATGGCGGCAAGTATATTGACATCTGTTTTTCTGTTGCTTATTTTAAAGTTTTTTATAGTTTGAGGTTCTTGTGTCTCAGGATAAACTATTTTGGAAACCACAAATGACCCGGGAATTGCCATAATTGATGCCGCAAGAAGGTATTCTGTTTTTATTCCGAATCCGGTGTACATTGCAATACAACTTGCTGAAATACAAGCCATTGAACCGGTCATAACAGCAAGCATTTCAGAACGTGTCATGTTAGGAAGATAATGTTTTACAAGTGATTGTGCTGCAACATTTCCGACAAAAGGGCTTGCACAGTTTGAAAGTGCTTCTGCACCGCTTACTCCAAGGATTTTGCTCATTATTTTTCCAAGTATAAGTATTACTCTTTGCATGATTCCGTAATAATATAAAATATTAACTATTACTAAAATTAATATCATTGTTGACATCAATATGAGTGCAAATATGAAATCTTTTTGTGGAAAAAGTTCACTGATTTTTTCGGGTGAATTTGAAAGCCATCCAAAAACAAAGTTTGAACCTTCTATAGAAGCATTTAAAATTTTATCAATAAGTATTGCTAAAAAATTAAATATTTTTACTCCGATTGGGGTTTTTATTATGAATACTGCAAGTAAAAATTGTAACAGTAGACCAACCCCGACTGTTTTGTAGTTAATTTTTTTCTTGTTGTTTGACATTAAAAAACAAATGCCAAGAATTACAATTATTCCAACTAATCCTGTTAGTTTTGACAAAATAGTTTCCAATTTTTTTCCTTTTTACAGATTTTCGCTATTTGTAAAATCAACTCCGCCTACTGATTTATATAAATTAATGGTTGATATTACATAATTTATTTTATCATCTACAAGTTTTTGTTGTGCTAAAATTTGTGCTTGTTGATACAAAATGTAATCTAATTCATTTGCAAGCCCTAAGGATTTATTTATTTCTTTTAATCTAAGTTTTTGAGATTGTATGTCAAAAGCTTTTGTTGAGATTTTGAGATTCCTTTTTTCATTTTTAGACATAACTAGTGCGTCATTTACTTCTTGAATTGAAGCTAGAACTGACTTTTCATATTCGTCTTTTGCTCTTTTGTATTCCAACTTCTTTAATTTCATTAAGTGATATTTTCTTCCGCCATCAAAAATATCAAAATTTGGAACTATCCAAAGGTCTGCCAGTCCTGAATTTGGTGAAAAAAGGTGAGTTCCATGGCTATAACCGTTAAAGCCGAGTGTTCCCATTATGGTAAAGCTTGGTAAAATGTCTCTTTTGGCACTTTTCGCTTCATAATTTGCTCTTAAAATGTTAAAAGCTGAGCTTTTTACATCAGGTCTGTTTATTATAATGCTTGAATTTATTTCATTTGGAACTTTATCTAACAATGTAACACTGTTATAATCGTTTCTTTCGACTTTTGAAAACATTTTGTCGCCCAAAAGATAGCTTAATTGGTTTTCAAAAATTTCTTTTTTAGCTTCAAGATTATTAACCGATATTTCTATTTGTGCTGTTTTGTCTTCAATTTCAAGAACTTCATCTATACTTGCCAGTCCGTTTTTTTCTTTAGATTTTGTAAGCTCTAGTAATTTTTTGTTTAGTTTAAGTAACTCTTTTTGGAGTTCTAATGTTTTATCTGTTTTAATAAGATTGAAATAATCTGCTGCGATAGCTGATGTTAAAGCAATATATACTGCTCTTTCATCTTCTTTCAGCATTTTTTCGCTTTCTTTAAAGCTTTTGGTTCTTAATCGGTTTTTACCCCAAATATCAATTTCATAACTCGCTGTGAGCGGGAGCAAGAATCTTGTTTGGCTGTAATTATAAATCATGAAATTATTTTTACCTCTTAACATATCAGAGGATGCAAAAGTTCTCCCAAGCATGCCTTCAAAATTTATATGCGGGAGTTCTTCTGCTAAAGATAATTTAACTATTTTTTCGCTTTCTTTAATTTTTGTTTCTGCGATTTTTAAATCAGGGTTATTTTCGTAGGCTTTTTCTATGTTGTTTATTAAGATTTCGTCATTAAATTTTTCCCAAAAATTGAGGTTTAAGTATTGCCTTTTGTCTTCATTGACTGCAAGACAAAAGGCAAAAAGTTGAGAGATTAGAAATATTAAAAATATAGTTAAGAGGTTTTTTTTCATTGTTGTTAACACTTGCATTAAACTTTTTTATGTTATCATGATAACATAAAAAAATAAAAGTAAAGGATTTTTTGATATAATTATGTTGAATCAATTAAAAAGGACTTCTATTTCAAATAGTATTGTTTCTTGTGCTACGTTAATTAAAGTAATTACTTTAAGATCTTTTAAAAAAAATAAGTTTGAAATTACTCCAGAACAATTCATTATATTAGATGCTTTGTTCGATAATGATGAATCAAAAGATTTGTATCAAAGACAATTAGGTATATTGTTAGGTAAAGACAGGGCAAATATTGCTCGTTTGATTGGAATTTTAGAAAAAAAAGGGTTGGTTGAAAAAATCTCTGATTCAAACGGGAGACAAATATATAGGATTTCTGTCACAAGAAAGGGTGTTGAAATAAGGAATAAAATTTATCCTGTAATATCTGAGATAAGAAAAAGTTATTTGCATAATATCGATTATGACGAGTTAAAAAAATGTCTTGAAACATTAAATAAGATAAAAGATAATATATCTGAAAATACAAAATTAAAAATTTAAAAAGGAAAAAGAATATGAATAAAGCATCAAAATATTATTCGGCTGCAAGAGAAAAAGTAAAAGCAAAAAGGAAAAGTTACCAGAAAAAAAGAGTTATAGTGCCTGTTATAACTGCTGTAATTTTTGTTGTGTTTGGTATATTTTCTATGATTTATTCGTCTTTTTATCAATCTACTGACGATGCTTTTGTTGAGGCTCATATGGTTTATTTGTCGCCTAAGGTTTCAGGGGAAATTATTGAATTAAATGTTGATGATAATGTTTCCGTTAAAAAAGGCGAGATATTGGCACAAATTGATACACGTGATTATGAAATTGCATTGAAAAATGCGGAAGCAAAACTTGAAAAAGCAAAGGCAGAATTAAAAGTTTCTACTACTGATATAGATAAAATGTCTGCTATGACAAATCAAAATAAAAATACCATTGAAAGTGCTAAATCAAAATTGGAATATGCAAATAGTGATTATATAAGATATAAAAATGCTTACAAGGATGGTGCAGTGACTAAACAGGACTTGGATAATGCTATTAAAAATCTTGATGTTGCAAGGGCCCAATTTAAGGCTGCACAGGATGGTTTAAGAGCTACAGACAGTGCTTTAAAATCAACGATATCCAAAAAGGCTTCTCAAACAGCAGAGGTTAAAAAGCTTATTGCAGACGTAGATCAGGCAAAATTGAATCTTTCTTATACTACAATTATTTCTCCTGTTGACGGAACAGTGACTAATAAAACCGTAGAGCTTGGAAATTATGTTCAAATAGCTCATCCTATTATGACCATTGTTCCTAAGGATTGCTATATTATAGCTAATTTTAAGGAAACTCAACTAACTAATATGAAAAAAGGTCAAAAAGTAACAATAAAGATTGATACTTATAAAAATAAAAAGTTTAATGGCATAGTGGACAGTATTCAGAGGGCTTCAGGTGCCAAGGCGAGTTTGTTTCCTCCCGAAAATGCTGTTGGATCTTATGTAAAAGTCGTTCAAAGAGTTCCTGTTAAAATATTATTTACCGATGATATTTCAGAGTATAATATTGTACCCGGAATGAGTGTTGTGCCTAAGGTTAAAGTCAGATAACTTTAAAATTCGAAGATTAACAACAAATGCAAACAAAAACATTGTATGAAAAATTAAATATTCCTTTATGGTTGGTTACTATATCGGTAATGTTGCCGACTGTTTTTTCAATGCTTGCTTCATCTTCGGTAAATGTAGCAATTCCATATATCGCAGGGCAGTTTGGCTCAACTCGAGACGAAGCAAATTGGGTTATAACAAGCTACATGATAGCCCATGCTTTTATGCTTCCTATCACCGGTTGGCTTGAAAATAAATTTTCCAGAAGAGATTTATTAAAAGTAATAAGTATAATATTTGCAGTTGGTTCGGTTATTTGTTTTCTTGCACCTTCTTTAAATATTTTAATCGTCGGAAGAATTATTCAAGGTATTGGTGGCGGTCCTTTTATGCCTTTAAGTCAAGCTATTTTAATGCAGATTTTTCCAAAAAGGCTTCAGGCAACCGCTATGGGGATTTTTGGTATTGGAGTGATGGTATCGGCCATAATAGGACCTGCTGTGGGTGGTTTTTTGGTTGAACATTTGTGTTGGGAGTGGATATTTATTATAAATATTCCGGTTGTTATAATGTCTGTTGTTATGATTCATTGTAATGTTATGAATTCTTCTTTAAGGCAGAAAGTAGGGGGTTTTGACGTCGTCGGATTTAGTGCGTTGATATTGTGGCTTTTGCCCATGCAGACAGTTTTAGATAAAGGTGCTCAATATGGTTGGTTTGATTGTACGTGGATTTGTTGGCTAAGCGGTTTTTCCGTTTGTGCTATGGTCTTTTTTATAGTTTGGGAATTGGAATATAAAAATGCTATAACAGATTTTAGAATATTTAAAGATTGGAATTTTTGTCTTGGAACCATTTTGGGTTCGGGTGTCAATATGTTGGCTTATATGACTTTATCAGTATTGCCCGGTTTTGTACAGAGTTTAATGGGATATAATGCTGAGCTTGCGGGATTAAGTTTGGCTTTTCGTGCAGTTTCCTGTGTAATTTTTATGGTTGTAGTTTCAAAATTGTGTGAGTTCATTGACAATCGTATTATAGCAGGTATCGGATATGTGCTTCTTTTAGTAAGTACATTCAGTTTTACTCAGTTAAATTTGCAGGTTTCTTTTGCTTATTTTGCCTTGCCTAATATCATTCTTGGTGCAGGTATTATGTTTGCATTTATTCCGATTACTAAATTGGCACTTGCTACTGTTCAAAAAGAAAAACTGGCTGTCGCTGCAGGACTTCATTCTTTATCAAAGTGTGTTGTAACTGCTTTTACAATTTCAATAACCAATGCATTGATAATTGCCTTTTCGCAAGTTCATCAAAATTATTTGATAGGTAATTTAAGCGTCTTAAACCAGCCTTTTATATCGAGATTGGCGTCACTTTCGGCTAAATTATCAAATTTTTTACCTCAAGCTGTTGCACTCAAAAAAGCAAATGGGATATTGTACCACAATCTTCTTGCACAAGCAAAATTAATGAGTTATGTTGATGTGTTTGCAATATTCTCTCTTATTTGTTTGATTTTTATTCCATTATGTTTTTTATTAAAGAATAAAGTTGAATAAAATTATTTTTTAATTCTGCTTATTAAGTTTTTAATTTTTATAATTGGATTTCGTTCTATTGGTATTTCAATATCAACTAGTGAATCTGATTTGTCGTAATTTATGCTATAGTTAGAATATAAACCTGTTATCGTTTCTCCGTGTTCAGTTATATCGCATTTATTAAACGGATGAAATTCAATGCTTCTTATTTCTCTGCCTGCTTTATCGAATTCTGTTTGTATATCTATTTCTTCATTTAGAAATGTTGAGTCGGGTTGAATATTGGGGAAGTAACTGGTTTTTCTTGTTATATGACCTTCTTTTGAAAAGTCTGTTGCATCAAGCGTTTTTTCCCTATAGTCGGCTTTTATTAATCTTCTTAGACTGTCTTTTATGTAGTGATAAGTTTTTTTAACAATATTTTGATTTTCATCAAATTCTTCTATATTTATTCTTATTGCAGGTTCTATTTCGTTTGTCTGTCCATAACTCCATTTTTTAAACAGATTACCGTTTTTTGTGGATGTTTGCGGTAAACCGTCCTTGTATGCAATTTCAAAGGTGTTTGATTTTGTTTTTTCTGTTATTATTCCTGAAAATAGTGTTCCATTGGCATTGTATGCTTTACCGTTTTCAAAATAATAATGTTTTTTAATTGGCGTTGTTGTTTGAATTTGTCTAATTTCTGAAAGAACAGTTTCTTTTTTTGGTACTTGTTGTATTTGAGAGCTTATTGCATTTTTGCTTTTTTCAAAAACATCTTTTTTTAATCCTTTGTTTTTTATAAGGTATAAAATTGTGCCGGTAGCAGCAACTGCAGATGTTAAAAGTATAACTTTTTTAAGTTTACTCTTTGGATTTGAATAATTTGTGTTAATCATTTTAATACTCCAAGCTTATTTATGTTGGCTATACAAAACTTGTAAAAAAAATTTTTTGCGTTTATTTATTGATTTTTTCTTTTAATTCTATTAATTCATATTTTAGGCGATTAAGTTCGCAAGAAATCGGGTCAGGTATTCGATTATGTTGGAGTTGTCCTTGAATATATTTTTTTTGTTTTACTATTCTTCCGGGAATTCCCACCACTGTGCAGTGTTCCGGCACATTATCTATTACAACCGAACCTGCTCCTATGGATGAATAATCGCCTACAGTTATGTTGCCAAGCACTTTCGCTCCGGCTCCTACTGTTACGAAGTTTCCAAGTGTGGGGTGTCTTTTTCCATGTTCCTTTCCTGTTCCACCAAGAGTTACTCCTTGGTATATTAATACATCGTCTCCAATTATTGTTGTCTCTCCTATTACAACACCCATACCATGGTCTATAAAAAATCTTTTGCCAATTCTTGCTCCAGGATGAATTTCAATTCCTGTTAAAAATCTTGCAATTTGAGAAATTAACCTTGGAATAAATGGTATTTTCCAAGATAAAAGTTTATGTGCTATTCTGTGAGCTAGTAAAACATGGAATCCTTGATATAAAAGTATAACTTCTATTACGCTTTTTGCTGCAGCATCTTTTTCTTTTATTGTGTTAATATCTTCTATTATTGTATTAATCCATCTTATTATTGTCATTTTTTTCCCTTATTTTTTATAAATGATAACAATAACAAATTGGTTTATCAATTATTATTTTAAATTTGTTATAATGAAAAACCTCAGTTAATTCTGAGGTTTTCCCTTATTTTTTTATTTAGAATTGTAATCCGGCCTCTCTGGCTGCGTCAGCAAGAGCTGCCACTCTTCCATGAAACAAGAATCCGCCTCTGTCAAACACTACGCCTTCAATTCCTTTTGCAAGTGCTTTCTTTGCAATATCTGCACCTACAACTTTAGCTGATTCAACGTTTCCGCCATGCTTAAGATTTAATTCTTTAACCTTAGAGGATGACGAAACAAGTGTTACACCTTTAACATCATCAATGATTTGAGCATATATATGTTTCGTTGAACGATACACTGCTAAACGCGGCCATTGTGCATCACCTGAAATTTTAAGACGTACTCTTTGGTGTCTTTTTCTTGTTTGTTCTTTTTTGTTTACTTGTTTAATCATTTTCTTTCCTTTCACCAAAACCGTTTCCTACTTACGTTTCGGGCGGTTTATATTGGCAATGTTCTCTTTTTGTAAATTTATATTGATTTTGAAATAATCTTTGTGGCTTAACTCGCTTTTTTCAAAAGCTCGTTATCGCACTTTTGTGTTATTGCTCCTGTGGTTATTTCGCAAAACTCACTTTCGCTTTCGCTGTCGTTCGTTTGCTCAATTATCCTACGTCGCAATCTTTGTGCTTAACTCGCTTTTTTCAAAAGCTCGTTATCGCACTTTTGTGTTATTGCTCCTGTGGTTATTTCGCAAAACCAACTTTCGCTTTCGCTGTCGTTCGTTTGCTCAATTATCCTACGTCGCAATCTTTGTGCTTAACTCGCTTTTTTCAAAAGCTCGTTATCGCACTTTTGTGTTATTTTTTACCGGCTTTTCCGGCTTTACGTGCTATGTATTCGCCTTCATATTTTACGCCCTTTCCTTTATATACTTCAGGAGGACGTTTAGAGCGAATTAAAGCCGCTATGTCACCTACCATTTGTTTATTTGAACCTGAAACAGTAATTTTTGTATTTGCTTCAACAGTAATGGTAATACCTTTTGGCGGTTCAACAATAACAGGATGTGAGTAACCTAATGAAAGGTTAATTGCACTTCCTTGCATTGCAGCACGATAACCTACGCCAACAATTTCAAGTTTTTTTTCGAACGGTGTTTTAACGCCTGTTATGGCATTTGAAACAAGAGTTCTAAATAGCCCGTGAAGACTTCTTGATTTTCTGTCGTCCGCTTTGCGATTTACTATTACTTCTTTTCCTTCAATTTTTACTTCTATTTCATCAGGTAATGTAACCGATTCTTCGCCCTTTGGGCCTTTTGCGGTAAGTTTATTTTCCGCAACCTTTACTTCAACACCGTCAGGTATTGAAATTGGTAATTTACCGATTCTTGACATATTTTTTCTCCTTTTGCTTTCTTTATTTAAGCGGGAACGCATCGTTTTAAAACGATTTAACCCTTATTTGTACTACCATACGTAACAAAGAACTTCACCGCCGAGTTTGTTCGTGCGAGCTTCTTTTTCTGTCATTAGACCTTTTGAGGTTGAAATAACTGCAATGCCCATACCGTCAAATACTCTTGGCATGTTTTTGGCTTTTGAATACACTCTTAGACCGGGTTTTGAAATTCTTTGTAAGCCCGTGATGACGGATTGATTATTGTTGTATTTTAAAGTCACATTGATGAATTTGAAGTTGTCTTTTTCTTCAACGGTGTAAGAATCAACATAACCTTCTTTTTGAAGAACCTTAATTAATTGTTCTTTTAAATTTGAGTGCGGCATTGAAACATTTTCGTGCTTTACCATGTTTGCATTTCTAATACGCGTTAAAGCGTCTGCAATTGGATCATTGATTGTCATTTGTTTTCCTTTCTACTTGCAAGGACACAAGCCTTGTAGTTTAGTATTAGCTTTTTTATCTTATTTTAAACATATTTTTTTTGCAAATATTTATTAATTTATGTTAAAAGTAGCAAAAAACACTCCGATTTCGGAGTGTTTAATTATTTTTACTATATTACCAAGATGCTTTTGTAACACCGGGTAACAAGCCTTGATGTGCCATTTTTCTCAGACAAATTCTGCAAATTCCGAAATCACGGTGAAAACCATGGGGTCTCCCGCAGATTGAACAACGATTATGAAGTCTGACCTTGGGGTATTTGCCCTTAGCAGCCAAAGCTTCTCTTCTTTGTTCTTTATTAATCATTGCTTTCTTAGCCATTTATATTTATCTCCTTTTTGTTATTTTTGTTTAAAGGGCATACCTAAGTATTTTAATAATGCTCTTGCTTCTTCATCTGTTCTTGCTGTTGTAATTATTGAAACGTTCATACCTTTTACGATATCAACTTCTTCATAGTGGATTTCAGGGAATAAAGATTGCTCTTTTAAACCAAAGGTATAGTTTCCTCTGCCATCAAAGCTTTTTGGGCTAACACCTCTGAAGTCACGAATACGTGGAAGTACAACGCAAACTAATTTTTGAAAGAAGTCATACATTCTGTCGCCTCTGAGAGTAACCATTGCTCCAACAGGCATTCCTTCTCTTAGTTTGTATGAAGCGATTGATTTTTTTGCTTTTGTCGATAAAGCCTTTTGACCTGCAATTTTTGTTAACTGATTTACAATGTTTTCTGCAAGTTTTGAGTTGTGTGAAGCTTCACCTACTCCCATATTAAGAACAATTTTAACCATTTTTGGTATTTGCATATCATTAGAATATGAAAATTCTTCTTTTAACTTTGCTCTTACATCATTTACATAATGGTCTTTTAAATTACCTGTATGTTTTTCAGACATTTTGTTTTTCCTTTTTCTTAGCCTTTGAAATTCTGTATTAATTTTAATACCTGTCGAATTTCAATGCCCCACGTGTTTGTGGTCTATACATCGATTACTTCACCGCATTTAGCACAAATGCGTACTTTTTTGCCGTCTCTTACTTCTTTTTTAACTCTTGTGGCTTTTTCGCATGACGGACAGCAAATCATGACTTTTGAAGCATCAATTGGACGTGCGATTTTGTTTAGTCCACCCTGAATTCCTGCCATAGGATTTGCTTTTTGTGCTTTTGTTACAACGTTCACACCATCAACTAAGACAGTACCTTCCATGAGGTCAACTTCTTTAACGTTACCTTGTTTCCCTTTATCTTTACCGGAAACAACAATGACTCTGTCGCCTACTTTTGTGTGAAGTTTTTTATTTGCCAAAGATTTAGTATTTTTAGCCATTTTTTCCTTCATTCCTATTTGTTTTATATTACTTCCGGAGCCAGAGAAATAATTTTCATAAAATTCTTTTCTCTGAGTTCTCTTGCAACTGGTCCAAATACACGAGTTCCTCTTGGAGCTCCATCTTTAGAAATTATTACCGCAGCGTTATCATCGAAACGAATAACCGAACCATCATTGCGTTTTATGTCAGCTTTGGTCCTAACTACTACAGCGGAAACAACATCAGATTTTTTTACGGTCATATTTGGAGTTGCATCTTTAACGGTGGCAACAATGACGTCGCCAACACTTGCATATTTTTTATTACTTGAACCCATAACACGTATACAAAGAAGTTCCTTAGCACCTGTGTTATCAGCAACTTGTAATCTGGTTTCTTGTTGTATCATTTTTCGTTACCTTTTCTTTAGCTACTTAGCAACGCTTACAACTTTATCTAAAGTCCATCTGATAGAACCAGATAGAGGTTTAGATTCAACGATTGTAACTACGTCACCTATATGACATTGATTTTGCTCATCACGAGCTTTGAAGTTTTTTGTGAAAGTCATTGTTTTTTTATATTTTTTGTGAGCTTTATGTTCAGCAACCTCAACTACGATTGCTTTTTCCATTTTGTCACTTACGACTGTTCCTTGTTTAATTTTTTTAGGCATTTTGTTATCCCTTTACGCATTTAATTCTTTTTGTCTTAAAACAGTTTTTAAACGAGCAATCTCTCTTTTTTTGTTTTTAATAGAAGCTGTGTTTTCCAATTGTTTCAATTTGTTGTGTCCCATTCTTAAAGTGAATAATTCTTTTTTTGATTCAAGAATTATATCCTTTAATTCTTCGATTGTCTTTTCTTTTATTTCTTGAAGTTTCATTTGGCACCTACTTTTCTACTACTCTTAATTTGATAGGCAATTTTTGAGCAGCTAAATCAAGAGCTTCGATTGCATCTTCTTTAACGTCAAATGCTACTTCAAATAAAATTCTTCCGGGTTTAACAACTGCAACCCAATATTCAGGATTACCTTTACCTTTACCCATACGAGTTTCTGCAGGTTTTGCAGTAATAGGTTTATCCGGGAAAATTTTAATCCAAACATTACCGCCACGTTTGATTTTTCTTGTAATAACACGACGTGCAGCTTCTATTTGTCTTGAAGTAATCCAAGCAGGTTCAAGTGCTTGAAGCCCGAATTGTCCGAACTCAAGAGAACATCCCCTTGTTTCGGTTCCTTTCATATTGCCTTTCATTTTTTTACGAAACTTTGTTTTTTTAGGCATTAACATTTTTATATTTCTCCTAGTTTTCTTTCAAGTTATGCTTGCTCAGTTGTTTGAGCATCTTGTGGTTGTTCTCCACGTTTTGCACGACGTTGAAAACGTCCTGTTTCTTTTGTGGTAGGTTTTTTGATTTTAATGTTTTGATCGGCTTTTTCTCCGGGCATTAAATCGCCTTTGAATACCCAAACTTTAACGCCGATTTTACCCATTATCGTATCTGCTTCTGCAAATCCATACTGAACATCTGCTCTTAATGTTTGAAGAGGTATTCTTCCTTCTTTCGCCCATTCGCTACGAGCTATTTCAGCTCCGCCCAAACGTCCGGATACCATAACTTTGATACCTTGAACACCTGCACGCATTGTTCTTTGCATAGCTTGTTTCATAGCACGTCTGAATGCTATACGTTTTTCAAGTTGAAGTGCAATGTTTTCGGCTACTAATTGTGCATCAACATCTATTCTTGCAACTTCTACAACATCAATTGTAACTGTGTTGTTTTTAATTAATTTTTGTACGGCATTACGCAGGTCGTCAATTCCTTGTCCGCCTCTACCAACTACAATACCGGGTTTTGCCGTTACAACAGTGACATTTACGTTATTTGCTTTTCTTGCAATATTTATTCTTGAAACACCTGCAGTGTATAATTTCTTTTTGATAAATTTTCTTATAACTGCATCTTGTGCAATATTTTGTGCATATTGACCTTTTTTTGCAAACCATGTTGAAACCCATGGTTCAATTATGCCTACTCTAAATCCGGTTGGATGTGTTTTTTGTCCCATGTTTTTCTCCTAGTCCTTTGCTACTTTCACTGTTAAATGAGATGTTCTTTTTAATCTTTTATACATTCTGCCTTGAGCTCTCGGTCTTACTCTTCTGTAAGTTGCTGCCTCATCAGCATATATTTCAGAAATTTTAAGTACATCTGCTGTTGCACCGAATTTTTCTGATGCGTTAGCAATAGCAGCGTTTAAGTTTTTTTCGACTATTCGAGCTGCAAAGTATGGCATAAATTTAAGCATTCTTTGAGCTTCAACTGCTTTTTTGCCACGTATTAGGTTAATCACTCTGCGGATTTTTCTAACCGTCATTTTAATATCTGTTTGTTTTGATATAGCTTCTTGCATTTTTCTATTTCCTTAGTTATTTCTTCTTAGCTGTCTTATCAGCGGCATGACCTCTGTAAGTTCTTGTTAGTGCAAATTCACCAAGTTTGTGTCCGACCATTTGTTCCGTAATATATACGGGAACGTGATTTCTTCCATTGTGAACTGCAATTGTGTGACCTAGCATGTCAGGCACAATCATAGAAGCTCTCGACCAAGTTTTTATAACTTTTTTTTCGTTTTTTTCATTCATTGCTGAAATCTTTTTTGCTAAAGATTCGTGAATGTATGGACCTTTTTTTAATGAACGAGCCATCTATTTATGTTCTCCTTTTATTTTTTTCTTCTTCTTACTATCAACTTGCTTGAAGCCTTTTTCTTGTTACGAGTTTTGTAACCAAGAGCTGGTTTGCCCCAAGGAGTTTTTGGATTGCCGCCTGGGCCTGTTTTACCTTCTCCACCACCGTGTGGGTGATCGACAGGGTTCATTGTGACACCGCGTACCGTCGGTTTGATTCCTAAGTAACGTGTGCGTCCGGCTTTTCCTGTTGATAGATTTTTATATTCTGAGTTACCTAAAACCCCGATTGTTGCGTAACAATCTTTTCTTACCATTCTCATTTCTGAAGATGGAAGTTTTACAGTAACATAGTTACCTTCTTTAGCCATTACCTGTGCTGAGTTTCCTGCACTCCTTGCCATTTTTCCGCCTCTACCTGGTCTTAGTTCAATATTATGAACTAATGCACCAAGAGGGATAGCATCTAGCGGAAGTGCGTTTCCTGTTTTTATTTCAGCTTCGGGGCCTGATGTGATTTTATCACCTACATTTAAGCCTTCCGGACATAAAATGTATCTTTTTTCACCGTCAACATAGTTAACAAGACAAATTCTGACATTTCTGTTAGGATCATATTCAATCGTCATAACAGTGCCTTCAATTCCGATTTTGTCTCTTTTAAAGTCGACTACACGGTAAGCTCTTTTATGACCTCCACCTATATGTCTTGTGGTTATTCTTCCGGTATTATTTCTTCCGCCTGTTTTAGTTAAGGATTTAACTAATGACTTTTCAGGAGTAGAAGTTGTAATTTCAGAATAATCAGGTCTTGTCATACCTCTTTGACCAGGTGATGTAGGATTAATTTTTCTTGTTGCCATAATCTTATACTCCTGTCAATTCTTCAATAGGATCGCCAACTATTGTAACAATAGCTTTCTTTCCGTTTTGAGTTCTGCCAAATTTCATGCCCATTCTTTTTTGATGAGAAGGCATATAAACCGTTCTAACTTTCTTAACTTTGCGGTTTGGATATGCAAGCTCAACAGCTTGTGCAATTTCCACTTTTGAAGCATCTTTTTTAACTTCAAATGTATATGTATTATTAGCCGTTGCCATCATTGATTTTTCGGTTATGATAGGCTTTTTAATAACATCATATAATTTTTCTTTGTTGGTATTGGTGTTTGTCATTATTTTGCCAACCTTTCAGTGATAGAATTGATTGCTGCTTCTGTTGCAATAATTGTATCCGCCTCAACCAAATCTTTAACATTTAAGTTTGTAGGTAGTAACAATTTAACGCTTGGAATATTTCTTGCAGATAATACAAGATTTTTATTTTCTTCAGCTGTTAAGTCTGCAATAATAAGAACTTTTCCTTTTGCGTTTAAATCTTTTAGAATTTTCACCATAGCTTTTGTTTTAGATTCCGAAATTTCCGAAAAATCCTTAACTATAGTAATAATATCAAGCTTTGCACTTAAAGCAGATTTTAAAGCTAACTTTCTGGCTTTTTGAGGTAGGTTTGTTTCGAAGCTTCTTGGTTTGGGTCCAAAAATAACTCCACCGCCTCTAAATAATGGACTTCTTAAAGAACCTGCACGAGCTCTGCCTGTTCCTTTTTGTTTCCAAGGTTTTTTTCCGCCACCTGAGACTTCAGCTCTTGTTTTGGCACAGGCTGTACCTGCTCTACCGTTGTTTAATTGTCTTTTAAGAGCAAGATACATAACATGCATATTTGGTTCTACACCAAACACCGAACTTTCAAGGTTCATCTGTCCGAGTTCCGAGCCTTGTGTTGATAATATTTTAACTGTTTTGTTTTCTGTATTTGTTTTCTTTGTCATGATGCACCTCTAGTTCCATTTAGTCCTGGTAGGTTTTATAGTAACTAATCTGCCTTCGGGACCAGGGATGGCACCCTTGATTAGTAATAAGTTTTTGTCAGCTATCACTTTTGCAAGAGTTAGTTTTGTTATGGTAACTTTTTCATTGCCCATATTTCCTGCCATTCTTTTGCCTTTTACAACGCGACTTGGGGTTGTACCTGCACCGATTGAACCCGGAGCTCTGTGGTTTTTAGAACCGTGTCCCATTGGACCTCTTGAAAAGTTATGTCTTTTAACCGTACCTTGAAAACCTTTACCGATTGAGCGACCGGTTACATCTACTTTTTGTACGTTATCTAAAACTTCCAATGAAATTTTCTGTCCTACTGTGAATTTTGCTGGGTCTTCAACTCTGAATTCTTGTAAGTGTCTAAAGTTTTCAAGATTATTTTTTTTGAAATGACCGATTTGTGCTTTTGTTAAATGTTTTTCTTTTGCAGCTATAACACCGACTTGTATGGCATTATAACCATCTGTTTCAGTTGTTTTTATCTGAGTTACAACAGCTTCTTCAACCGCAACAACAGTAACAGGAATACATAATCCTGCTTCGTCGTATATTTGTGTCATTCCAAGTTTTTTTCCGATAACACCTAATGTCATGTTAAACCTTTCTGTTGTGAGAGCTACTTTTAATAGTTTTCTCTTGTTGTACTTACTGACTTTGTTTCTTGTTGAAACTCTGTCTTTTAATAGATCACATTAATATTAAATTGTCATGTGTCTTTGAAGTAATTATAATTTTACTTCGATATCAACTCCTGAAGGAAGATCCATTCTTGATAATTCTTCAGTTGTTTGTTGAGTTGGTTCATAAATGTCGATAATTCTTTTATGAGTTCTCATTTCAAAATGTTCACGAGATTTTTTATCAACGTGAGGTGAACGAAGAACACAATATACTCTACGTTTTGTAGGCATAGGAATAGGACCTGCAACCGATGCACCGGTTCTTTTTCCTGTTTCTACAATTTTTTGAGCAGAACTATCAATCAATTGATGATCGTATGCTTTTAAACATACCCTGATTCTTTGTCTTTTTGCTGTGCTCATTTTACTTTTATTACCTTTTCTTTATATACTAATATTTAGCATATTTTAGCGTATAATAAACAAAATTAGTCGTCAACAAGTTTTTTAAAAAATTTTTTTCTTGTTTACATATCTTTAAAATATGTAAATATAAAAATTTGCGTATTTAAAATATTGGCGGTGTTTGTATGTAGTTTGCTTGTATATTAAGGCAATCAAATTCTTTTTTATTTTCTGTTTTATTATATTTTTCTTCTGCAATTTTAATCATGGTTTCTGCTAAATTGCATTCGATTTCTTCGTATAATATCCCGTTTGGGCAATATTTCAAGCTGTTTTTATCAATCAAGATTTTTTTATTTTTTATTTTTTCAAGTTCGTCTGTGAGTTGATTTTTGTATATTAATTTAATTTCGTTTTTATTTCCTAAATAATACATGTCTCTTCTTGCATCCATTATTAATATATCGGCATTATGAGCATTCAGTAGAATTTCTGCACTATTTAGTCCAATAAGCGGTCTGTCTAATTCTCCGGCTATAATTTTTGCGATACTTAAAGCAACTCTTATTCCGGTAAAGCTTCCAGGCCCGCAATTTACTGTAATAACATTAAGTTTTGATAATTCAATTGAGTTGTTTTGTGTCAGTTTTTTAATTTCTGAAATTATATACAGACTGTGATAATTTTCATCACTTTTTATTATTTTTGAAAAAAGCTCATTATTGTATTTTATTGCGACGTATGAATTATTCAGAGCTGAGCATATTGCAAGAATATTCATTTTATGACCTCTTTTTTAAAATTTTCCATAAAGGTTTTTGTTTCCGTATTTGTTGCCTTAAAGTCAAATATTCTGATGTCTACATTTTTATCATCATATTTTATATTTATTTTTAGGGAATCGGGTGGTATTTCGTTTTGTGCAAATTCTGCCCATTCAATGAAAGTTAGCATTCCGTTTTTAGAATATTCCCTTAATTCAGATATTATTGATTTTAACCCTTTTTCTTCTAAACGGTATAAGTCAAAATGATATATGGGGAAAAACGGCGATTTATATTCGTTTAAAATTACAAAACTTGGGCTTGTTATTTTTTCTTTTACGTTGAGATTTTCTAAGATATATCTTACAAATTGGGTCTTGCCTGCACCGATATCTCCTGTTAGAGTAACAAAAAGTCCGTTTTTATCAAGTGCCTTGCTGAAGGCATAGGCCAGTTTTTTTGTTTCTTCTAATGATTTTACTTTAATTTTCATACAGAAATTTTACATTAAAAAAATATTAATAATTGTAAACAATTAAAAAAAATTTTAAAGATTTGGACTTTTGATGTCGTTATATATTGTGAGGTTAGTTCAAACAAGGATGACACAATGGATTACGAAAAAGACTTAGAATTTTGCGAATACAACCCGGTAAGTGTTGAGTATGAAAGAGAACTCAGAATGCTTGCAAAGATTGTTGAACCCCCCGCAATGAGTTTTTTCCAAAAATTGATGAAAAGAATAGTATGTACTAAAGTAGTCGAAGCGTAACAAAATATACAGGCCGGATGATTTCCGGCCTTGTTGTTTATATGATTTTGTTGTTTAAAATATGAAACCTGTTTTTTTGGCATTTTGTTTGTGAAATTCTCCACCGGCACAAACTATTTCAATTACTTTTAATAAAAATTCTCTTGGTGCGTCAAGTTGACTTATATATAGCTCCTGATTGTCTTTATGTCTTATTGTCATGACTGTTCCCTGGTTTTTTTCGGCCGGTATATATAAAGATGCTATTTCGTTTGCAAGCAGGATATCCATTTGTTTTTCATAGTCATCTTTTTCATCTATTAATTCTGTAAAGTTTCCGTTAATTGCAAATATTCTTCCGCAAAACATAGGTGAGCCGTTTTTTCTGGGAAGTGCTTTTGGAGTTATGTTAAATCGGCATGTAAAACTAATTTTGTGCCATAATACATTTACGATTGCCAGAGTTTTTGTGGAATCTACCGTACAAGTTACGTTTTGTGTCGGTACATTTCTAATGTTAAGTGATTGTTTCAGATATTCTAAAACGGTAATTAAATTGTCAAGCATTTTAGAAAACATGTCGTTAGTATTTACTGTTGCTTGATGAAATTCCATGAATTGTTTGTACATATATACGGCAACAAGTCCTGCTCTCTCTTGTACAACCGAAGATTTTTGTACACCTAATTCTAAATTATCAAGACTATCGAAATTGTTTTGCAATTTAAACTAATTCCTTATTTGGGGATATCCTAAAACGATAATATAACAAAGGGGAAATATTTTATACAATAATATAATTTTTCTTTACATTTTTACATACAAAAAAATGTTTAATTTTTTTGGATAAAATGTGTATAATTATTGTAATCATGAGTTTAAAGCAGGAATATTTACAAGATTTTAAAATATATTTAAAGAGTGAAAAGAATTTTTCGCCACATACAATTCGTGCATATTTTAATGATGTATATACTTTTTTATTGTGGTTGGGTGACAATAACCCACAAGATATTGAACCTAAAAAGTTTAGTGAATATTTGTGCTTTATTCAGCAAATTAATTATACCAAAACGACGATAGCTAGAAAAATTGCTTCAATTAAAGCTTTTTATAAATTTTTATATCAGGAAGAAATAATAGAATATAATCCTGCGGACAATATTTCTGCTCCAAAACAAAATAAAACTTTGCCAGATTTTTTGTATGAAGATGAGGTTGAAAATATTTTAAGAAGTATCAAGATTGATACTCCTTCGGGATACAGGAACAGAATAATTCTTGAATTGCTTTGGGTTTCTGGCATGAGAATATCCGAGCTTTCAAGCTTAAATTACGAGAATTTAAATTTGGAACAAAATGAAATAAGAGTTTTTGGTAAAGGTTCAAAGGAAAGAATAGTGCTAATTCCTGACAAAACTAAAGAAGGATTAATGAATTATATAGAAAATGTTTCAGATTTAATATGTAAAACTAAAAAAACTCCTTCAAGTCCTCTTTTTATAAATTATAACGGTTATAGATTGCAAAATCAAAGTATCAGAAAAGCTTTAAAACAAGCAGTTCAAGCTGTTCAATTTACAAAAAAAGTTACTCCGCATATTTTTAGACATAGTTTTGCAACAAAATTATTGGAACATGGTGCGGATTTAAGGATAGTACAAGAATTGTTAGGACATGCAAGTATTAAAAATACACAAATTTATACCCATGTTTCTATTCAAAGGTTAAAGGATGTTTATAATATTGCACATCCTCATAGTGTTTAGTGTATAATAAATTGTGTTAGTTTTGTCGATGTGGTGGAACTGGTAGACACGCATGATTCAGGTTCATGTGGAGAAATCCTTGGGGGTTCGATTCCCCCCATCGACATTTTAAATTTTTATTATTCACCACCCCTCGCATTTCTAAGCTCGCTATAGCTTGCATAAGAAATTGCGGTTTACCGTTTAATTTAAAATAGATAAATTAAACGGTATCTTTTAGCTGTAAGGCTCATAAATTCGCCTATAGCTAAAAGTCGATTCCCTTTTGTGGACAATCTTGCTATATATTTATACCCAAACATATTCATTCATTACAGGTTGCATGCCGATATTTTTTAATGCAGTATAAATTTCTTTAACGCTTCTTGGATCGGCTATTTCAAACTGATTGTCACCTTCTTTTTTATGTGCGTGTTCACCAATTCCTGTTGAAACTCCAGCAGAAATTTTTGTAGCGGCTATTTTTACGGCATTGTCTCTAAATTCCGCTCTTTCTCTTGTTGAGATTGTCATATTTATGTATGGAAGAAAAATTCTATAAGCACACATTATTTGCAAAAGTTCCAATTCTCCGACATCCATGGGGTGGATATTTGAATTCACAACCGTTGGTCTTAATCTTGGAACGGAAATTGCAAACTCTCCTTTTGGATATTTTTTTTGGAGAAAATATATATGTAGTCCTGTTGCAAGAGTATCTTTTATATAGTCACCTAAGCCTAAAAGTGCACCAAAGCCAACTCCTCGCATATTGCCTTTTAAGGCTCTTTCTTGAGCATTGATTCTGTATGAGTATATACTCTTGTGTCCTTTTAAGTGGTTAGCTTTATATGTTTCTTTGTTGTAGGTTTCTTGAAAAACCGTTATATAATCCGCTCCGTTTTTATGTAATAAATTGTATTCATTTGTGTTTAGTGGGTATATTTCAAGACCGATATTTTTGAAATATTTTTTTGCAAGTTTAACTGCCTGTGCTATATAATTTATATCCGACATTTTTCTTGATTCACCGGTTAGAATAAGTATTTCTTCAAGTCCGGTTTCTTTAATTGCAATTAATTCATTTTCAATTTCATTAAGATTTAGTTTTGCTCTTTTAATTTCATTTTTGCAGTTAAATCCGCAATAAACACAGTGATTTTCACAGTAATTTGAAATATATAGCGGAGTAAAAAAATAGACATTTTTTCCAAAATATCTTTCTCTTTCTGATTTTGCTTTTGCAGCAATTTGTTCTATAAATTTTTTTGCAACGGGTGAAATTAACGCACAAAAATCATCAATTGTGCAAGTGTCTTTTTTAAGTGCGTATATAACATCATCCTCTTTAAACTTGCTAAAATCAGTATTATTTGTGATATTTAAGATTTTATCTTCGATATCGCTTTTAATTATTTCCATATCGGGAAAAAATTTATCTTGCATACCTTACCTCAAAAATCCTGTAAGCGGGCTTGAGGCTTGTGCAAAATTACTTATTTTGCCTAATTTTGAAAGATATGCCAACCTGCCTGCTTCGATTGCTAATTTAAATGCTTTTGCCATAGTTTGAATATCTCCGGATGTTGCGATAGCTGTATTTGCCATAACGGCTGTTGCTCCCATTTCCATTGCTTCTGCAGCTTGACTTGGCTTTCCGATTCCTGCATCCACTATAATCGGCAAATCAATTTCATCTATTAATATTTTAATGAAGTCTTTTGTGACTAATCCTTTATTTGTTCCAATGGGTGCACCAAGGGGCATTATGCAAGCAGCTCCTGCATTTTGCATATCTCTTGCTGATGTTAAATCCGGATACATATAGGGCATTGGAATAAAGCCTTTGTTTGCCAATTTTTCGACTGCTTTTGTGGTTTCATAGTTATCAGGAAGCAGATATTTTGAATCTTTAATTACTTCTATTTTAATCATATCAGCTCCTGAAAGCTCCCTTGCAATAAGGGCAATCCTTAATGCTTCGTCGGAATTTCTTGCACCTGATGTGTTTGGTAAAATTTTTATGTTTTTGGGTATATAATTAAGAATATTATCGGTTTCGGTGTTTATTCTTCTGAGTGCCATTGTAATTATTTCTGCATTAGCATTTTCGATTGCAGATTTGATTAATTCGAGATTAAATTTTCCTGAACCTAAAATAAATCTTGATTTGAATTCGTATTTTCCTATTTTAAATTTGTCTTCCATTTTTACCTCAATAAAAAAAGCAAACAAAGCAGCTCGTACCCAAGGTGGTGCACCCCTTCATTTGCCTTAAATAACAAAATCTATGTGTAATATAAATTAAATTGACAATTTTGTCAAATACGCAAATTTGTTGTATGTTAGTTAAAAAGAGGTTGTTATATGGGTTGTTTAAAAAGTTTGTTTAAAAAGATCATATTTATAATATTGATTGTTGCATTTTTTGCATTTGGCGGTTATTCGTTTGTAAAAAAACAGATAAATAATTATCAAAATCCTTCAAGAGATGAATTTGTAAAAACTGAAAGAGATTATGGTGATTTTTCTTCGGTTTCAAGCGATTACCAGCTTAGCCGGAGTTATAATTTGTTTGGTTACAAAAAGATTAATGCAAAATATATTCCAACAGGTCAAAAAATAACAATATTTGATTTAAGAGATACAAAAAAGCTTTCTTGTGCTGACTTTTTATCCAACGAAGTAAACAATAAAATTTATGATTTGTTGAATAAATCTAAGGACTCTTTCATTACTTTTGAGGATTTTAAAATTACTCAAAAAGGGTCATATATTTCAAAGGGTCAAAAAGTCCCTTATGTTAAATTTAGTGCAAAGGTTAAAAATGTTCCTTTTAAGAATGTTGTTGGTATAATTGCCGCTTATGAAACAAAAAACGAAAAAGCTAAAAATCCTTCAACAAAACTTATTTTTACGGTAGTTGATGTTAAGGCGTATAATCCTGTTATAGTATCTGATTTTATTAGGGCGGTTAAATTTTAAATGATAAGAGTTTCTGTAGTTTTGACTACTTATAATCTTGAAAATATTGTTTCAGAGGCAATAAATAGCCTTATTGGACAAAGCTTTTCTGATTTTGAAATTATTATTGTCGATGACGGTTCTTCTGATTCGACTCCTGAAATTATAAAAAAGTATTCCGAGAAATTTGATTTTATCAAACCTATATTGTTAACTCATCAAGGTTGTGGTAATTCAAGAAATGAAGGTTGCAAAGCTGCAAAAGGTAAATACGTAATTTTTCTTGATGGTGATGATATTTTTGATTGCGATTTGCTTTTTAATATGTATAAAAAAATAGAGGAAGAAAAGGCAGATATTGTTATATGCAATAGCAGAGAGTTTGAAGGTAGTATTAAAAACATTAAAAAAACCCATTTTCATACCGAATACCCTATTGGTTGGGCTTGGGATAAGATGATTAGAAAAAGTTTAATTGAAGAATATGATTTAAAATTTTCGAATTTATCTTCTTCGAATGATTTAACTTTTGTATATTGTGCATTGTTTTTGTCTAAAAAAACTGTTAAAATCCCTGATTGTCTTGTTTATAGAAGGTTGAGAGAAAATTCTGTTTCTTTTTTAAGAGATGAAAAAAATGCGTTTATTGCTCTTTGTGAGCTTAAGGAAAAATTATGTGAGCTTGAAAGGTATAATGAATTCGAAAATGATTTTCAAAATATTGCTATAAGACTTGTTTTTTGGTTGTATAATTCGGCTAAAACTCGAGAAAGACGTAAGAAAGTTCTTGAATACATAAAATATTATGAAAATTATTTGGAAATTATAAGCATTAAAGATGTTCAGTATGAAAATTGTTTTAATTTTTATAAAATTGCACTAAAATCAAAATCTGAGCTTGATTTTAATGTTAATTATATTGCAAGCAGGCTTTTTAAATATATGAAATAGGATATATTCTGAATCATTTTTATTATAGAATTCGGTTATGGAGAAAACTAATTTTTGGAATATTTTTAAAGTTTTTTTTAAAATAGGTGCCATACTTTTGGGCGGAGGATATGTAATAATTCCTATAATGAAGCAAGAGCTTGTTGAAAAAAGAAACTGGCTTTCTGATGATGAGGTTTTTGATTATTATAGTGTAAGTCAATGTTTGCCAGGGATTATTGCAGTCAATATGTCTATATTAGTGGGTTATAAACTGAGAAAAACTAAAGGAATGCTGGCTTCTGTTTTTGGAATGGCGTTGTCTCCTTTTGTTTCAATCGTTTTAGTTGCAAGCTTTCTTTCAAAAATTATGAATATTCCTTTTATAGATTGTTTCTTGGGTGGTGTTAATCTTTCGGTTATAATTTTAATTTATTTGACTTTAAAAGAGATGTGGCACAAGAGTATTGTTGATGTTTTTTCTTCTTTTTGGTTTGTTTTTATTTTATTGCTCGCAATTTTTAAGGTAAATCCTGCAATTTTAATTATAATCTCAATAGTTTTAGGTTTGATTATTCAAAAAATCAGGGGAGAAAAAAGTGTATAGTACATATTTTCTTTTATTTTTTGAGTTTTTTAAAGTCGGGCTTTTTACTTTTGGGGGAGGGTATGCTTCTTTACCTTTTTTATATCATATTTGTGAAACTTATAATTGGTTTTCACACCAAGAGCTTACTCAGTTGATTGCAATTTCTGGTATTACTCCTGGCCCTATTGGACTTAATATGGCTACATTTGCCGGCTTTAAAACTTTGGGTATAATTGGTGCTTTTATTTCAAGCGTTGCCTTAATAGTGCCTATGATGTTTATTACCAGCCAAGTTTTTAGATTATATAAAAAATTTTCTGAAAATGAGTATGTAAAATCGGTTCTATATGTTTTAAGACCAACATCTTGTGCTTTAATTTCAAGCGTTGCTATAAAGTTGTTTTATAATTTAGTGTTATTCAATAAAATTTCAATAAATTCAATTGATTTTAAGTCTTTGTTTATTGTTATTGTATTATTTTTATCAACTTTTAAATTAAAACGTGATCCTGTCATATATATGCTAATTGCAGGCTTTTTGGGTGTATTGTTAAAATTTATTAAATAATTTTTTTTATATAGCAATTACATACTTTTTGTATTTTTTATATATACAGAGGTGATAAAAATGAAAAAAATAGTTTTAAGTAAAAATGATTTTGAAAAAAAAGAAAAAAAGTTGAATCCTTGTGAAATGCATGGTAATGGATTAAATGTTGTATCTTTAGATACTGTCAAATTTGAAAAATATTTAAGTGAGTTAAAGTTTTAATACAAACTTGGCATGCTAAAAAAACAATAATAGTAAGCTTTTTTAGTTTGTCAATTACAAATATTATTATTAAGATTGTAAATTCGAGTTTTTATATATCAAGTCTTGATAATAGCTATTGTAAAACTTTTTTAACAATATTTTCTATTGCATTAGTATAATGAACCATTAAAATGAAATCAGTCAAGATGATTTGTTGTATCGTTTGAAAGGAGTGATGGCTGGTTTAGGTTTTAGGAATGTGAATAGAGACTGTTAATAAAAAAAGTATAAAATAAGGTTTACTACTAGATTTGGGAAGATCCGCCTTAATAGGCGGATTTTATTTTATTAAATCTTGCAAAATTTTTTTTTAGCAGTTTTAATAAGTTATGGTAGAGTTATCAGATGTATTAACATATATTATAAAAATATGAATAATTTTATTAAAGCTAATAACTTGGTAAATGAAAATAGTTTAATAAAGAAATTTAATATTAGTGTTTCTTCAACTGAGATAATTTCAAAAAAAGATCTATCTTTAGATTTTTTTGAAAAAAGTTTAATTATAGAAAAGTTATTAGAGGCACACCAGCTTGCAGAAATTAACTTTCAATCCGGTAACATTACAAAAAGAGGATTTGCTTCAAATGTTTGTACTATGGATAACTTGTGGGCCTTAGGTACTAATTTTAATAATACACGAAATGAAATTTCTTCTGTTTGCGGTGAAAGAAGTGCAATTTTAGCTGCTTATAATTCTTCTTTAATAAATTACATGCAAACTAAAAGCCGTTCAAAATTTAATTTTAAAATTAAATATATTTGTATGGCTCAAGCGACTGATATAGACAAAATAGAAAAAGCAATTGTTCCCTGTGAGGATTGTCTGGCTTGGTTTAATACGAGCAGGTATTTTGACGATAATACAATTATATTTTCATTTGAAAGAAATGACTGTAAACTGTGTTTAAAAGCCTTATTTTTAGACGAACTTTTGCCTTTTAGAGGTAAGCTGACATCGAATAAATTTTGTGAAGATAAGAAAATTGTTTATTCTGCTTTGGCAAAAAAAATTGCTGATGAAAAAAATATTAATAATTCAATAATATTAAAGCTCGTAAAATCAACTTATGAAAGTTATTTGAAAAACAATATGTCTATTTTTTCAAATCAAAATATTTCTTGTTCGATTTTAGCAAATGGAAAAACATATATTTCAAATAAAATTGATTGGACAAAACGTTGGTTTTGTGAACCTCTTTTAAATTGTTTAGAATGCGCCTTAAAGGAAAACTCTTTAAGTACAGATATTATTGCTGTGTGTTATTTTGGCGATGAGTATTCCGGAGATGATTTTAATGATGGTGTTGTATCTATAAAAAGTCTTGGAAGAATCAGGCAAAAATATGCTACAAATAATACTTTGTTAATTTTAAATTTTGATAATTTTATTCAAGTAATAACAATTGGAGAATATTTACCTTTTAAATTTATACAAGGATATAAAATTTAGTCTGTTTCTTTGTCCTTGACATCCGAATTTAGAGACCATAACAAAGCTGCTAGCCATCCAAAAAATGTCCATCCGAGAAAAATTGTAAGCAAGGTTATTGCAAGTATATTGTTGTGTCTTCTTATATAAGCAACAATAACCGGAATAAAATATACCGCTAAAGATATAAATAACCATACTGCACATATAAACATTATGATAAATAGGAATATTAATTCAAAACTAATCATTTTTTACCTCTCTTAACTTTTTTATTATATAACATTTCATAATTAATAGAAGTACCTTTTTAGTTAATTTCTTCCATCATTGAATCAAGTAAAAAGCTCATTCCACCCCTTGGTTTGTGTGGTAATGTAAAACAGTAAGCTTCTTCATCTCCTGTTTTATTTGATTCTGCAAGTTGTAAACATGTTGCTTTTGTCGTTTGTGCTGTTCCTGCAGCATTCATTGGACATATTGAAGGACTGACACTTGCACAATTTTCACATGTTTCTGTAGATGCACACTGCGTTGCTAACTTTATTCCTAAGGCAGAGCATTGTTTGAAACTCAGATACCCGTTTCCGCCGTATGCCATACAATCCGCTGTTGATAAGCTTTGAGCGGATGCAATCATTTTTGCCTCTGTTTTTTCGTCTGAAACTTGTGTTTTAAAGACATCATAATTTATTATTTGATCGTCATTTAAAAAGTTTTTAGAAACCGTTGTACCTGATGCATTGAATTTTTGTTTGCAGTATGGACTTTTTCCTGTTGTTGTAGTTAGTGTTATTTTTGTTCCTTCTTCATTGTAGACCGAGTCATCCGCACAGTTTATAGGCATAATAACTCCATCCATTTTCCCACCTTGGAATATTCTAAGCGGAAATCTGTCTGCCCACAATTTGTTTAAACCTTTTTCACCATCTATATCGATAATTATGTTTTTAAAGCTATATTCACTATTTGTGTATGGTGTTCTCCAAGCTGTAGCAAGTCCTTGAACGGTTACTTCATTAGGGAATCTCAAGTTAACAACTGATATTGCAGCACTCTTTGAACAGTTTGCTTTTGTAGATAAAGAAAATATGTCTGCCATTTCCAGACAAAATGTGTCATCCGTACTGTCGGGATTTTGATATGTTAAATCTTTTACTTTGCTTATGTCTTCATTATATTTATCGGTTATACTGATAACCCCTTTAGTTAAGTTGCTTATTGTTGCATAAACATATAGTTTAGATTTTTGAATATTTGGTTTGAAAGAACTTATTAAAAATGATGATATTAGTATTACAACCGCCATTGCAACAAATAATTCTACAAGTGTCCAACCTTTATTTTTCATATTCTTTTCCTTATATTATTTAGTATTAGATAGTTCTACTGCACAGATATATTCGTGGTAGCATGCTTGAAGCCATGAGTAATTTTTTTCTTCACAATAATCTCCCGCTATGAGTTCTCCGCCAAAAGCTATGCAGTCTGCTCTTAAATAGGGGATATTTCTATTTAATCTATTTGTAATTCCTTCGGGGCCACCAACTTGTACTACGTTATATCCGAAAGGTAAGTTTGTCATTAAGAAATCTATGTTTTGACTTCCTGCACATATTGGAGAATAATAAAAACCATATTTTTCTTCATCTTCTTTGCTGCAATTTATAGGACTTAATGTTCCCCCCATTCTGCCCGATGAATATACTCTAACGGGGACTCTGTCTATTCCAAAAGCGTTTTCCCCTTTTGGACCATTTATATCTATAAAGAAATCTTTTGCATAAGTATCTTCATATTTGTATGCCGGTTTTTCCAGTCCCCAAATTTCTATTTTTGTTTTTCCTATTGTAAAATTTTTATTGTAATTTGGGCTGGTATTGTAACAATTTGCTCCAGATTTTGAAAGTTTATTGGCTAGTTCTTGACATAAGTTATCTTCATTTTCTTTAAAAAGATAGTTTTGAATTTTATATGTTTTATTAATTTCATTTTGTATTTTTTGATATGCTAAATTACTTTTTTTTATAAAATTTTTTTGGGTTGGATTGTATATTTTAATTGAAAATTTGACAGCAAAGATAATTAGCACAATAGCTATAATATACCCGACAATGTTTAATATTGTTTTTATCTGTTCTTCATTGTTTTTGTTTCTTTTATTATATTCTCTAGACATTTTTCATAACTTTCGTATTCTTTATATACGCTTATATTCATTTTTTCTTTTGTTACATTAAGCATAGTTCTATTTTTAACAGTTATAATTTTAATATTATGCTTAATACAGGATAACACAGCCGGAGATCCCATAGCATCATACGGAACAATTAAATATTGAACATCTTTGTTGTTTATTTTTCCTTTGTTATTTTTATTGATATCCGGTGCAATGCTTAATCCTTGCATTATACAAGGCAGGTATGTTGAACTTATCATTTCAGAGGATACTTTAGGATTTTCGATTTTTTCCGATATATCAATATTCAAAAATGCCGGAGCATGTGCAGCCGGAATTTTAAATTTTTGTGTAATTATATGTGATATAACAGCTTCAATGCCGCCAATAGGGTCTATTCCATTTGCATTTGAATAATTTATGTCCTCTGCGTCCTCATTAAAATAGCAGATGATAGCTATTGCTTGGGCTCCTTTTTGAATCAATTTTTCTGCTGCCTCAACAATAGCGTTTGGATTGTTTAAATTTCCGGATGAAATATTATTTTCAATAATAATTTCCACTCCTACAGGTTTTTTAGTATATTCAATTCCTATTGTTTCTATTCCTTGAACCATTTTTAAGGCGTTTATTGTGTTAAGATGGACATTTATGATGTTTTGCGGTATAG
Organism: Candidatus Gastranaerophilales bacterium; assembly: GCA_944327225.1. Lineage (GTDB taxonomy): Bacteria > Cyanobacteriota > Vampirovibrionia > Gastranaerophilales > Gastranaerophilaceae > RUG14156. Next base: position 7,394 of record CALVGZ010000012.1, on the reverse strand, counting down.
CTGAATCAAATATAACTCCTATTTTGTTTGTTTTGTTTTCTTTTTTGGGAGTGATTGAAATGTTGCCTTTGAAAAAATCATCAAATAAATGCCCTTCAAGATATGCCATATCATTATTTATTGCACTTAAAATCCCCCCATTTACGGCGTTTGGATTAACTATGCAATAAAAATATTTGCTGAATTCTCTCGCAATATAACCGAAATCTCCGGCATATCCGCCTATATTTGCACCTATTCCTGTTGGTATTGAAAGAGCAACAATTGGTTTATTCATTTTAATATCCTCTTGCAATTTTTAGCATCAGAGTATCGATTACTATTTTATCTGTGATATTAGCTTTGGATTGTTTGATTGCAATATTTACAAAATTTATATCATTTTTTATTTTTTTACACAGTTCAATATTGAAAACATTTTGTTTTATTGTTTCTTTTAAAAATTCAAGAAATTGATTTAACGTATATTCACAATCAGAATTTTCTTTTATATATTTTTGCAGATTGTCCGAAATTTCAATTGCTTTATAGTAGTCAATATTGGGATAGTCAGAAATTATCGGGTATATTTCTTTATAAGACAGATTTTGTTTCTTTGAATTTAATTTAAAAATTAAACATCTTGAGACAATTGTTTGCAATATATCTTCTTTGGATTTTGTTAAAAATATAAAAGTTGTTTTTGAAGGTGGTTCTTCAATGGATTTTAAAAGTGCGTTTGGAGTTGTTGGGTGAAAGGTTGAATATTCAAGCGGTTCAATAGAAAATTTTAGGTTAGTATCATATCCTAGATTTTTAAATCCTTTTAATTCGTCCTCTCTGTACGTTTTTTCTTTGGATGAAAAAAAGATAAAAAATCTGTGATAGTCACTCGAAATGCCTAGTGACTGTTCGATTTTTTTTGCTTGTTTTACTGAAATTACGGTTTTTGATTCATCTCCTTCGCCTTTAAAATGTATCTGCGAGACATTGTTAATTGCAGGGTGGGTATATGATTTTATCCATTTGCAATTTATGCAATTGCAATCTTTTTCTCCGTTATTTTTGCAATTTAGAATTCTTGCCAGTTCAAGTGCAAAAAGATATTGGTTTTTTGTGTCGGAACCTTCGAAAATTATTGCTTGCGGAAATTGTTTTTGTTTGTTTTTTACAAGTTCCAATAGTGTTGAAAAATAGTTATATGCAAATGGAAATTTATCTATAAAGTATTTATTTATCATATTTTATCCCCGCTTTCAAGAAATGCAAGTTCGTATGCCAGAATCGGGTCTTTTAAAATTCCTGTTTTTAGTTTGTACTCAGCATTTGTTAAATTTATTTTTAATCTTATAAGTTCGTTTAAATTTATATTTTTGATTTTTTCAAGATTTTTCTTTAAAACATATTCGTTTTGGTTTAACTTGATTGCAAGTTCATAGCTTGAACAGGTATTTGCATATAGTTTTAACCTTACTAAATTGCTAAAAGTTGTTTGAATGAATGCTAATGATGGTAAGTAATGTTCTTTTTGCAAAAGTTCCGATATATCATATAATGCTTGTTTATAATCTTTTTTCAGGATTAAATCAACAAGATTGTATATATCAGTATTATTTGATACTATATCCTTTATCATTTCGGATGTGATTAAATTATTTGGATATGCGTATAGTTTTAATTTTTCAAGTTGATTTGCTATATCCCTTAAAGATGATCCTACTGTTTGTACTATTAAAGAACATTCGTTTTGGTTTATTTTAAGCCCTTTTTCATTTGCTATTTTTTTAATAATAGGAATTAGTTTGTATTCTTCGTATGTTTTATAGCTTTGAAATTCCTCGGGTTTTGTTATTTTAATTAATTCCTTATACAGTTTCTTTCTGCTATCAGGTTTTTTCTTTTCCCCCTTTGGGGTTGGACAAATTAAAATTATATGGATTCTTTCTGATATATTGTTAATTGCATCAATTAATTCTTTTGTTTGTTTATCATCCAGTTTTTCTTTATTTTTTGATTCCAGAAAATATCTTGCACATTTTATTTGTATGACAACATCTCCAAACATCATGGCGTTTGTTCTTAAAAGTTCTGAAAATAAAGAAAAAGAAGGATTATCAACGGCTCTATAGTTTAGCTCATTGATATCATTTTTTAGTATTTCTTTTTTTATATTTTGGGCTCTTTTTTCGATTAAGTAATCTTCGTCACCCCATAAAAAATATACAGGCATATTCTTAACTGTTAATTAAAAGACTTGCTCCAATTACTCCTGCCGCATTTGCAAGTTGAGCAGGAACTACTTTAACTGCTTCTTTTTGAATTGGCATTGCTCTGTCTTCAATGGTTTTTCTGATTGGCTCTAATAATATTTCTCCTGCGTCTGCAACACCACCACCGATAATTATTTTTTCAGGATTTAAAAGATTGACTATTGAGGCCAGCCCTATACCTATAATTTCTCCCATTTGTTTAAAAATCTGCAAAGATACTGCATCGCCTTGAAGTGCTGCTTGAGCTACTATATAAGGAGTTATAATTCCATCGGTTGCCATTTCTTTGTATTTAGCTGATTTTCCGCCTGATATAAACTCTTTTGCCATGGAAACAATGGAAGGCCCCGATGCGTAAGCTTCAAAACATCCATGGTCTCCGCAACCACATAAAGGACCTTTATTGAGAGTCATTTTAATATGGCCAATTTCACCTGCAGCGTTTGATGCACCACGAACTAATTTGCCGTTTAGCACAATTCCTGAGCCTATTCCTGTTCCTATTGTTATACAGATTAAGTTTTCACAGCCTTTTCCCGCTCCAAAATTTAATTCTCCTAATGCTGCACAACGAACGTCGTTATCCAATTTGGTGGGTATTTCAAATTCATCTTCAATTAATTTTCCTAAGGGAATATTTATCCATCCGGGTATATTTGGAAGATTTTTTACCATGCCGGCTTTGTAATCTATTTGCCCTGGTAAGCCAAAACCAATTGCTTCTATTGTTTTGGCCGATTCTTTTGTTTCTTGCATCAAGTCTTTTATGGCTTGCTTTATATTGGCAACTCCTGCTTCGAAACCCATTTCTGCTCTTGTTGGTGTAGTATTTGAATATATTATTTTTCCTTCGAAATCCACAAGTGCTATTTTAATATTTGTCCCGCCGATATCTACACCAATTCTATATTTTTTCATTTACCTCTCCTTAAAAAGTCATTATAAGAAGATTTTATCATAAAAAAATTAAATGATATCTTCTAAATATTTTGTTATATTTATATTTAATTTTTCTATATCTTTATTTTTTGGTTTAAATTCAATTTTTTTGTTTGAAGAAAAAATTATCAAATTTGTTATATCTAAAACATTTTCATTTATATCAAAAAATACTTTATAGAAAATTTTATTTGAAGTATTGCCGTTAAAAAGTTTGGTATCTTCAAATGTGTTTCTGTGGTTTTTTATTATATTTTGAGCGAATTTATTTTTTTTGTTAAAGATATCATTTGCTGAAGGCATGTTTGATACAAATATCCCCTTTTTGGTTAAATGTTTTTTTATTATATTTAAGTATTCTTTTGTTGTAAATCTTTCGTCAATACCTTCATTTCCCGCAACATCAACAACTATCAAGTCATATTTTCTTTTATTTTCTTTTAGATATACTATGGCGTCTTGTAAGTAAAAGTTAAAATTGTCAAAAGTTTTAAATTCAAAATATTTTTCTGCAATCGGAAAGATATATTCTTCTATATCAACTACATCGATTCTTTTTAAATTTTTAAATAATGTTTGGTATTGTTTTAAAATTATTCCCGTTCCAAGTCCTATAAAAAGAATTGTTTTAATTTCGGGATTTATAAGATATGGCAGAAGGAAATAATTTATATAGGGTAAATTTCCTTTGTAAGTTTCATGAGAAATGCGTCCTGCCTGATAAGTGTCTTTGTATTTAATAAAACGTCCGAATTTGTTTTCCACAACAAAAATTGAGTGAAAATCCGAATTAACTTTAAATAAAACTTTTTCTTTAATTTTAGTTTTATTCATTTTATCAAGTAATTTTTTTTCAGGTTCTTTAATTGCTAAATTTTCAGGAATGATTATCATAAGAAAAAAATATCATATTCATATTCTTATAACAAGCATTTTAGTATCTTTTTTGGCTGTTATGTCGTGTTTTTCATTTGCTTTAAAAAAGAAAATTTCATTTTTTTTAATTTCTTTTGTCTCGTTGGTTTTGGTAAAATGAAATTCAATTTCACCTTCAATCAGGTATATAAATGCATCAACCGGAGAAAAATGTTCTTGCATTTTTTGATGTTTTTTTAATGCTATTATTAATGCAAGACAATCACCGTTTTTTAAAAGTACGTTTGAACTTATATGTTCATCGCAAAAATCAATAAGTTCTTCAATTTTTTCTTTCTTATAGTTCATACAAATCTCCTTTCTAAAATATATTAGTATAGAGATTGTATAAATTTATTCCAACAAACGGCTAATTCTAGTTAGCAGTCCATTATGCTTTCAAATTCTTTGTATGCGTTCATTGTCTGGTTTCTTGCCGCATCTGTATGTGAAAAAATATTATTATAGTGACTTTCTAAATCGCCGTATGCACTCCTATTGCAGCTGCACATCATAACACCATGAGTGTCAATATCTTCTTTTAAAGGGAAAATATCGTGCATTTGAATGTGTACCGGAAGTTTTTTGCTTGAATCTCTGAAAGCATGTAATGTGTTTTTTAATCTTTGTAATCTTCTTTCATAAGACATTGAACCATTATCGTTGTCGTCGGATACACAAGGACCTGCTGCATAATGCGAATTCCAAGATTGTTTATCATATTCGTACATTAAATTTCCGAAGTCGTCAGCCAATCCCCAGTCTGTTCCTGCTGTGTATCCTAAATTTTCATATCTTGGATTAAGGTCCGCTTTTTCTGCAACGAACGATATGTCGTTTCTTCCGGAGCGTGCTCTTATTTGTTGAGTTATATATTGCATTTTTTTATAGTCGGGAACTGTACCTACTCCGCAGTAATGCTCCATTTCAAAATTATCAACATGTTTTCCGCTATCAAAATATATACAATCAAAACCCATGTTTATAGCATCAACACAAGCGTCTATATATGCATTTTCATCATAGTACCAGCTAAATGGTCTTCCTTGAACAGATATTTGTCCTTCTGAAATCGGCATTCTGACACCTGTTTTGAGTCCTCTGAAATGTGCCAAATCATTGAATGCTTTAACAAGTTCATCATCACCCATTCGTTCCCCATTTCTTTCGAGATTAGGCGATGTAAGGTTTTTTGATATTCCTGCTTGTAATCCTACGCAGTATAGACCTTCGTTTCCGGTGTATCCGTCATTGTAGCTTCCATACGTTGGATATAGTTGCGATAGTATTATGCAAGTGGGAATATTTTTTGTTGAAGGCGGAATTGCAGGCAATAATTTTATGATATTTAACAGGCCTTCGGATTTTCTATTTCCTTCGGCTTTTGCAAGGAGTCTGGGGTTAAGTTCTATGTAGTTTGCTCTTCTTCCCCAATCGTCTCCATAGTTTGGACTTAATATGTAGCTTGGAATTTCGTAAGTATTATTTAAAGTACAGATTCCTTGAATTGCTTGTTCGGGGGTTCTTTTTAAAAGATCCCATGGCGGTATTGTACTCCAAGCTTTTTGTCCAATGCTTGTTTCTACTCTCCATGCTGAATTATTTACGTCTTCATCTCTATATATTTTGTTTCTTCCTGTGACTATCCAAAAAAGTTTTTTTGCAGGTTGTTGATCCCCCATGTATCCTTTGAATGAGATGTTTGATTTATTATATATAGCAAGACAATTTAAACCGTTTAAATTGCTTTTAAGATTGGTATTTGAAATACTATTTCTCTTTTTATTTTTCTGGGTTTTTGAATTTCCGGCACAAATGACCGGAGTACATAATTTTGCTCCTGCTAATTTCATTATTTTTACCTAAACAACACTTTCAATATATATAACGATTGTAAAACAAAAAAATTGTCACCACAATAAATTTATTCCTTCTTTTTTAATTAATAAATTTTCAAAAAGCTTGATATAAGCCATTGTTTGTGGTTTTATATAAAAAGAGGGTTAGAAGGAGAATTTTATGAAAAAGATTTTAATGTCATTTTTTGTCATGGTCGCCTTTTTTGTTGCTTACGCTGCTACTTATGATGCTGCTTCAAGAGTTGAAACGGTAGCAAATAATTTATTGGTTAAAAACAGTATTCCGACATCCAACATTAAATTTGAAGTTACTGATAAAGCCGTAGACAATTCTTCATTTGTAGATGACAGAGTGGTAAGTATTTCAAAAAGCGATTTAGCTTATGCAGGCAATGATAATGAAGTTGCCGCAGTTGTTGCAAACGAATTGGGACATATTATAACTGGCCATGCTTCAAAAGATAGTATTGTTTCTTCGATAACTGGCACTTCGACTACTCAAACAATAGCAGGGGAATTAATTAACAATTATAAGTTTACGAAGGAAGAAAAAGAAGCAGATGTTGTTGCGGTAAATTTGATGGCAAATGCGGGATATAATCCACTTGCCGCTGTTGTTGTTTTAACTAAACAAACCTCAACATATTGGGACGCTCTTAAGGCTCAACCTGCAAATGCGGAACGTGCCATGAATATTTATGATTATGCTAATTATGCATATCCAAATTCTGTTAAATCGGGTTATTCTTGTATTGAATATAAGAATTTTTTAGCTTATGCAAATGATGTTGTAGCAAAAAGGAATGCTGATCCAAAAGCACAGGAAAAATTAGAAAAAGATCTTCAAAAATATAGAAAAAACAGTGTTTCTCAAATTTCAAAATTCAGAACAAGAGGCGGACTTTCGTTCTGGGATATAATTCTTGGAATTTTTAAAGGTGAATAATTTAAAACCCCTATTAAGGGGTTTTAAATTATATAAGTTTATTGAATTTTGATAGGCAGTTCGTTAAAGTTGCCCCAATGGGCAAGTTTTTCGAGAGGTAAGAACCGGAGGTTCGACTCCGGCGTTCATTATCTTTATTAATAAACCTCTCTTATATTTCAAAGAGAGGTTTTAGAATCTAAATTTGCCGATGGCCACTCTGCCGAGAAAAAGTTGCCCCAATGGGCAAGTTTTTCGAGAGGTAAGAACCGGAGGTTCGACTCCGGTTTCATTAAAAATTAGGTATAAAAATACCCTCTTTGTTTTTTTATTTAAGAGGGGTTTTGATAATATTTGCCGATGGCCGGAGTCGAACCGGCACGTGGGGTGAACCACGCCAGATTTTGAGTCTGGTGCGTCTACCAATTTCGCCACATCGGCATATTATTTAACTGTCAATTTACTTTTATATGAGACTGATGTGGCGAAGCAATCGCTTACGCTTTT
>CALVGZ010000011.1 GCA_944327225.1 Candidatus Gastranaerophilales bacterium | reverse complement strand
CTTGTACTGTAGCAAACTGTGCGGTATGTGATAAGGATGGAAAATGTGAAAGCTGCAATCAAGGATACCATCCATCCAGTGATAAAAAAAGTTGCGAAAACAATAGTTCAGATTTTAATTGTTCTGATTCTAATTTTATGAGAATAGGTAACTTATGCGTTACAAGAAAAAATATGGGAGATAGCTTGATGCTTCCAATACCATATACTGTTAGTGTAGCTCAAGCAGGAAGTGAATACTGTTATGCTCAATCTCAAAAATGCTGCTGGAAGGGAACAACAGCAAAAAATTGTGATTCAAATAACGGCGGGTATTCAGGTTGCACAAGAACAGTATGCAACCGGGAAGCAGCAAATGAAATATGTGCTAAATTTAATTATGCAGGAAAAACTTGGAGACTTGCAACTCCTGATGAAGCTAAAAGTTGGTTTAATGCTTCATTAGGGGTTGGCCAAAATGGACTGATGTTATGTAATCATGCTGGCGATATAGATCTTGCTCGATGTGATATAATTACTTACTGCTATGGTGCGTATACTGATAAATGTGTAGCATCAATGATATATTCTTCTGCAGATAGTAATGGTATACTAAAAGCTTATTTACTTGATCATAGTGTATATAGATATGGATCTCAGGAAAGTACTTATGGCACTTCGGTTCGCTGTGTAACTGAAATGAACTAATTTTCATATTATTTTTTGTGTTTTGGTTAAAGGGCATAGTTAATGCCCCATTTTTTTAATAATTTTAAAAAACTTTACAAAAATTTGACTTTTTTTAAAAAAACATTAAAGTTTTAAAAACTTATGCCGAAGAGTAAATTGTGTGTGTTATGACAATTTATTTTAGGATGGATTACACGAGGTAAAGTATGTCTTATAAGAATGACCACGAGTTAACAATTGCGAATAAATATGGAGCTGCAAGTTCCGCTGCAAAAGCTGAATTATATGAAACCTATGATAGGTTAAGAGATTTAACCGTTTCAGGTTCAACTTCTACAGGTTCAGGATTTGGTACTGCCGGCGGTTTTTTGTGGCAGTTAGCTAATTTATTTTCTCCTTCAAGTTTTATGCCGACATTAGGCGGATCTCAAATGATGAATATTCCCGGAACTTCATATTGGTCACCTAATTATTCGACAAATTCTTATCTCGATTCAGGTACAAATTCTTTTGGTGTATCAGGTTTATCCAGTTATTCGGGTTTCCCTTCAGGTGCTGCAAGCATTTCGATGGGTTTTGGAGAAGACGGAGTTCCGACAGGCGGAGCTGCAGGTATGGCAACGGGTTATGCCGTTTCTGCCGCGGGATTAGCGGCTCTTAACACCGCGTCTTATGCTACTGGAGCTACAAGCGGTTTTGGCTTTGGACAAAACATTGTACTCCCTATTGCAGGCTTAATTTCCGGTTGGGGCGGAATATTGCAGGCTTTAGCACCTTATGCAGGTGAATTCGGGCTTGGAGCAATAGTAGCCGGCAACTTAATGCAAGGAACAGGCTCTGCTGCTTTATCTGCTTACCAAAATATAACAGGCAACATTACAAACAATGCTGACGTTATTTTGGAAGATAAAGTAAGAAATATTGAAACTGTTTGTAAAATGCTTGATACTCAAGCAGACATTGTAAGACAAACTCTAAAATCTAATATGGAATCTGATTCTAAGTTGGTTGATGAGTTATAATTCTTTTCCATAAAAAAAACGGCTAATTTGTGAACAAATTAAGCCGTGATGGATAGAATTAGTATTACGGAGTTTATAGAGGAGTTTACATGCTTTTAAATGTGTGTGAATTTTTCTTTTTGCTATTTTTTATTTTTTTAATTAAATAAATTTACAAAAGTTTACAGTAATTCAAATTTTTTTCAATATAAATACATTTAAAGTTTACTTGACTTATTATGTACAAATGTACATAATATTATTATGAAAAATGAATTAACCGAAAGACAAAGAGAATTTTTTGAAAAACTTAAAGAGTTTTTTTCAACAAAAGCTTTACCCAGTTACGAGACAATCAAAAATGAATTTGGTTATAAATCCAAGAATTCAATAAAACAATATGTGGAAATTTTAAAAAATAAAGGTTTTTTAATTCAAGATAATGAATATTTTTATATAAATCCTAAATATTTAGGTGCAAAACTTGTTTCAAGTTATGTTAAAGCAGGTTTTGCATCAATTATGGATGATAAAATTGAAAAAAGGATTTCATTTGATGTGCTTTTAGATATAAACAGTCCTTCTACGTTTGTTTTTAAAGTTTCAGGAGATTCAATGGTAGATATCGGAATATTTGACGGTGATTACGTGATTATAAAAAAAACTTCAATTGCCAATCCCGACGATATTGTTCTTGCTGTTATAGATAATGAATTTACTTTAAAAACTTATAAAAAAGATAAAAAAGGATTTTATTTAAAACCCGAAAACAAAGATTATCCGATTCTTCGTCCTAAAAATTCTTTATCAATTTTTGGCGTGGCAGTTGGCATAACAAGGAAAATAAGCTAATGAAAAGAGTTATAGCACTTGTTGATTGTAACAATTTTTTTGTATCATGTGAAAGACTATTAAAGCCTGAGCTTATAGGAAAGCCTGTTTGTGTTTTATCTAATAATGACGGATGTGTTGTTTCTCGTTCTAATGAAGCTAAAAAGATGGGTGTGAATATGGGTGCACCTTATTTTATGATTAAAAATCAATTCAAAAAAGTTGTATTCTTATCGGGAAATTTGCCTTTTTATTGTGAAATTTCAAAGAGAGTTATGGATAAGCTTTATGATTTTACTCCCGATATTGAGATATATTCTATAGATGAAGCTTTTTTGGATTTGACAGGCTTGAGAAAAACCTTTAAATGTTCTTATGAGGATATAATTAAAAAAATTGTAGAAGATATTAAAAACGAAGTTGGAATTGATGTTTCGGTGGGTCTTTCTTATTCTAAGGTTTTAGCTAAACTTGCTTGCGAAAAGACAAAAAATCTTCAAAAAACTTTAAAAGAGGAGTTAATTGAAAATAAAACCTATAAAATTGGTTATAGGGAAATTGAAAAGGAATTAAAAGCAACTTTAATAAGCGAAATTTGGGGTGTTGGGAAAAATACAACTGCTTTATTAAAAAAGCATTTAATTCAAACAGCTTGGGATTTTGTATCTCAAGAAGATATTTGGATAAAGAAAAATTTAGGAAAAGTTGGTTTAGATTTAAAACAGGAGCTTTTAGGAAATTCAATTAATCCTGTTAAATCAATTCAGGAAGCACCAAAGTCGATTTCAAGAAGCGAAAGTTTTAAAGAGTTTCAAACGGATAAAAATTTTATTCAAAAAGAATTAAATGCTCATATTCATAAGGTTTGTAAAAAATTAAGAAGTCAAAATCTTTTAACAGGTTGTATATCAGTTATGTTAAGAACAAAGGATTTTCAAATTTCAGATATTAAAATAAATCTTGTCAATCCCGTTAACAGTGAATTTGAGCTTGTTGAACATTCAAAACAAATTTTAGATAAACTGTTCAAAAAGGATATTGTTTATCGTTCTGTCGGATTTTGTGCCATGAAATTAACTTCCGCGAGTACAAGACAGATTTCTATTTTTGATGGCGAAGAATCAATTAAAAAAGAAAATCTTTCAAAATCTTGGGATAAACTTGAAGAAAAATTCGGCAAGGGCATTATAAAAATGGGAATTAAATGATTTAAAATTACGGGCTTAAATTATTTAAGCCCGTAATTTTACCGAGCATTCGCTTGTAATATTTTTAAAACAGGCTCGGGTAAACTCCTATATAGTTTTCCATCGTTGTGTATCGCAACAATTTTAACAACTGCATTGATATACGTCTTTTCTTCCTTTTCGTCAGTTATTTTCTGTTGAAAAGTTAAATAAAATTTACCGTAATCGGATATTTTAGTATGTATCATTATTTCATCATCAAGCTTTGCACCGCATTTATATTGTATATTTAAATCAACAACAGGGAGAGTTATATCCTGTTTAACCAATTCCGATAACTTAAAACCTGCTTTTTCGCACAAAAAAATGCGACCCATTTCAAGCCATCTTAAATAACTTCCATGCCATACAACACCATAGGCATCTGTGTCTGCATAAAATACTTTTTGTTTAAAAGCATGACTCATAGGGCTATTTTATCATAAATAAAGTTTTTGTACTTGTTTTATTTCATGTTATCATTAACCTATGTTCGAAGTTAAAATAGAAACGAGTTTTTCATCCGCACATCATTTGTTGAATTATAAGGGCAAATGCGAAAACCCGCATGGACACAATTGGAAGGTTGAAGTTTATGCAAAAGGTGATAAACTTGATAAATCAAACATCTTAATCGATTTTAAGGTATTGAAAAAAGAAATAAATGAGATAATAGACTATCTTGATCACAAAGATTTGAATGAATTATCTGAATTTAAAGGCGAAAGCCCAAGTTCAGAGTTTATTGCGAGGTTTATTTATAAAAAGGCAAAAGAACGCTTTGATTTGGTTTATCGTGTAGATGTTTGGGAGACAATAACTTCTCGGGCAAGTTATTTTGAAGAAAATTAAGAGGGTTTATATGCAAACTATCCAAGCTGTAATAACCGGTGCAATTCAAGGTTTGAGCGAGTTTTTGCCAATATCAAGTTCTGCTCATATTGTTTTTTCGCATGAAATATGCGGTTTACTATCTGGTACTCCCGTAAGTCAGGAAATTAATCAAGAAGAAATTTTTTTTGATATTTTAGTACATTTAGCTACTTTGTTTGCTGTTGTTATATATTTTTTCAGGGATTTGAAAAATATTTGTTTAGAATTTTTTAAATCAGTTAAAAATAGTGATTATAGAAATCAAAACGTAAAACTTGTCGGATATATTGCTCTATCCGTTGTTATTACAGGAATTATAGGACTATTGTTAAAAGAAAAAGTTGAATTTTTAACCGCTAATCCTCAAATAGTGTGCTTTTTTCTTATGGGGACAGGTTTTATACTTTTATTTAGTGAAAAAATGTACAAGGGAAATAAAAATTTATCTTTAAAGACAGCAATATTGATTTCTATTGCTCAGGGTTTAGCGGTTTTCCCCGGATTTTCAAGAAGCGGTTTAACCATTTCAACCGCCATTATGAGGGGTATGAACAGAATTGAAGCCGCAAGATTCTCTTTTTTAATAAGTATTCCCGTTATCTTTCTTGCAAGTCTTGTATATCCATTAATGGAGCTTGATTTTAAGGAAATTATGGCATTTAACATAAAAGCACTTTTACTTGGTTTTGTAACTTCTTTTATAGTCGGATATTTATGTATTAAATATTTTATGAAGCTTTTGGGCAGGTTAAGTCTAAAAAGTTTTGGATTTTATTGCCTTGGAATGTCGGTTGTGATGTTCTTTGTATTTCAATTCTTTTATCATCAATAAATTCCAGATTATCTTTTTGAGATAATTTGTTCAGATAATTTATCATTGTTGTGTCTTTATCAAATTCCAAATTTTCAACTTCAAACTTAGGATAAAGTTCAGGATACTCTCCATCTTTTTTAGCTACAAAATTATCATAAGCAATCGTGTATATGATATTTTCAGACGGATTGTTTATATCAATTGAAGTTTTTGTGCCGTCTTTTTCAACAAAATAGGCTTCCAGAAGATTTCCTTTATCATCTGCTTTATAAGTTATACCGCTTGTAATAAGAATTCCCGGAACACCTTCTTTATCACTGAAAGTTCTCCTTAGTGCTGATTTAATTGCTTCAATTAATTGTTTTTGAGTTATTTTAGTTTTTAAAAGTTTATTTTTCATCGGAGCAGATTCAGAAACATCTCTTTCGGTTAATATACCCGCTTGCGGGACTTTTCTTATATTTGCTGCGTTTATTAGGGCTATTTGAGTATTTAACTCACTTTTCATTGAATCCGCAACTGCGTTAGTCCAAGCACAAGGGGCAATTCTTCTATTTTTTGGGAAGGGGTCTATTTTTGAAATTGTGGCAATTTTTGGACTTTTTCCCAAGTTTTCTTCTTTAATATGTTCAATAATGGGGCATTTTTTATTGTTTATGCTTCTTTCTAATTTGTTTTCAATTTCTTTTAGGATACCGTTTTCATCGAATTCAGCTTCAATTCTTCCAAAATATTTACCATTTTCGCCTGCCTGAACAATTAAAACAGGTTCGCCTGACTTAGATTTTACGATATTTTCGTCGTTTTCTGCACCTTCAACAACCGTATGTGTATGTCCACCTACAATTATATCAACACCGTCAAGATTTTGAGCATATTTTTTATCAAGTTCATAACCGCTATGAGAAAGTAGGATTATTTTATTTATACCCTGTGATTTTAAGTTATTAATTTCATTTTGCATAGCTTTTATTGATTCGTCAAAATCCATAACAGAAATATCTTTTTGGTTTTCTTCTTTACTGCAAGTTTTAAAATCAACGGGCATTGCTCCAATAAAACCGTATTTAACGCCCTTTTGTTCTTTAATTGTAGATTTCTTAATAATATCTTTTATGGGGCTATTTTCCGGCAAAATAACATTTGATGCAATAAATTGCGTTTTTCTATTTTTTGCAACTTCATATAGTCCCTTGACGCCTCCGTCTATTTCATGATTTCCTACTGCGGATAAATCTACTCCCATAATGTTTTGCATTAAGCTAACTATAAAATTATTTTTTTTAACGTCAGCTCCGGAATAATTGTCTCCTGCAGATAAAACAAAGTTTACAGAATTACCATTAAAGCTGTCAGCTTTAAATTGCTTTGCACTATGAACAATCCCCGCAATTTGATCCGAGTTTCCGTGAGTGTCGTTATAGTAGAAAATACTTAATTTTTGAGGATTAATCGGCTTTGTTTTTTCTCTAAAACTATCAAAACTATATGAATTCATATTTATCATACCAAAATAAAACATCTCAATTAAAAAAATTGCTTTAATATAAATTTTTAATATATTAAGTTGATTTAATTATGAATCACTTTTATTATACTTTATTCAAATACTCTTGTGAGGGATTTCATGCCAATCAGTTCGAAAAAGAAAGCAATTAACAAGGCAACTCTTGAAGTTGTAAAACCGGTTAAAACAAAGCCTTATAACGATATTGATTTAAATAATTGGAAATTATATGAAAATATTAAAACGGGTACCTGGTGGGAGTTTTCATCTCGTGAAAAAACAGGCGGACACAGTTATGATTACCATGGCAACTATATTCCTCAAATAGCAACACAACTTTTAACAAGATATACAAAGAAAAATGATATAGTTCTTGATTTATTTTTTGGTTCGGGTACAACCGGTATTGAAGCCAGAAATCTTGAAAGGAGATGTATAGGAGTTGAATTAAAACAAGAAATGGTTAATTATGTGTCATCCAAATTTAATTCAAAAGAACTTGTTGTTGATATTAATATTATTCAGGGAGATAGTGCTTCTGAAAAAACAAAAGAAAAAATACAAGCAAGGCTAGATATAATGGGGGAAAGTAATGCTCAATTTTTGATTTTGCACCCACCTTATGATGATATAATCAAGTTTTCTGATAAAAAAGAAGATTTATCAAATTGTTCTTCAACTGAAGAATTTTATGAGTTATTTAAAAAAGTTGCTAAAAATGGTTATGATTTGTTAGAACAAAATAGATTTGCTGCTCTTATAATAGGTGATAAATATGCAAACAGCAGATATATTTCTTTAGGATTTGAATGTCAAAAAAGAATGGAAGAAATAGGTTTTACAACAAAGGCTGTAATTGTAAAAAATATAACGGGAAATGAAAAAGCTAAAGGTAAAACCGCAAATCTTTGGAGATACCGGGCTTTGTCCGGAGGTTTTAATGTGTTTGAACATGAATACATCATGATTTTTCAAAAAACAAAATTAAAAAGAGTCAGAAAGAAATGAGTTTAGACAATAGATGAGAATATTAAGGCTGTTTAAGACAGCCTTTTTTTAAGCTTTTTCAGCTTTTTTAATTCCTTTTATAAATAAAATCAGAGGAATTATAGCTAAACACGCAATAGCACATACTTCAAAAGTATCTCGAAAAGCTCCCATATTTGCTTGTTGAAGCATTTGTTTGTATAACATTGTATTTGCCATATAATTTGCACTAATTGGATCAGTTAAAGACTGAAATGTGCTGCTATATGAATTTAATCTTTCAATAAAATTATCATTTAACATTGTAAGATTATCAACAAGAAAACTTTGATGAGCTTGTGCTTTTCTTGAGATAAGTGTTGTTACTATTGATGTTCCAATTGCTCCGCCAAGGTTTTTTAATAGATTTTGAACACCTGAAGCGTTTGTCATTTGTTCATTTGTTAATGTCATTGTAGATAATGTGATAATTGGAATCATGCACATTGCCATACCTACACCCATAATAAAATTAGGAATTGCAATACTTAAGGTTGAAATTTGTAAATTTAATTCGCATAACATAAAACCAGATATACTTAAAATTGTCATTCCCATAGTTACAAGAATTTTGTTGTTTATTTTGCTTCCGATTGTACCTATAAAAATTACTGTCGATAATGCCCCTATACCTCTTGGCATCATGGCAAGCCCTGATAAATAAGCATCATAGCCCATAAGACCTTGCAAAAATTGGGGTAAAATTGCAAGAGAAGCTAATAATACTCCTTGCATTACAATTTGCATAAGGGTTCCAAAGAAAAAATTACCGTCTTTAAAAACCTTTAAATCTATAAGAGAATTTTTTTTGGTTGCTTGAATATAGAAAAACCAAATCGCAAAAACAACTGCAAAAAATGTCATCCAACAAACCCAAGTGGAGCCAAACCAGTCTGCATCATTACCTTTGTCAAGAACTATTTGCATACAAGTAAGCCAACCGATTAACATAAAAAACCCAAGTCCATCTATTGATACATTTTTTTGTTTTCTGGCATAAGGAGGGTCTTCAATACATTCTTTTGCAAGATATACTGCAAGAATACCCACAGGTATGTTAATAAAATATATAAAAGGCCATGACCAGTTTGTTGTTATCCAACCGCCCAAGACAGGACCAATAATGGGTGCTATAACAACAACAAGACCAAACATTGCCATAGATTGAGCTCTTTTTTCCAACGGGAATAATTCCAAATTCATTGCTTGAGCTAACGGCAAAAGTGCTCCGCCTCCAAAACCTTGTAGTATTCTTGTTACTACCATCATTGGAAGAGAAGTTGCAATTCCGCATAAAAATGACGAAACCGTAAAGATTATAATACTTAGTATAAAGAAATTTTTTCTGCCAAATAATTTACAAAAAAAGTCAACCGAGGGAATAACAATACCCGAAGCTATTAAATAACTTGTCAAAATCCAGGTGCTTTCTTGTCTTGAGACGCTAAAACTGCCTGCCATGTATGGAAGTGCTACGTTTGCTATAGTCTCATCCAATACAAACATAAAAGCCGCAACCATTAAGGGTATGCAAGTAACCCAAGGATTTTTTGTCGGTTTCCAATTTTGTTCTGATGTGTCGTTTGCCATTTATTTAACTCTTACCTTAGGTACAACGCTCATGCCTGAAACTATATTATATTTTGATGAGTCGATGGTTTCATCAAATACAATTTTAACAGGAATTCTTTGTACTATTTTTACAAAAGATCCAACAGCATTTTCCGGTGGAAATAAGCTCGATTTAGCACCTGAAGCCCTTTGAATCGAATCAACTTTTCCTTTGAATTTTTTGTGCGGATAGGCATCAATTTTAATTGAAACATCTTGTCCCGGACGCATTTGACCTACTTGATTTTCTTTAAAATTTGCAACTATCCAGATTTTATCAGGAACAACTGCAAACAAAGGTCCACCTACCGATACAAAACTTCCTTTTTCAATCCGTCGGTTTGTTACAACTCCTGTATTTGGAGAAATTACATTTGTATATTCAAGATTTAATTTGGCTTGATCCATAATGGCTTTAAGTGCTTTTAAGTCAGCATCTGCTACATTATTTCCTTTAGCAAAAATATCTTCTTTTGCCCTTGTTTGACTCGCTAAAACATTGTCGTAGTTGGTTTGGGCTTTATCCAGTGTTTGTTTTGAAACAGCACCTTCTTCGTATAATTTTTTGTACCTTTCCAAATCTGTTTTGGCAAGTTTTATTTGTGAGTCAACGGATTTCAAGTTTGCTTTAGCATTTTTTTGATTTAGTATAGCTCTTTCATAATTTGCTTTTGCCTGCTCATATTTAGCCTTATACATTTCATCATCAATTTTTGCAACAAGGTCACCTTCCTTTATGTGCATATTATCGGTTATATAACTTTCAATAATATGACCTGAAACCTTTGGCGTTACTTGAATTATATCTGCTTCTACATAAGCATCATCGGTTGATTGAAAATGGCTTTCGTGAAATAAATATATCCCTGCCGTAATTGCTAAAATTGTTAAAATAGGAACAAGAAATTTTCTTTTTTTAATTCTTTTATGTTCTGTTTCTTGTATTTGTTCTGCTTCAGTCATAAAAATTCTCCTATATATTTTTTTTCATAATTTTTTCTACTATATTTTTTAAATGTTTTAATATTTCGGATGTTTTATCCAAAGTTTGTTCGTCTAATTCTTCTCTTATTTTACTCAACAGAGGCATAATAATTGTTCTAATTTTTTCATTTAATTCTATTCCTTTTTCAGTTGGGGTTAATATTTTAGCGGGTCTGTTGTTTTTTGTTGTAAGTTTAATTTTAATTAATCCTTTGCTTTGTAGAATATTAACCAATTTGCCCGTTCCTGCTCTATCTTTTAAAATAATTCTTGCTAAATCTCTTTGACAACAATTTCCTGTTTCTATAATTACCGCTAAAGCAAGGTGTTCCATAGCATTAATTCCAAGATTTAACTCTTTAAAAAATTGCTCAAAAACAACATGAAAATATCTTGCACAAGAATTTATATGGTAAAAAATTGAATCTTCATATTTTGTTTTCATAGCTTCCTTTATAGTTATAAAAAAATTTTTTGTAAATTCTAAATATGTTGTATAAATAACATGTTGCTTTTGCAACATTAATATGCTAACATTCTATTGTTAAAAATGCAATAAAATTTTGAGGAAAATATGAAAAAGCTATCTGCACTGGTCTTATTAACAACTTTTATATTTTGTTTTATAGTGAATCCTGCTTCTGCAATATTGGAAGTAAGTTCAAAAGATTTGCCGCCTACAACGATTTTAGATTATATCAATTTTGATTGGTGGAAAAAACTTGATGATCCATGCCTTGAAAAATATATTGTAACCGCAATAAATAATAACAATGACATTAAAACTGCGGCACTTAAAATTGAACAGGCAAAATTGAATGTAATGGCAACAAGAGCCGGCCAATTGCCCACAATAACTGCAGGGGTTTCTCCTTTGCTTTTAAAAATGCCAGATACAACAAAAACTGATGGTTCTCTTGCACTACCAATTATGGCAAGTTATGAATTAGATTTATTCGGAAAAAATTGGGACAAGACAAAATCCTCAAAAAAATTGCTGGAAGGGGCTGTGTATCAAACGCAAACTTCAGATATAGCCGTTATTTCAATGGTCGCTACAGTATATTATAATATCGTTATGCTGGATAAGATAATTGAAATTCAAGAAAAATTGACCCAAGACAGAGAAGAAATATATAATTTAATGAAATTATCAAATGATGAAGGGATAGTTTCTACATCCGATTTGATTGCTGCAGAAAAATCCTATGTTTTAGCTCAAAATGATTTGCTAGATTATAAAAAATCAAGGGAAAATGCTTTAAATGCACTTGCTGTATTAATCGGAGACAGCCCGAATAATACAAAAGAATATCAAAGAAGCTCATTGGATGAGCTTGGAATTGATTTTGAAATTCCGAATGAAATTTCTTCGGATATTATAGTTAATCGTCCCGATTACAAAGCAATAGAAAAACAATTAGAAGCGGCAGGAATTGATATAAGAGTTGCAAAGAAAGAATTTTTACCAACAATAAATATTTTGGGGCTTCTAACTTTTATAGCTTCATCATCTATGGGATCAATGGGTTGGAAAAACAGCTTGTCTTTACTTGGTGCAAGTGCTGATTTGCCCTTATTTACCGGATTTGTTAGAGTTGCTAATTTAAAATTAAATAAAAACAAATATGAACAACTGCTTCAAAATTATCAAAAAACTAATTTAACCGCAATTCAGGAGGTAAATGATTCTTTGTATAATTTAAAATCCGATAATGAAAAACTTTTAAATAATATCAAAGCTCACGATATTCAACAACGTGAATATAATTATGCCGAATCAAAATATAATACAGGAGTCATTTCCAAACTTGATTTGTTACAGCAAAAGGAAAGTTTGTTATATATGAAAAAGCTTTTGGCACAAACAAAGATAGATTGCTATATAGATAAAATCAGTCTTTACAAAACAACCGGTGCTAAAATATAATTTGTATATGAAGTTTACAATTAATATAGTTTTAATTTGTTTATGTTTATTTTCGTTCGTATTTGCAAGACAAGACTTGCGTACTTATTATTCTGATGTCGATATTCCTGCCGTTTGGATTAATCCAAAAAATATTAGAGTATATATAACACCCGATGAACTTAAAGAATATATATTCACAAGAAGTTTTAAAACTTGGGATGATGCACTCGGAAGTGATTTAAATTTTAAATATGTTAAAACACCTGATGAGGCTGATATTATAATAAAATTTGTGGATAAGTTATCAGATAGCGAAGCCGGTATTACAAAAACAAGCCATATAAAAATCCAAGGTAAAATTTATCTTGCAAAGGCTGAAATTTCAATTTCAAAACACAGTCCAATCGGTTTTAATTTTACCGATGCTCAATTAAATAAAATTACATTACACGAAATAGGTCATGCGATAGGTATTTTAGGTCATAGTGATAATATTAATGATATTATGTATCCTACGACTGCAAGTCCAAGATTGAGTACGGTATCCAAAAAAGATATTGAAACAGTAAGAAAAATATATGGTTTTTAAATATATTTTTCTGCATTTTTTAAAGCTTCATCAGCTTTAGTCATTATTTGTTGATATTCTTGGTTTTGAACTTCGCTTAGGGTAGTGTTTTTTGCTGTGAACTGACTTGATGGAATGTATGTTGCAGTATCTTGCGAAATTGTTGAATTATCTTTTGTTTCTTTTTTATTTTCAAGTCCAAATAGTTCTCTTTTGTCATTTTGAGAAGTTTTACTTTTATCGTTTATTAAATTCATATTTGCAGGACTTAATAATTTATCTTTTGGTTTTGTTTTAATTTCTTTTCCGTCTAAAATATCTAAAATTAATTTTGGATTTCTTTTTAATTCATTTGCAAGTGCCGGATCGGATTGAACTTTGTTAATTGCATCAGGATTTGCTTTAATTTTTTCTTCAAATTCTCCTGCTGTTATTCCTAGCTCAGGGATAACAGTATTTCTTTGTTGTTGAAGCATTTCTTCTCTTTTTGCTTCATTAGCATCATAAGGTTTTCCAAATATTTTATTTATTACTTTTTTTATTGGTTTTGAAAAGAATGGTGAAAATACTGACATAATAAGGAAAAATCTTAAAGCACCCCCTGCAAATCTTATAAATTTGCTATTTGTTTTAGAAATTGTACCATTAGAGTCTATCTTATCCAATCCCATACCAAAGAATTTACCGATTCCTTTTAGAATTTTTGATAAGAAACTTCTATTTCCATCAAGATTTTTTAAACTTGCAAGTCCGTATGTTGTAGCAAAAGCAAGCGGAGTTGAAATTGCTATACTTCCCATTGTTCCGATATAATCATTTGCTATTGTAGCTACCTTTTTTTCTTTTGGTGCATCTTGGACATTATTATACAAAGATAATATAGAGGCACATAAAAAAGCACCTAAACCGGATTTATCGTTTACAAAGTTTGTAATTGATTCAGCCGGAACAGTTATTGATTTTTGAATAAGTGAACCTATTTTAGTATCTGCAAGCGTACCGTTAACTACGTTAAATTTTATTAAAGAATCGCCGAGATTACCTTTTCCAAATCCTTTCCAATTGTTTTTAAAGATTTTTTTACCTAAGGAATCTATTATATTAACCGGCCACCATGAACCTATAATAGCACCGAGGCCTTTTTCTTTCATTTCAATATTTTTAAATTTATTTAAATCTGTTTTGTTATGTCTTCCTTTTTGAAGGTTTTTTAAGAAACCAAGTAAATCTTTTTTTGTTGTTAAGTTAAATTTTTCTTTAATTGCTTCGGTTAATTTTGTGCAGAATTCTTTGTTATCAAGTATTTGAGTTGATTTACCGTTTAAAAAGTCTGCGAAAGTTTGTGCTTTTTCTTTTCCTACAAGTTCTATAAGTGCAGCTAATTGACTATCAGGGTCTTTAAAAGCTTTTTTTAATATATCAACTGGAGTTAAACTAAAAATACTTACAAAACCCCTACCATAACCTCTGGTAAGATCGCATTTTGCTTTTGCAGGACGTTTTTTTAAAGTTTCAGCTATATTATTAATTACCGGTACTTTTTTTAAAGTTTTTGCAATTTTATTTTTACCTTTTTTGAAAAATTCGCCAAGCGAATTAAACCATTTTTGATTTTTTAAAAAATCATCAACTCTTATACCAAGTTCAGCCATTTTATTTGAAGACTTATTTCCAATAACTGCAAGTCCGACAACCGTTGCAAGTGTTGCAGCGAGTGAAATAATAAATTTTTTAGTATTTTTCGGTTTAAGATTTTTTGTTGTTTGCGAAACAAAATTTTCTTTAGCGTGGTCTTGTGCTTTTTCTTGAAATTCGGCTACATCTTGTTTAAGTTTTTCTTTATCAATAGCGGTAAAATTCTCCTTATCTTCGAGTCTTTTTTTGACCTCGGGATTAGGAGAATTTAATTGTATATTATTTTTAAAATTAATAGCATTCATATAAGATTAAAAACGAAATCAATTTAAAATTTGTCATTCTATTAAATTGTACGATATTTTTTGTCATATTCGTTTACAACTGATATAACATCTGCAATAAATCTAATAATTTTCATAATTCTCTCCTAAAATATAAACTCTTGATATTTATATAAAGTAAATATTTAAGAAAAAATTGATTAGCAATCAGACTTTTTAATAAAATTTTACAATTTGTATTTATATTTCAAGCAAAGCTTCACTTAAACGTTTTATACCTTCTGTAATTGTTTTTTCATTAGCATTTGTATAATTTAATCTTAGAGTATTAACGTCTTTTGCAGTATCAACATAAAAGGGATTTCCCGGAACAAAGGCTACATTTTTTCGAATAGCTTTATCAAAAAGTTTTGCTGATGATTTTCCTTCTTCTAAAGTTACCCAAGTGAACATTCCACCTTTTGGAACGGTAAATTTGATATTTTTTGGAAAATATTTTTTCATAGCTTCAACCATAGCATTTGCTTGGGTTTTGTATAATTTTTTGATTTTTTCAATGTGTTTATCAAGGTCATTATTATATAAGTAATCAGAAATTAAATACTGACCAAATATATTAGAATGTAAATCAGAAGCTTGTTTTGCAGTTTCCAGCATTTTTATAATTTCTTTATTTGCAATTACATAACCCAATCTCATTCCCGGGGTAACAATTTTTGAAAAAGAACCCAGATAAATATTTTTTTCAGTTTGATTTAATCCGATATATGGGATTCTATCATCATCAGTAAACCTTAATTCTCCATAAGGATCATCTTGAATTAAAATCATATTTTCATCTTTAATAACTTCAAAAACTTTTTTTCTGTTTTCCAAGGTGTAAGTTAAGCCTGTCGGGTTTTGAAAGTTCGGAATTAAATATGCAAGTTTTGGTTTATGATTTTTTATTGTTTTTTTAAGTTCTTCTATATCCAACCCATCATCGTTTAGTTTTGTTTGAATAAAATTAGCATCATAAAGATGAAAAGCTTGCAAAAGTCCAAGATATGAAGGACTTTCAACCATAACTTTGTCGCCTTCATTTATAAAAACTTTTCCGATTAAATCAAGTGCCTGCTGAGAACCTGTTGTAATAATAACGTTATCTATTGTTATATCCATATTCCAAATTTTTTTGTATCTTTCAACAATATATTCTCTCAAAGAATCAAGTCCAAGGGTTGTTGAATATTGATATATTTTTGCACCGAATTCATCCGCAATTCTGTTCATTGAAATTTTAAGTTCTTCCTGCGGAAAGGATATCGGATTCGGAAGTCCGCCTGCAAATGAAATTATTTCAGGTTTTTGTGTTACTTTTAAAATTTCTCTTATAAAAGATGAGGGCGTTGCTTTAATTCTTTTAGAAAAATAGTTCTCAAACATCATCATACTCCCTTTATATCTTCGGCGTTTAAATATTACTACAAAAACCTTTATTTGTCTTTAATTGTTAACTTTTTTCAAATTTTGAAAGACAAAAACCCAATAAAATTGGAACGATTATGTAATTCTGGTAAATATATCTTAAAAGTGCAATAGGTCCGAACAATACAGTTAAAAATAAAAAGGGGATTATAATTAACGGCAAAATGAAATCATATTGTTTTTTATAAAACATTATAAAAAATCCGCTCACAATAATCCAAAAATTAACACCCATTGCAAATAAAATAAAGCTTATGAGATTTTTTTCAAATGAATTAAATAAAAATATTGAGTCATAAAATTTTCTTAAAATTGGGTTAAAACAATATGAATAAATAGGAACTCCAAAAATATTTTCCCAACGATTATATGTTAAAATAAAAAAGTGTTCCGCTATTGTTCTATATTTTCCTATCGGATAATAATAAGCATAGGTTTGAAGAAAAAACGCATTAATATAATCTTTTGGATATAAAATCATCCATTTTAAATATAGTGAAATAAAAAGTTTGGGATTATTTCTGATTGAATGCTCGATAAAATCACTATGCAACATCTCATTATCAATTTTAACAGTATCAACATTATATGGGAAATATTTAAGTTCTTTATCTTTTGATACAATTAGTCTAAATGCTTTTTTATCAAGTTCGGATAAGTTCTTGTCTTGGTATTTTCTGACTCTTGCCATTTGTTGTAAAGGTATTGCTACAGAAGAAGCAATTGGCGGAGGTTTTATGTTAAAAGATTTCTTTATTAATCCAAAAGAAAAATAAAATAATACAGGTACTAAAAAGCAAACAAAAGCCTTTTTGTATTTTTTAAGGGGGAATAAGATAAAAGGTAGTGTTAAAATATATGCTATAAAGCCGTTATGTCTAAACATAAACATAAAACAAACAACTAAAATTATTTTTAGTATATTGATGTTTTTTTTAAAGAAAAATTTTTTATCAGAAAAAAGTTCAACTAAAAAAAGAATGTAAAGCAATATTAGTCCGGAAAACAAAGTATCTTTTGTAGAAATTAAAGAAAACATTTGATTAATCGGGTGTAGAGCAAAAAATAAGAGTGATAATAAAGTTATTAATTTATTTATTTTTAATTTTGACATTACAAAAATACAGTATGCAAAAATTGCCGTCATGACGAGCATTTGAACTAAAGTCAGAAAAAAAATCGGAATTGTTGCAGATTTTAAGAAAAAACCAAATACTAAAACCAATAAAACTAAAAAACTATGAAAAATAGGATTTATTTCAATATAATCATGATTTATAAAAAAATTTGCCTGATATATAACATCGTACGTAAATAATCCCGGGAAATAAGCCAAAAAAGCCGGTACATAACAAATTAAAATAATTATCCAATTTCTGAAAAAACATTTTTTATTTGGTTTAAATAAATAATTTTCTAATTTTTCAGGTATTTTTATATTGATTTTATTTTGTATTTTGGGTAAAAATTTTAAAAATAAAAAACTAATTATAAAAATAGCACCAAAAGCAATTGAGAATATTTTTAAATTAAATTTAAAAATATCCGCATATTTATCAAGGCAATATCCTGTTGTCAAACAAAAAGAAAACAATAAAGAATATAGGATTGAAAAATTAAATATTCTTTTCATTTTTTTGACCTTTAAAATAAAAAATTGTTTTTAAAACTTTGAACCCGTCAATATAGGTGTTTAATTTAGATTTACTGCCCTTTGGTCTTTGCTTTATATTTATTGGAATTTCAATTATTTTGAAATTGTTTTTAAGTGCAAAAATTGTAATTTCTGTTTCTATTTCAAATCCTTTTGTTAAAATGTTCAGATTTTTAACAAAATTTTTGCTAAATGCTCTATATCCGCTCATTACGTCATTTAAAGATGCACTAAAAAAAAGGTTTACGAGCTTTGTGATAAATTTATTTCCAAAAGAGTGAAAAAGTCTCTCATTTTTTTCTTTAAAATTGCCTGATAGTCTGTCACCTACCACCATATCGCAACTATCACTTTGTATTAATTTAATCATCTCAAGGCTTTTTTGAGCGGGATATGTATCGTCTCCGTCAATAAGTATATAGCAATCTGCTTGAATTTCACTGAGCATTTGCTTTATGACATAACCTTTCCCTTTTTGTTTAATAAATTTGTATTTTACTCTTTTATTATTAAAATTTTTAATTATGCTTGCAGAGCTATCACTCGAAGCATTATCGTAAGCATAAATTTTAAAATTATAATCTTTAAGTACATTCAAAAAGTCTTCTATAACTTTTTGGATTGTTTTTTCCTCATTAAAGCAGGGTATTAAAACCGCAATCTCATATTCCATTTGCAAATTATAACACAGTCAACATATAATTAAAATATGGAATATCAAGCAAAAGATAATCTTGAAATAATGAAATTTGCAAAAAATTATAATAATTTTATTGTAAATTTAATTTTGAAAATAATAAAGAAAAATTATTATAAAAAAATTCTTGATTTTGGTTGTTCTGACGGTTTTTTTATTAAAATGATTTTAGATAAAATGCCAGAACTTGAAATTTTTGGTGTGGATAATGATGAAAATTATTTTAACAACAAAGAAAATAAAATAAAATTTTTTTCAAATTTAGATGAATTAAAAGCTGAATTTGATTTTATATATTCGTTGAACACTTTGGAACATATTTTTGATGATGTCGAAATTTTATTAAAAATAAATTCAAAGCTTAAAAATAACGGAAAAATTTTCTTATATTTGCCCGCATTTAATTGGCTTTTTTCTTCAATGGATAAAAAAACAGGACATTATAGAAGATATGACAAAAAAATGATAACAAAAAAACTTGAACTTTCAGGTTTTAAGATAGATAAAATAAGATATTGCGATTTTTTCGGAGTTTTTATTACTTTAATTTATATTTTAAAAGACAATATTAAAAATAATCATGGCGATATAAACAAGTTTCAAATTAAACTATATGATAAAATTTTTAATTCAAGCAGATTTTTTGATATATTCTTTTCGTTTTTTTTAGGGAAAAATTTATTTGTTGTTGCTTCTAAGAAATAATAGTGTTAATATTTTAATTCGGAAAGCGTTAATAACAAATATTTATGTTTAGTCAGGAAACTACAAAATTAAAATGGATTATTTTTACTGTTAGTGCCATAGGCGGTTTTCTTGCCATGATGGATTCTAATACCGTTAATGTCGCTTTGTATGAAATAGCGAACAATTTTAACATTTCAATAAATGCTGCTCAATGGGCAGTTACTGCATATATATTAATTTTATCAACTTTTTTAACTCTTTTTGGAAAATTAAATGATTTAGTTTCAAGAAGTAATCTATACGCTTTAGGATATTTAATTTTTGCCCTTGGGGCTTTTTTAAATACTTTTTCTTTTAATTTGACAACTTTGATTTTATCAAGAATTATACAGGCAACGGGTGCAAGTATATTGTTGTCTAATAATTATGCAATAATTTCATCTATTTTTAAAGGTAATAAAAGGGCAAAGGCTCTTGGGTTCTCAACTGCTTTGATGGCATTAGCTGGAATGTCCGGACCAATATTGGGCGGTTTTTTGATGCATTTTTTTTCTTGGCGTTCAATATTTATACCAAGTATTATAATAGGGCTTATCGGAGCTTATTATTCAAAAAAATACATACCTGAAATTGCTCATAAATCAGAATTTAAGTTTGATTATTTCGGGATGTTTTATATGCTGATTACGATTTTATCAATGCTTATGATAATTTCCAAAGGGCATGATTGGGGTTGGATGTCACATAGAATAATATTTTTTGGTATTTTATTTTTGATATTTGCGGTAATATTTTATTTTCAAGAAAAGAGAATACCATATCCGGTTGTAAATTTTGAGCTTTTTAAATCAAAAGTTTTTACATACGGTAATTTTGCACTTTTAATTGCATATTTTGCACTTTTTACAAATGCATTGTTGTTTCCTTTTTATACGCAAGAAGTTTTAGGCAAAAGTCCCGTTATGACGGCTATTTTAATATTGCCTTTTTCAATAATGTTTATGGTACTTGCACTATTGAATGGTAAATTAACAAAAAAATTACACAGTTCAATACTAATGACAACCGGAACAATTTTGATTGTTTTGGGTTATATCATTTTTACAACAATTGGTGAGAATTTAACCTATTGGAATATTATAATAGGACAAGCCTTAATTGGTGCAGGTTCGGGTTGCTATCAACCAAGCGTGAATGCTTTAATTGTTTCCGTTGCACCTATGGGCAAAATGGGTATAGCGTCCGGAATTTTGGCTATGTTTCGTAATGTCGGCATGCTTTTAGGTATATCAATTTCTATAAGTATTTTTGATTTTGCAAAAAATATTGCTTTAAAAAATGGGTTAAGTGAAAATTTGGCATTTATTAAAGGTTATCATTGTGCCATATATTGGGCTATATTTTTTGGTATAGTTTGTGCAATTTTGTCTTATATGTCTCACAGGGCATATAAAAACGAAAAAGTTCATTAAATTTACCTATTTGCATTATTTAATTTATGATAGTAAAATTTAATTATATAGATAGTATAGACGGTAGCAAAAGTTGCAAGCTAAATTAAAAGACTATATCGATATTATACAAAAAGTTGCAAGGGTAGAATATAAAAGAATTCCAAGTCACATGCTGGATTGTGATGAACTTGTTTCAATAGGTATTATTGCACTTCAAGCTTTGTTTAAAAATAAAACAGAAGAACAGTTACAAAATTATAATTCATCTTATATTGCAACGGCTGTTCGTTGGGCAATAAGAAATGAACTTAGAAATCGTTACAAGTGGTATACCTTAAAACACAAAAAAGAAGACGGCGAGGAAGAAACAGGAGAAGAGTATTCTGAAAATCAATCAACACTTGATGTTTCGCCTTCTAAGGTTAGAGAAGCAGTTTATGAAACAATTTTATCGATTGATTCTATTATGGCAGCAAGTTCCGATAATGAATCGCCTTTTGATTTTATAAAAGATACATCAGCAACACCGGACGAAAAAGCGGAAATATCAGAATTAAGCAAATTAATAAAAGAAGCAATTTCAAAATTACCCCAAAAGGATAGAACCATTGTAGAATACAGGTTTTATCGTAATATGCAAGTAAAACAAATTGCGACAATGGTCGGGCTTTCCAGTTCCAGAATTACAAGGATAGTTCAAGCTTCTTTAAATCATGTGCGTGAATATTTACAAAAACGAGGTCTTAACAACTATTAATTTTTTATTTTTAAGGAGAGGATAATGTTATTACAAGAATCAAAACTGTTTACTAAGGAATATAAGGCCGTAATTAAAGAGGCTCTTGATGTTTTGGGAAAGAAAAATTTAGCTCTTATTTTGCATGGGGTCAGCTTTCCTTCAAAAAATAATGAAAATATAGGTTTCGGAACTTACAATTCAACTTGTGCAAAATCCTTGTTTGATTATTTAAAAGGAGTTTTTAGTGCTGTACAATTAGGACCTTGCGGTAAAACAAAGCTTTCTGATTCTTCTCCATATACGGGAACTGTTTTTTCAAAAAATCCATTATTTATAAATTTAAAAGAATTAACAACAGATAAATGGGGAAAAATTTTATCACAAAAAACACTTGATAAAATTATCGAAATGAATCCTAATAAAAATTCAAATAAAGCAGCCTATGTGTACGCTATCGAAAGTATGGAATTGTGTGCTAATGAATTTTATAAAAATTTCAAAAAAAATGCCTCAAAAGCTATGAAAAAGGATTTTGAAATATTTAAAGAAGAAAATGCTTTTTGGTTGGATAAAGATTCGCTTTATGAGGCATTATCCATTGAAAACAATTCGGATTATTGGCCCCAATGGAAAAGTGAGCTAGATAGAACATTGTTTGGAAGAGCCGATAAAAAACAGGCTGAAAAAAGAATAAAAGAAATTCAAAAGAAGTATTTTGACACAATTGAAAAATATAAATTAGAACAATTTATAGTTCAAAAACAAAGCGAAGAAACTCTTGAATATACAAAAAAATTGGGGCTTAAACTAATTGCAGACAGGCAAGTTGCTTTTTCAGACAGGGATAATTGGGCTTACCAATCTTTGTTTTTGGATGGTTGGTGTTTGGGTTGTCCTCCGGATTATTTTTCAAAAGACGGACAAGCTTGGGGTTTTAGCGTTATAAATCCTGAAAAATTGTTTAATAGGGACGGTTCGCTTGGTGAAGCAGGTCTTTTACTTAAAAAATTATATACAAAAATGTTCAAAGAAAATCCCGGCGGAGTTAGAATTGATCATACTGTTGGTTTAATTGATCCTTGGGTATACAAAAAAGGACATCTTCCAAAGGTTGAAGAAGGTGCAGGAAGATTGTATTCTTCGCCGACTCATCCGGAACTTAAAAAATATTCAATAGCTCGCGAGGAAAACATTAATAAAACCCCAATTGAAGGTAAGTTTGCAACACCTGATGATGAACGTTGGATTGATAATTTAAATGATGAACAAATAACCTTATATGGCAGAATGATTGAAAAGATTGTTATAGCATCGGCAAAAGAAGCAGGGCTTGATAAAGATTCAATTATAGCTGAAGATTTAGGTACTTTAACTTATCCTGTTGTTCAGGTTATGAAAAAATACGGTCTTCAAGGTATGAAACTCGTTCAATTTGTAGTAACTCAAGAGGAAGATCATCCCTATAGATGTAAAAATATAACTCCAAATTCTTGGGTTATGGTTGGAACACATGATAACGAACCGATTAGAATGTGGGCTTCAAAACTTGTAAATACTGAAGAAGCAAATCCTTATATTAAAAATTTAATTGAGGATTTATGCTCCGAATTTGGAAATAAAGACGAAATGTGGCATAAAATGTACAGTGATGAAAAATTCTTTGCATTTATGAAACTCGTAGAGTGTTTTGCATCTAAAGCTCAAAATGTTCAAATTTTCTTTACAGATTTCTTTGGAATAAATGAAGTTTATAATGTTCCGGGAACTTCAGGAGATCCTAATTGGACGTTAAGATTACCTTGTGATTTTGAAGATTTATATAAAGAAAAATTAAGAACAAACGAAGCTTTAAATTTGCCTTTAGCTATGATTTATGCTATGAAAGCTAGAGGATGGGAATTTTATAAAGACCATCAAGATTTATTGGAAAAATTAGAACAGTTGGTAAATGAAAAATAAATTATCTAAAATTTTAGTTATTTTGTGCCTATTGTTAATAGGTGCTTTGAGTTGTTTTGCTTTTTCTTTCAGAAATATGACTCTGGATTTTGTTCAGATTTCAGATACTCATATTTCAGTTGATAGAGAAGATACTTCATACAAGGCTTTAGGCTCATCAAGTGTTCTTTTAAAAGATGCAATAGAACAAATAAACGAAATAAAGGGTCTTGATTTTGTTTTATTTACCGGTGATATGGTAGATAGTGCAACAGTTGATAACTATAGGGAATATTATACTCTTTTAACCAAGTTGCATTACCCAACATTGAATGCTTTTGGGAACCATGATCTTTCTTATGGTGGCTTGGAAAAAGATGTGGTTTTGGATATTGTAAAAAAATGTAATCCAAATTATACTTTTTCAGATACATTCTATGCGTTTAGCCCAAAAACTGATTATAGAATTATTGTACTTGATGCTACTATATCAGATAGAAATACATCAAATGGCGAATTGTCTCAGGAGCAGCTACAATTTTTAGAAAATGAATTATCTCAAAATCAAGATAAAGTAATTCTTATTGCAATGCATTTCCCTTCAGTTCAACCTTTTGTAGCTCAAGAACATGCACTTTTAAATGCGGATGAATTTAATGAGATATTAATTAAATATAAAAATCCTATAGTAGTAGTTTCAGGTCACTATCATGCCGCAAAAATCAGGAGAATAGGTAATATAGTTTTTGTTTCGACTCCTTCCTTGGTGACTTATCCTATGGCGTTCCGTCATATAAAAATTGTTAATTATAAAGATAGAGTCTCATTTAAATTTGATTTTATTTCAACAAGATTGGAAGATATAAAAGAAAAAAACAGACAAAGCGTGATATCCTATGCCACATTAGCAGGATACGAAAAAGACAGACAAACAAGTTTTGTATTAAAGAAAAAACATCCAAAATCAATCAGATATAAGAGAAATAAAATAAAAAACGCTTCTAAAACTGCTAAAACTAAAAAAAGTGAAGTAAAAAAATTATTAGAACATAAAGATTTAAAGCAAAAGAAAAATAGAACAAGAAAAGAAAAAAAGAGTAAAAAAAATAAAAAGATAGAACAAGAAAACACGTTACAATAAGAAATACAGAGTTGCCATGAAAGATAACAGTGAAAAATTTACAGTCAGATTTAGAGGTACAAGAGGTTCTTATCCTAGTCCCAAAATAAATTTTTTAAAATTTGGGGGGAATACTGCGTGCGTTGAAGTAAATTGCGGTAATCAGCTCATAATATTAGATAGTGGAACAGGTATAATAGATGTTGGTTTGGATGTATTAAAAAATGCGATCATACAAGGTAAAAAAGTCCCGCATCATGCAACTATTTTATTGAGTCATATACATCAAGATCACATACAAGGGCTTCAATTTTACAAACCTTTATTTGAACCAACATCTACAATAAATCTTTTTGGTTTAAATACAAATGACGAGAAATTGGAAGATACATTAAGAACAATTCTTTTTGATAAGGTTTTTCCTTTGGGTTTGGAGGAAATAAGGAGTAATTTTACTATAAAAAATTTAAATGAAGATGATGTAATAGTTATTTCTCAGGACTCTTCTACAAAAGTATATGATAGTTTAAATTACAATGATTTAAAATTTAAAAATGATGATATTGTAATTACTGCTTATAAAACTCAAGCACATCCAAAAAATGGGTGTTTGTGTATAAAAATAAAATATAATTCGAAAACACTTATATATGCAACAGATAAAGAAAGTTATATCGGAGCCGATAAAAAATTTATCCAATTTGCTTACGGAGCAGACTGCTTAATACACGATGCTCAATATACTTATCAGGATTATATTAATCCAATTCAACCAAAACAAGGATTCGGGCATTCAACTTTTGAAATGGCAATAGAAAATTATAAATTGTCAAAAGCAAAAAGACTTTTCTTTTTTCACTACGATCCTGAATATGATGATGAAAAACTTTCAATGTTAGAAAAAGAATTTGCAAATATAGAAGAAAATATTTATTTTGCAAAAGAAAATTATGAAATTGAATTATAAAATATTATTTGTATTGTTTATATTTATAAGCATACCCTCGTTTTCAATGAATTCAAACAGAGGATTGGATGGATATGAATGGCAAAAAATAGATGCAAGAAAAAATGCTAGACTTCATTCAAATATGGGAAATATATATTTTGATGAAAAGCATTATATAGGGGCATTAAAGGAATATGAAATAGCATATAATTTAATACCAAATTCACAAGAAAGTGCTGTTTATTTGTACAACATCGGAAGATGTTTTATGGAATTAAAAAGATATAATTTGGCAAAAAATGCTTTTAATGGTGCTATAGAAAAAGATTGCATAAATATGACTTATTATGAAGCTTATGCAGAGGCTTGTATAAAAACCAAAACTCATGAAGCAGAAATAAAAAAAGTAATGTCAGACAAAGAAAATCCTTATAACAGAGTAATAGCAGGTTTAATATACTATAAAACAGGAAAAAAGGGTACAGCAAAGGCAATATTTGATGAATTTGTAAATAAATACCCAAAAATGATAATAACGGAAGATGTAAAGGCATTATTGAACAAAATGGAATAACAGACAGATTTTTTCCATGCTTTTTGTCTATGTTAAAATTTAAATTATGAAATATGTTCCATTGCATGTACACACAGAATACTCCTTGCTGGACGGAGCCATAAAAATACCCGATTTATATAAATACGCAGCCCAAAATGACATGCCTGCAATTGCAATTACAGATCACGGGGTTATGTATGGTTGTGCTGATATGTTTATAGCAAAAAATGAAATGTTATCTCACATGTTAGATGAGAGTGAACAAGAATTCAAAAAGAAAATAGAAACCGTAAAGCCAATTTTAGGATGTGAATTTTATATTTGTGATGGCGACGTACTGGAAGATAGATCCAAAAAAACCATGTACCATTTGGTTTTATTGGCAAAAAATCAAAACGGCTACCATAATTTATGCAAATTAGATTCAATTGCAACAACCGAAGGGTATTATTATAAACCTCGTATAAATCACGAACTTCTAGAAAAATATAAAGATGATTTAATATGTTTATCAGCTTGTATCCAAGGCGAAGTTGCAAAGTTTTACTTAGATGGAAATAAAGAAGAAGCCATAAAAAGAGCTAAATATTATAAAGAACTTTTTAAAGATGATTATTATATCGAGCTTCAAGATCATGGCTTAAAAGAACAGAAAGAATCTAATCCGTTTTTAATTGAAATAGCAAAAGAATTGAATATAAAAACGGTCATAACAAATGATTCACATTATTTAAAGGCACAAGACGCTTCTTGGCATGATACTCTATTGTGCGAACAAACAAAATCATCAAAATCAAATCCTGACAGATTTAAGTTTTCAGTAAATGAATTTTATGTAAAAACGGTAGATGAGCTTAGGCAAGCTTTTTCTTGGATGGATGAAGAATATTTTAATGAATGTATTAATAATACTGTAGAAGTTGCTTCAAAAGTTGATTTTCAAATGGATAAGTTGGAATTTGGAAAAACAAAAGAATATTTGCCTAAATTTCCTTGTCCGAACGGATATAGCGAAGAGGAATATTTTGACTATCTTTGTCGTGAAGGATTAAAGAAGCGATATGGCGAACCTGTCAGTGATTCTATAATTGAGCGTTATGAATATGAAAAAAGTGTAATTTTTAAAATGGGATTTCCCGCATATTTTCTTTTGACTTGGGATTTTATTAATTGGGCAAAAGAACACCATATTCCGGTCGGTCCCGGCAGAGGCTCGGCTGCCGGTTCAATTGTAGCTTATGCACTTGGAATAACTGAGCTTGATCCTATATATCATAATTTATTATTTGAGAGGTTTTTAAATCCTGAAAGAATATCGATGCCCGATATAGATATTGATTTTTGTAAACGCAGACGTGGTGAAGTTATAGATTATGTTTCAGACAGGTGGGGCAAAGATCATGTTTGTCAAATTATAACTTTCGGCACTTTGGCTGCTAAGGCTGCTTTGAAGGCGGTTTGCAGAGTATATGATATACCTTTTTCTCAAGCAAACAGTTGGGCAGGAATGGTTCCAAATGCTCCCGGAACAAAATTAAAGGAAGCCTTGCTGAAAGGAATGGAGCTAAAAAAATTATGTGATGAAAATTCACAAGTACAAAGTTTGGTTGATGAAGCACTGCACATGGAAGGGCTTAAAAATCAAGTAGGTACTCATGCCGCCGGAGTTATTATAGCACCCCGTCCAATGGATGAGATTATTCCAGTTGCTTTATCAAAAGAAAAAGCTACAACAACTCAATATCCGATGGCGGGCATTGAAAAACTCGGGCTTTTGAAAATGGACTTTTTAGGGCTTGAAACTTTAACGATTATCCAAGATGCACTTGATTTAATTAAAGAAAGAACCGGTAAAGATATTGACATAAATAATATTCCGCTTGATGATAAAGCTACATTTGAAATGTTATCAAAAGGCGAAACTGATGCGGTTTTTCAACTTGAATCAGGCGGAATGAAGAAATATATTAAACGTTTAAAACCTACGGTTTTTGAGGATTTGGGTGCTATGGTCGCTCTTTATCGTCCGGGACCGTTGGAAGCTGGCATGGTAGAAGACTTTATTGACAGAAAACATGGCCGTCAAAAAATTGAATACGCTCATCCTTTATTGGAAGGTATTTTAAAAGATACTTATGGAACAATCCTATACCAAGAGCAAATTATGGCAATATTTCAAACTTTAGCTGATTACTCATTAGGCGGAGCTGATATGGTTCGTCGTATGATGGGCAAAAAGAAACTTCAACAAATGGCGGAACAAAAATCTATTTTTGTTGAAGCGACAGCTAAAAAAGGTATGAGTTCTGAAGCTGCCACTAAATTATTTGAGCAAATTGAAAGTTTTGCAAAATATTGTTTTAATAAAGCACATTCTTCTGCTTATGCTTTTGTAGCTTATCAAACAGCATATTTAAAAGCTCATTTTCCTGTTGAATATATGTGTGCAATGTTAACTTCCGTTGCTGATAATAAAGACAAAACTCAACAATATATTCTTCAATGTCAAGCACAAGGTATTGAAGTATTAGCACCTGATATAAATAATTCAAATTCTCAATTCACCCCTGACGGTAAAAATATTCGTTTTGGTTTAGCTTCTATTAAAAATGTGGGAGAAGCTGTAATTGAACAAATCGAAAAAGAAAGAAAAAACAAACCTTTTGAAAGCTTTTTTGATTTTTGTTCAAGAGTCGATTCAAAATGTTTAAACAAAAGAACGCTTGAAAGTTTAATTAAAGCCGGGGCTTTTACAGGTATTGAAAAATCCAGAAAGCAACTTTTGAATAATATAGATAGTGTTGTGGATTTTGTTCACAATACTGAAAAAACAAAAATGTCAGGTCAAGTCAGTTTATTTTCGGCTTTTGGCGGCGAACAGCAGGAAGAACTTAATATACCGACATTTAAAATGTCAGGAAGCAGCGAGGATGAATTTTCCGATTCTCAAATTCAAATGTTTGAAAAAGAATTAATGGGTATTTATGTTACTTCTCATCCGTTAGCTTCTATTAAGAATACCTTAAAATATATAACAACAGAAACTATAGAAGATATTTTAGAAAATCCAAAACAAGACGAATCGGTTACAATTTGTGGCTTATTATCTCAAATTGTTCAAAAACCAACTAAAAAGGATCCTACAAAATATATTAAAACAGGTCAAATTGAAGATTTAACAGGTAGAATCGGCGTGGTTGCTTTCCCCAAAGTAGTTGAAAATTACGGTGTATCAATCGAATCAGAACAAAAAGTTATAATTAAAGCAAAAGTTAATGTCCGAGATGATGAAATTAATCTTGCAATAAACGAAGTCAAACCTATTGGTGAAGTTAATGTTGTTACTTTGCATTTTTTAAAAGAATTTGCAGCTGAAGAAAATGTATTATTAAAAGAACTTCTTGCAAAACATAAAGGTGAAAATCCTGTTGTGATTGATTTTGAAGCACCTGATGAATTTGATAATTTAAAAAGATTTCAAATGCTTACCAACTCTCACCTTTGGATTAGTTTAAATAGTTCTGTTGAAAGAGAGTTGACCGATGCTTTTAAAGATAAGCTTGAAGTAGAAGTCCAATCTTTAAGTTGATTTTATTCCTATTTGTCTTATTTTTTCATTTTCCTCTACCCAAATTTGTGTATCGGGATGCAAAATTTTTAGTTCTTGTGCTATTTCCTTCAGATATATTGCATATTGAGCATCTATAAAATTGATTTTATCTAATTTTTCAATATAATATTCTTTTGCCCCACAATTTGAGCAATATTTATCTTTTGGCAATATTTCTCCCCAGACAAGTTTTGCTTCTCTTTTAACACCACATGAAGCACATCTTACTATATAATAATTTTTTACCAGATATTGTCCGCAGTCAGGGCAGTATCCTTCATTTGTATTTAATAAAGCTTTTTTATGATTGCATTGTTTTTTATTTTTAAATAATTTTATTAAAACATTTCTCATATTTTTTATTTAATGGCAATAAAAGTTTTGTCATATTTTAGAGAACTTTTTATGAATTTATTAAGAAATATTAAGCTAGAATATTTTAAAAAATCAATTTATTCTTTTAGATATACTTTATATATATGTAAGAACGATAACAAAAATAAAATAGCGATAAGGAGAATGTCAATGGCAAGAGTTCTAATTTCAATGCCCGAGAAGTTTTTATCACAAATTGATTCTGTAGCAGAAGGCGAGAACAGAACAAGAAGTGAACTAATCAGAGAAGCATTGAGAACGTATATTAATCGTTCAAAAATGAGGGAAAACACATTTGCAACTAAAAATGCAGCGATTTTGGAAGCACTTTTGGATTAAAAATCAAGAGAGTAAAGAGAGTAAAGAGAACAGCACGAAAAAGAGAGGCATCCAAATTTGAAAAGACCGCATATAATATGCGGTCTTTGTGTATTTTAATATATTTACTATTAAGCTATTTTGCACTTTGTGCTGTTTCAACCAAAACCTTAAAAGCTTCTGGTTCGTTTGTTGCAAGTTCAGCCAACATTTTTCTGTTCACTTGGATGTTAGCTTTTTTAAGCATATTCATAAATTTTGAATAGCTAAGTCCCAATTCACGAACTGCAGCATTAATTCTAATTATCCAAAGAGCACGCATATTTCTTTTTAGGTTACGTCTGTCTCTGTATTGATATTTCAATTTTTTCATTACAGCAATGTTTGCAACTTTAAATATTCTGCTCCTTGCTCCTAAGAAGCCTTTAGCTAATTTCAATATTTTTTTATGTCTTTTTCTTAAAACATTACCACGTTTGACTCTCATTGTTCAGCTCCTATCTAGTGAATTTCTTTTTGTACGGCAACTCTTTGGAAATCATTTTTAAATTTCCTTCAAACACTTCAGTTGTACCTGAAAGTCTGTTTTTTCTAGCTGAGCTTTTATGAGCCAGTAGGTGTCCTTTTCCGGCTTTTTGTCTTAAAATTTTACCGGTTCCTGTGATTTTGTAGCGTTTAGCTGCTGATCTGTGTGTTTTCATTTTAGGCATTTTTTTCTCCTTTTTTTGTTTCCTTGTGGCATACCAAAGCCACTTCGGGTAAATACATTTTATTTTAAAGATATTTTATTTGCAATAGAAATTAAATGATTTTTAAAAAATTTTTAATTTATGTTAATATTTCAATATGGAAAAAGTTGTATTATCAAAGTTTTCAAAAGAAGAACTTATTGATTTTATAGTATCAAAAGGTGAAAAAAAATATAAAGCACAACAAATTTTTTCTTGGATTTGGGCAAAAAATGCTTCTTCTTTTGATGATATGACAGATGTCAAAAAGGAATTCAGAGCTTTTTTAAATGAAAATTGTACTATTTTAGATTCAAAAATAAAATTAAGACAAATCTCAAAAGACGGTACAATTAAATATTTAATTGAATTTGCTGACGGTAACTGTGCGGAAACTGTTTTGATGAGGTTTGATAATCGTTCAAATCTTTCAATGTGTGTTTCAAGTCAAATTGGCTGTAAAATGGGTTGTAAATTCTGTGCAACCGGAAAAAACGGTTTTAAGAGAAATCTTTTTGCACACGAAATAATTTCTCAAATATTACACGCCCAAATAGATACCGGCCTAAAAATTACAAATGTAGTTTTTATGGGGCAGGGAGAACCCTTGGACAATTTTGATAATGTTGTTGAAGCTTTGAAATTGATTAATAAAAATCTTCAAATATCAATAAGAAGAATAACTCTTTCAACTTGCGGAGTTGTTCCAAAAATCTTGGAATTATCAAAAAATGAGTTGCTTCCGACACTGGCTGTTTCCTTGCATTCTCCTAATCATGCACTAAGAAGTGAGGTTATGCCCATAGAAAGAAAATATGATATAAATGCTTTGCATGATGTACTGAAAATTTATAACCAACAAACCAAAGACAGAATTACAATCGAGTATATTTTAATCGGCGGGTTTAATGATACCATTGAATGTGCAAAAGAACTTATAAATTATTTAAAAGATTTAAAATGTAACATAAATCTTATTCCATATAACCCGATTAAAGGTGATAAATTTAAAAAACCCGAAAGAAATGATATGCTAAGGTTTAAGTATCTGCTTGAAGCAAGCGGGAAAAAAGTAACCATAAGGCTTGAAAGAGGTGCAGATATTGACGCTGCATGTGGTCAGTTAGCAGGCAGACTAAATAAATAAGCTTGTCTGTTTTATCCGAAATAAGATTGGAATGAAGATAGTTGAGCACTTAACGTTGAAATGGTTGAATCCATATTATTAAATTGTTTAGTAATTCTTGCTTCGTAGTTTGCAATTTTTGTGTTTGCTCTTTCAATTCTGTCGTTTACGGAATCTATTTGAGAATCAATACTCGATGTTTTTTGGCTAAAATATCCGTTTTCAACATCCAAAACAGACGTAACATCAGCCAAAAGCTTATCAAACAATCCATTATCGGTTTTACTTGTATAACCGTCGGATAGAAGCAATTTAA
Source organism: Candidatus Gastranaerophilales bacterium (assembly GCA_944327225.1). GTDB lineage: Bacteria > Cyanobacteriota > Vampirovibrionia > Gastranaerophilales > Gastranaerophilaceae > RUG14156. Next base: position 29,698 of record CALVGZ010000011.1, on the reverse strand, counting down.
CAGAATCAAAGTTTTTTGTTAATGCTTCATCTAATTTTTTTTCATCAATAGTTAGTTTAGTTGTATCTGCGGATGATGCTGAAATACCTATTTGAGCAAGCATTGTATACATTCCGTCGTTGTTGCTTACATCTGATGTTAGTCCTCTTACGGATGATAAAATTGAATTCAGTGTTGAATCATGTCCGATTGCACCATCTGAACCCGCCATTGATTTTGTAGTTGTAACTACATCGTTATATGCGTCAACAAATGTTTGTAAGGCTTCTTTGACTTTTGTATAATCTGGTTCAATATCAAGTGTGATATTTTTTTCATCATCCTTATTGTTTGAATAGTCACTCGTTGGTTTTTTAACTGTAATCGAAAGATTAGCTATACCGGATGATTCACCAGTTATCGTGTTTGAAGTTGAGATAACTTTATTTCCGTTAATGTATACTATTGCATTTTGTCCCAGTGTCTGAGAACCTTGGGCCAATATTTCGTTTTCACCTTCACCTGTTGTAAAACCTAAAACATTTAATAAATTTGTTCCTGATTCTGTTAAGCTAATGTTATTTTGACCTGTTTCGGTTGAAGTCAGAATAAGCTTATTAGTTAAGGAATCATAACTTGCTTTAACGTTTGCTTCGGAGTTTCCGTTAATTCTTGAAATTAAAGTATTTAATGATGTACTTTCATCAATTTCAAAATCTACACCGTTAATTGTAATTGTACCCGATTTAGCAGGGTCTCCATTTTCATCGAAGAATTTTATTCCACTCAACCCCGATTCAGCACTTGCCATTGCCGATTTTGTATTTACTGTTGAAACTGGATAGGAGCTTGTGTAGCTGTATGTTCCTTCTTTATCATGCAGTTTTAAAGCTGAAGCTAAATTAGATTCATCCGAGCTTGACCCTAAAGATAATATTGCACTTTCATCTACAACATAACTTTTTGCACCGTCAGAATCAGTTTCTTCTTTATATGCTTTTATAGAAAAATTACCGTTATCATCAACGCTTGCTTGAATTTTACCATCTGTTGCATTATAGATTTTATCCATAACATTTTTAACGGTATCATTTGATTCAATTTCAATTTCATATTCTTTACCGTTTAAAAACATTGTGAAGTTACCTGCGGTAGCTTGACCATTAGCTAGATTGGTGAATTTTGCATTTTCTATATTTTCTTTTGAAATTGTACCCAGGCTATTTACACTTTTTGCACTTGTTGCTGTTGCAATTTGTTCTATTTGAAGTTCAATATTGGCACTTGCAACATTTCCCGATGAAGTTGCCGTTGCATAAGCTGAATTAGAAGAATTTATTGTTGTATTACACCACATATCCGAGGTGGAATCATATATTGTTTTTGTAAAAGTTTGCAAAGCTGATTGCAAGGTTGAATATTTACCTTTTAGCTCCGTTAATGCCGAACTTTTATTTTGTAAAGTTGTCAGTTTTGTTTGAAGTGGTGTTAAAAGAGAAGTTTCTTTAGCAGAAACAAGCTGGGTAATCCAACTATCTATATCAAAACCTGAACCGACGCCTGTAATTGTTGTAGACATAATAATAAATCCTTTTATCTTATCATATCCGTATGATTATACTATAATATTCTGTGTTCCACGTTATAATAAAATTATATCATCTTTGTAAATAATTGTAATGGTTTTAGGTAATTTTCATACTGAAAAAGGATTAAAAATGAAAGTAAAAGTTGTAGTTTTTGATATGGACGGAACTTTATTATATACTCTTGAAGATTTAACAGATAGTGTCAATTTTGCACTTGAAAAATGCAATTTAAAAAAAAGGAATATAAATGAAATAAGAGAGTTTGTAGGAAACGGGGTTTACAAATTAATAGAAAGAGCCGTCGGTGATAATGTAGAAAAAATTGGTGAATGTTTTGAAATTTTTAAAAACCATTATTCAAAAAATTCAACAAATAAAACAAGACCCTATAACGGTGCAAAAGAAACTCTTAAGAAGTTAAAAGATAAGGGTTTAAAACTTGCAGTATTATCTAATAAACCTGATTTTGAAGTTAAAAAATTATCTAAATTATTTTTTGAAGATATTTTTGATATTTCAATGGGAGAAACAATTGATTTTCCTAAAAAACCAAATCCTAAAAGCCTCTTAAGCATTATAAAAACTTTTGATGTCAATGAAAAAGAAGCACTTTTTATTGGGGACAGCGAGATAGACATTCAAACAGCTAAAAATGCTGGCATTGCTTGCTATAGCGTTTCTTGGGGCTATAAAACACGTGACTTTCTTATTCAAAATGGTGCAGAAATTATTTTTGATAATTTTTCAGATTTATATGAAAATATTTTAACTATGATTTAACCCATTCATTAATTTCTTTCTTGGATATTTTATAGGTATCAAATTCAATTTCTTTATCATTGCAATATTTGCAAAAGTTAACGGGTTTTTTAAACATTGAATTAATTTTTGAAGCACTTTTAATTTTGTTTAAATCTATATAATCGTTTTTCGTGACTTCAAAGTTAACATTAAAATATTTATTTAAAAAACATATATTTGGAATGGGTGTACAGATATAGAGTTTTCCATCTCTGACAAAATGACATCTTTTTTCTATACACATTGAAAAAGCTTTATTTTTATTATTTTTTCCTTCTAAATTAAGATTTTGTTTTCTCATTTTGTTTCTATCCAAACTGAAATAATATGCTTTTATACCCATTTCATCAAGTTTTTTTATCCATCCTTCATAATCTACTTTTATAGGATAATGTGTCATTGAAATGGCAATATTATATTTTTTTAGCATCTTAAAGAAATTTTCATTTTGTTTATCAAGTAAAATCCCGTTCGTAATAATAATTATTTCGCTTTTTGGATAAATTGTTCTCAAAGGCTCTAAAATATCTAAAAGTTCAGGATGCAAAAGCGGTTCTCCGCCCAAAATAAAAATTTTTCCAATATTATCAAAAATTGTTTTTAATTTTTTAAAATCAGAAATTATGTCATCTATTTTGCAGAAATTCTCATCTGCTAACGGGGTAAAATGGTTGCAATGAGCACAATTTAAATTACAATGGTCAACAAGATGAAATTCAACTTGCGATAAGTATGTTCCTTTACCTAATTTTCTAGACAAAAAATCCTGAAAGGTACAAGGCAAAATTTTATCAGATAAATTTTTAAATTGATTTACTATTCTAACCAAAGTTGAAAGTTTCATTATATTTCCTTTTTAAAAGTAATGTTTTAAAAATATTTTCGTTAATAAAAATCTTTTTTTAAGTTCATATAATTCATAGTTTTGTCTAATTATATCATTTAGTTTAAAAAATTGAGTATTTTTTTGTACAAAATCAAAAGAATAAGTATTTTTTATGTATTTTGCAATAATTTTAAACATGTAAAAATATTTTTTTCTGTTTTTTTTGTCACAAATTGCAAAATAATAGAATAATTGTCTTAATCTGTTATTTAAAAATGAATTTATAATTTTTTTATTTTTATAATATTTTGAATTTTTTAATATATTTTCACAAGTAAAAAATGTGTCTTTTATTGTTTTTATTCTTTTATTTTGTGTAAAGGTTGTTGAGTTTTCATGAATTCTGTAATTTACTAAATATTGATTTAAACAACAAATTTTTTCAGCATATAAAAGTGCTTTTACATAAAATTCCGAATCTTCTATAAATCTTGTTTCGGAGTATTTTATATCATTTTTAATTAAAAAATCTTTTTTGTAGGCTCTAAAAGGCAATCCGCCTGTATCAAAAAGTATATTCGGAGCAGTTTCGGCTGAAAAAATATTTTCTTTATACTTCAAAAAATATGAGTCAATATATCTGTATTCATTTTTTTGTCTTGTTTCTTCAAAAAATTTATACGCATTAAAAAATAATATATCAGGATTGTCTTGGCTAAATTTTTTGTATATTTCCGAAAGTGCATTTTTTTCAAGCCAATCATCTGAATCAAGATATAAAATAATTTCACCTTTTGCCTTTTTAATAGCAAAATTTCTTGCAACTCCTTGACCTTCGTTTTCTTTTGAAAAAATCTGTACTCTATTATCTGAAAGATATTTTTGAGCGATTTTAAAAGAATTATCAATTGAGCCGTCATTAATTAAAATTAATTCAAAGTTTTCAAAATTTTGTTCAAGAACACTTAAAATGCACTGTTCAAGATATTTTTCACTATTATAAAATGGGGTTATTATACTTATTTCAGGCAATTTAAAATATCCTCCAAAATATTTTTTGCAGCATAATTATTCTCATAACCTAATTCTTTGTATACTTTTTTTCTTTGGTCTGATTTGTAATCGTTATTTTTAATTAAAACTTCATTTAAAATTTTCTCCAATTCGTCAAAGTTTTCTGCCTCATAACAGGATTTTACGATTTTATCTACCGAAGGATTAAAGGGAGTTGGGTCAATATTTGATTTTAAGTGGATTAGTGGTTTTTGAGTTAAAAAATATTCAGTTTCAAATGAACCGCAATCGGTTATGAGAGCTTTTGATTGCATAAATAAATCAAGATAATCGCCCGTTTCCACAATTTGCCCGATATTTTTCCATTCCTTTCTATACAAATCAATTTCATCTTTTGAAAAATATTTATTCACAATTAAATAGCTTTCAAGACAAGGATGAGGTTTATATACCCAATTTAGCTCAGGATGAGATTTTGCAAAATTTAAAATTTTATAGCCTAAATCAAGAAAGGTGCCCCAATGTAAATTATTATTTTTATCGACTGACCAGTGCGGAGCATAAATTGTATAGTTTTTATTTTCATATTGTTTATTTTTATTCAAGTAAAAATAATCTAACATAGGATGACCTGTTGATTTAAGATTTTTGCCTTTGTTGTCCATATTTTTTGCATAATAATTTTTAATTAAATCATTTAAAACATAATGATTTTCAACATATTGGTGAAATTTTGTATAATATTCAATAGGGGAAACAGATGTAGCCAAAAAATATGGTATATAACAAGTTATTGCATATTCTGAAACCATTACTGGACCTTGTGTTTCATAGATATACCAAGGATGAGAATAAAAAACTATATCAGGCTTAATCGGCATTTCATTAAATGGTATATAATCATCTTTTTCAAAATCATAAGCATAAAAAACTCTCATTTTTTTATTTTCAAAAAAATCATAAACTTTTTTTATGTCATTTTTTGTTTGAAAATTCATATTGTTTTCAGGAGAACAATTTTTAGAAACAAAAATATAAGGAGTAAATTTGTCATTATTTTCAAAAATATCGTATATACTTTGAGATTTCCATTTTGTTTCGTCATAAATATAAAAAACCACATTAATTTTTTGATTATTTTTAAACTTTTCTTTTAATTTTTTTATGACTTCTTTTTTATTTTTTGAAATATATCTTAAATTACTTTTTATTTTTAATTTTTGTCCGATTTTTTTTATTTTCACTCCAAGTTTTATTGGAGCAAAAAGTGCCATTGTATTAAATATTTTTTCATAAGATATATACATTAATTCATCCAGATATCTTTAATTAATTGCAAGATAGGGAGTTTTGCCAATGGTAAAACCTTAATTTTAGTTTTATTTAAAATATTTATTTCAAAATCTTCAACAATACTTATATATTTTAAAGTTGTAACAAGCACATAATCAGGCTTATAATTTACGATTTTATCTTTAGGTATCATTTTATATCCTAAAAAATCGTTTCCTTCATTATTTTCGTCAAATTTCATATCGGAAATTCCGATTATATTTAAATCTGATAAATCATAGTTTTCATTTATATATTTAAAAAAACTTCCCGCCCCGTATATTATTGAAGTTTTATTTTTTAATTTTTTCTTTAATTTATTCAGATATTTTTCAAATCCGATATTTTCTAAATGTGTTCTAAAATCTTCAGACATATAATAAACTCCGCTAATGTTTTAAAGATACTATATAATTATTGTTATTGCAACATAAATAAGGTATTATTTAAAAATAAACTATTTAATTTCGGAGTTAAAATGAAAAAAATTTATATAGGAATGAGTGCGGATTTATTACACCCCGGACATTTAAACATAATAAATGAGGCAAGAAAAATTTTAAATAATGAAGGTGGCGGCAAAATTATTGTGGGACTTTTAACTGATAAAGCCATTGCAAGCTATAAAAGACTTCCTTATATGACATTTGAACAGAGAAAAGTAGTTGTTGAAAATGTTAAGGGAGTTAGCGAGGTTATAGCACAAGAAACTCTTGATTACGTCCCAAATATTTTAAAAATTAAACCTGATTATGTGCTTCATGGTGACGATTGGAAAACTGGAGTTCAAGCTCAAACCAGACAAAAAATAATTGAAGTTATGAAAGAATGGGGTGGAAAAGTAATTGATATACCATATACAGAAGGTATTTCTTCAACTAAACTTAATAAGATTTTAAAAGAAGTGGGAACAACTCCGGAAATTAGAGGAAAAAGATTTAAACGTCTTTTAAATTCTAAAGAATTGGTAACTATTTTAGAAGCTCATAACGGATTAAGCGGTTTAATTGTTGAAAATGTTTCAGTTGAGCAAGAAGGAAGAAAGGTTGAATTTGACGGCATTTGGTTATCGTCTTTAACTCAATCCGCTGCACAAGGAAAACCTGATACAGGTTATTTAGATACAACATCCAGAATGTCTACTTTAAACGACATTTTAGATGTTACAACAAAACCTGTAATATACGATGGAGATAACGGGGGACCTTGCGAACATTTTGTTTTTACGGTTAAAACACTTGAACGTCTCGGGGTTTCAGCGATAATTATAGAAGATAAAATCGGTTTAAAGAAAAATTCTCTCTTTGGTTTAGATGTTGAACAAAATCAAGACAACCCCGAGGACTTTGCTTTAAAGATTAAAGCCGGAAAACAAGCTCAAGTAACCGATGATTTTATGATTATAGCAAGAATTGAAAGTTTAATTTTAGAAAAAGGTATAAATGATGCCATAAATCGGGCTAAAATATATCTTGAAGCCGGAGCTGACGGTATCATGATACATTCAAGACAAAAAACCTTCGATGAAATAAGGGAATTTGCAAGAATTTATAATACTTTGGAAAATAAAAAACCTCTAATAGTTGTGCCTTCTTCATATAGCGAGGTTACGGAAGAAGAATTGATTGAAAATGACATAAAGGTTGTGATATATGCAAATCATCTTTTAAGAGCTGCATGGCCTGCGATGGTTAATAGTGCAAAAAGTATTTTAAAAAATCACAGATGTAAAGAGGCATCTGATGAATATTGCATGAAAATAAATGACATTTTAAATTTAATTCCCGGAGGTCGTTAAAATGCTTGCAAAAGACTTCGTTAATGCCCTAAAAGAACAAAATTTTAAAACATTTTTTGGAGTCCCCGACAGTCTTTTAAAATCTTTTTGTTCTGAGATTTTAAATATGGAAAATACAATAACCGCAAACGAAGGAAATGCAGTTGCAATGGGTTGCGGGCATTATCTTTCAACAGGTAAAATTCCTGTTATTTATATGCAAAATTCGGGACTTGGAAATGCAATTAATCCAATTTTATCTTTAGCAGATATTTATGAAATACCTTTATTATTCATTATTGGCTGGAGAGGCGAACCCGATATAAAGGACGAGCCGCAGCATTTTAAACAGGGGCTTTTAACAAGAGAATTATTAAATTGTATTGACTTAAAAAATGAAATTTTATCAAATGATATAAACATTGTAAAAAAACAGCTTTTAACAGCAAAAGAATATATGAACAAAACAAAAAAATCTTTTGCTTTTGTGGTTAAAAAAGGTGCTTTTGAAAAAGAAATAATAAATAAAAATATTTTTCAAGAATTTGAATTAACCAGAGAAATGGCAATAAATACAATATTAAAATTGGCACCTCGTGATTCTTTTTTTGTTTCAACTACAGGTTATATTTCAAGAGAACTTTATAAAAATTCAAAAGATAATTCAAGAAATTTTTTAACTGTCGGTTCTATGGGACATGCCAGCTCCATTGCTTTATCTGTAGCTTTAAATAAGAAGGATAAAACAATATTTTGTCTTGATGGTGACGGTGCTTTGTTAATGCACCTTGGTGCCATTGGTACAATAGCGGTTAAATCTCCCTGCAATTTTAAACATATTTTATTAAATAATTTTGTTCATAATTCAGTCGGATCTCAACCTACATCAGCAGAAATAATGGATTTTTGTGAAATTTTTAAAGGTGCAGGTTATAAAAAGATATATACAACAAAAACTCAACTCGAACTTGAAAAAATTTTGCCGGAATTTATTAAAAACAAAGAACTTTCTTTTTTGGAAATTAAAATAAGACCTGATGACGCCAAAAATCTTCCAAGGCCTGAAAAATCTCCAACAGAAAACAAAAAAGCTTTTATGGAGAAATTAAATGAAAAATAATTTTGTATATAAAGGTGCAATTTGCGAGCTTTTGAAAATTAATTTTAAAAACCCTCTTGTTTTTTGCGGAAAAAAATCTTTTGAAAAAATTAAACCTATTGTTGAAAAATATCTTAAAAACCCAACTTTTTACAACGATTTTTTAACAAATCCTAAAATTGAAGATATTGAAAAGGCCATATTGTTGTTTAATAATAATTTAAATTTCGATATAATTATTGCAATAGGCGGCGGAAGCGTTATAGATTTTGCAAAAATTTTTAAATTTAAAAATAAATTAAATTTAAAACTTGTCGCAATCCCGACAACATCAGGCACAGGTTCCGAAGTTACTCAATTTGCCGTTTATTATGAAAACGGTATTAAAAAATCTTTGGATAGTCCCTTGATTTTACCTGATATTTCAATTGCTGACAGTCAATTTGTTGAAAATAATCCAAAATATTTAAAAGCAACAACTGCACTTGACGCGTATTCACAAGCAATTGAGTCTTATTTTGCAACAAAATCAACCGAAGAAAGCAGACAATACGCTATTGAAGCAATAAAATTATGCAGGGATAATATTGTAAAATACGTCAATTCATCCGATGAAGAATATTCCAAGAATATGATGCTGGCGTCAAATTTAGCAGGCAGAGCCATTAATATTTCAAGAACAACAATAGCACATGCTATGTCTTATGCAATAACAACAAAATATGGCTTACCTCATGGACATGCCGTTGCATTGAATATTGCAAGATTAATGGAGTACAACAAAAAAATTGATACTGAAACTTTAAATGATCCAAGAGGGGTTGATTTTGTTAAAGAAAGAATGAAAGAAATATATTCTTTAATCGGTATTTCTAATGCTTTTGAATATTTCTCAAATTTATTTGAACAAATCGGAATAAAGCAAATAAATTATGAAATAGATTATATTGATTCTGAAAGATTGAAAAATAATCCGAGAAAATTTATTTCAAAAAAATTTTGACAAAAAAATATTTTAGTGTTTTTAAATAATTATCCGTATTAGATATGAAAATAAATTCTATAAATAATACAACTAAAATAATTTTTAAAAAAGGAAATACCATAAGTAAAAATACAAATAACCCCTTTCATTTTGACGTACGTAAAAATAATAATGCTCCGATATTTTTTGCAGGGCGTAGTCCGAAGATTATTAAAGCAGAAGTTATTTCTTCTTCAGGCCAAATAAGTGAGCTTAGAAAATCTTCTGATAAATCTTATTTTTTAGGTGATGAGACGTCAACAAGTTTAATATATGGAATAGATGCCATATCGTTTCTTGAAAAAAACGATGAGTTTAAACTTAATACACAAATTATTTTTCCAAAAGGAGCAGAGGGTTTTGTTCAATATAAAGATAAAATTATAAAAATATCCGAAAATTCAGCTGTTTGTATAAAAAAAGGCACAAAAGCAAAAATTACAATTTCTAAGGGTTATCCTTTGGTAATAAGCTCAAAAAAGGAATTTGATTGGTATCAAAAATATTCGAAAGATTGTCCAGATGATAATATTAGAAATAAATATTCAGAAGCAGTAAGCAACAATTCTCATCATTATAACGGTGGATTTTCAAGTGATATTTTACTTCCTTCAAAATTTAGGAATGAATTTTTCTTAAACAAAATGTCTATAAATAAATGGGCTCAACAAAATAACTTAATTAATGCTTTATATTCCGCAAGAGCTTTGTTGTCAACCGAAGATAAAAAAATAATTGAATATTTAAAGACTTTACTCGATAAATTATTTCAAAAAAAAGTCATAAATCAAGAAGAAAATGGTTTCATAAAATTCAATTTTGGTTGCAATGAAGAATTTTTTAAGAAAAAAATGCTTGATTTAGATTTTTCCCAAGAAGAAATTAATACTTTGCTTCCTTTTTATATGCAAGCAAGACAAGTTAAAATGGATAGCAGATCAGTAAGAAAAAATCTTATTGGTGATTTTAATTGCTTGCTTATTGAAAAAATGAGACAAAAAAGAATTTTATTTGATAATAAAAAATTCAAATCGGAAAATTTATATTGGCGAAAGTTATATCCCAACGAAGAAATTTTTAAAAAAATGCTTTTTGAAAACGGTTTTTTGGAAGAAGAAATAAATTTAATTATTGGCATGTGGAAGAAAGAAAATTTATGCGGATTTGATGTAACCGGTTTAAAATTTATATCGGATGAATTATCTATATATAATTTGAATGATAAAATAAATTGTTGGAATTCAGAAAGAACAAGTTGGCTTACAAATTCTATTATGCTTGCTTATAAAGATTATGAGACTTTATCAACGGGTGTTTCTGTTGTTCAATCAAATAAAAAAGAACCAGTGAAAATGTCGGAAATACATTCAACAGAAGCTTTACACAAACATATAAATGAAGAAAACAAAAAACAAAAAGAAATTTATTTAGTCACAAACGGTGAAGCTACTTTAGAATTAATGCAAAATGGTAAATTAACACATAAAAATTTAAAAGAAGGTGAAATGCTTATTGTAGAACCCGGTACTTTTCATTGTATTAATACGATTTTAGGCGAATATGAGCATATTTGTATTCAAATTCCGTCGGCTTTTCAATATGGTTTTGAATTTAAAATTTTATATAACAAGTAAAATTTTAAAAATGAGTAAATTTGCAAATAATTAAAATTTATATTATTATCAAAATACCGATAATCGTGAGAAATAAATGGATTTAAAAATTATTTTTAATCTTATTTTTATAGTTTTTTTACTTTTTGTAAACGGTTTTTTTGTGGCAGCTGAGTTTGCTCTTGTTGGTGTCAGAAAAACAAGAATTTGCCAGCTTGCAAACGAAGGAAATTTTGATGCCAAATTGGCTTTTGATGCTGTTAAAAATATTGACAGATACATTGCTGCGATACAATTAGGTATAACTATAGCCAGTCTCGGGATAGGCTGGGTTGGAGAATCAACTTTAGCAAAAGTTTTGTTGCCTTTATTTAAATTTTTACCTGTTAATTATGATAATGTTGCAGCCCATAGCGTTGCTGTTGTGGTAGCATTTAGTGTAATTACGGTATTACATGTTGTAATAGGTGAATTAATGCCAAAATCCATTGCACTTCAGTACCCTGAAAATACAACATTATTTGTTGCAAAACCCATGTATGTAGTAACAAGAATTTTTGCTCCAATGATAATTGTTTTAAACGGTTTAGGCAATTTTCTTTTAAAACTTATTAAAATAGAACCTGCAAATGAAAAAAGCAGAGCCTGCAGTAGCGAAGAACTTAATATGTTAATTGATGCAAGCTGTAAAGGTGGCGTTATAAAAGAGCAAGAAGCAGAAATGCTACAAAATGTTTTTAAATTTTCTGAACTTAATGTATCTCAAATAATGAAACCAAGAATGGAAATGGTTTGTATATCCGAAAATGCAACTATGCAGGAACTGAATGAAATTATAATTGAAAATCAATTTACAAGATACCCTGTTTATAAGGATGATTTGGATCATATAATTGGTTTTATCCACATGAAAGATTTGTATTTACCTATTATAAATAATCAAGAAATAAAAATTTCCGAGATTTTAAGAAAACCTTTATATGTTCCTGAAACAATGCCGGTTGAAAAGCTTAATGTGGAATTTCAAAAAAAACATTCTCAAATGGCAATTGTCGTGGATGAGTTTGGCGGCACCAGCGGATTGATTACACATGAAGATGTTTTGGAAGAAATTTTCGGAGATGTGCAAGATGAATTTGATGATGATGAAAATAATGATTTAATTAAAAAAATAAATGAAGATGAATATGAAATATTGGGAAAAACAAGAATAGATGAATTTGAAGATTATTTTAATATTAAATTAAAAGAAGATGAAAGCATAAATACAATAAGTGGTTATTTTATTAAAAAATTCGGCAAAATGGCAAAAATAAATGATGAAATAACTGATGAATATTTCTTATATAAAGTTAGTGATGCCGAAAATATGAAAATATTAAAATTAAAGGTTAAAAGATTAGTTTTTGAATAATTTTAAATTTACATAAATTTATATTTTTTATTTTTTTCTTAAGATTTTTTTCATTAAGCCGATAAAAACGTATTAATAGAAAAAGAGTTTTTATTTTATGTCTTTTGATACGAATTTAGAATTTTTGTTTGGAAGGACTAAATCATTATCTGTTAATGATAAGTCAGCTCAATATGACAGTTCAAATGATGTGATTGATAATGTTTTTAGTTCTGAAACAGATACTTATGAACCTTTTATGTATAGTGTAGAAATGCAAAGTGCAACAACACAAAGAGCAAGGGATATTAATTCATACTTAACCACAAAAGATTTTGAAGAAACTATGAAACTTTATTATCCGGGCGAACGTCCCGATTTGCCTGGATATGCTTCTACAGTTGGTCCGGTATATTATGAACAATTTAGTAAATTGAATGACTTATTAATTGACAAAAATAATAAGTATGAATTTTTAGCAATGATTTTTAATCATTATAAAAGTATAGAAGATTATGAGAATCTTTCAAAAGTTTTCGATGTATTACAATACTATAACTATAATCCCGGTTGTTATAAAAGTGAAGATAAGTATGGAAACTCGGTTGATGATTTTGAGCATTACTGCGAAGACGTTGCTGACGTAAAATTTGCCGAATATGCTCATGATATGGGAGTTTCTAAAAATGATTGGGGTGTGGAAACGGATGAAAATGGTAATTTTACTTCAATGTTTATTAAATTGGACGGTATTACATATTCAGTAGAGCAGAAATATTTTGAAGACAGCTCCTATCCTCTTGCAAGAAGAGAAACAAAAACAGATGAAAACGGGCAGACTACAAGTATGGTTACCATATATAATTATGATGAACGAGGTGTTTTAACCGAAAGTCAAACAGATTCCAATAGTGATAACATTGCAGATACAATTATATATTATGATGGTGAAGATGTAATAACCGGTTTTGTTAATTTATCCGTAGATTATATACATAGAGTAAATCTAAGTTCAGAAGTTCAAAGTTGTGTTATGAACGGTGATTTCGGGTATACTAATGACGGAAAAATGACTCTTGATAGCGAAGGTAATCTTATTGTAACCGAAATTATAAATGGTCAAGAAGTTTCCATAACTATGGATAGTGAGGGTTATATTAAAGCCTCTGATTTATATAAGTATATGAATGAAAATAGAAAAGATTCTCCTTTGTTTAGAGTAATAGATCAGAGTGAATTTGCAGAATTCAGATTTACAGATGAAGGCCTAGAAAAAAGATATAATGACGGTTCCGTTGTACTATATGATAAAGAAGGGAAAGTTATTTCAGGTAAAGATAGATTGGAACTAGATCAAGATATTTCCATAAATGAAAAGATAGATGAACCTTTTCGTCAGGGATTAAGTGGAGATTGCTGGCTGTTATCCGGTTTATATGCTTTTTCAATAACAAAAGAAGGAAGAAAAGCAATTAAAAAGGCTATTAGCAAAATATGGTTTTCGGATGACTACAATGTTAAATTGGGTGGTAAAAAATACAAAGTCACTAATGAAGAATTAGAAAAGGCAAAAAGTGATTCCAGATATTCATACGGAGATGATGATGTTATTTTAATGGAAGTAGCTTTTGAAAAATATTTATCAGAAACAGAACAACAAAAACAAGAAGAATTACAAGCGGCCGGTAAAAATTATGACCCGCTAAATGGCGGTACGTTTGAAAAATTTACTGTAGCCTTAACAGGAAAAGAAACAGGAGCTATAAAGCAAAATTCGTACGATTTAGATAGTAATTTTGACAATATTTTTAACTATATTGATGAAAATCCCAATGGTGTAGCTGCTATAGTATCTTTTATACCTGAAGATGAAAATTCAAAAATTATAGCAACAGATAGTTCAGGAAAAGAAATAGTTATGGCAAATAGTCTTGGACATGCATGGAGTGTTTTAGATGTGAACGGACAATTTATTACATTGGTCAACCCATGGGACACTACAATGATGTATACTTTCAGTCGAAGTGAATTGAAAGAAAAATCATCACAAATAAGCTTTTATGAATTTTAATTATTAAAAAATGCTTAACAAAAATTAATATAAATATTATTTTTCTCAAGAATATTGCATTAGTGCCGTATATAAACTTATATAAGGAGACAAAGGATGCAACTTGATGCTTTAATTTCATTAATTTCTAATTATGCAAACTCTTATATTTTAAATGATATAAGAGAATCTGAAGATGAAGATATTCAAGAGGAAAAAAGCATTTTCTCGGAAGAAAAAGGCGAAAAAATTTTATCAAATTTGTTTTCGGTGTGTGATAAAGATAATAATGGTGAACTATCTGACGAGGAGTTGTTAAATCTTATTCAAAAACTTGAAAGCTATTCGGAATTTTCAGGAGTTTCTTTTGAAGATTTTGATGGTTTTTCTGATGATTTTGAATTTGATAAAGAAGATATATTCGAGGATTTAAATACTCAAGATGAAAATATGTCAAAATATCAGGAATCCAATAATAAATTTGAATTTTTATTAATGTCCGATAATTCAGTTGATAGTCAATTATTATCTGATAGATCTCAACTATTAGAAGATTTGCAAGAAAATTATGAATTAATAAATGCACTAAATGAAAAATCAGATTTAACTGATGAAGAAAAAGAACAATTGGAAAAATATTTAAAAGAAAGAGAAGAATTACTTCAAAAACGAGATGAAATAGAAGAAAAAATCTTAGAAAGTGCTTCTGATGAAACAAAAGAAGCTCTTAAAGATATGCAGGAAAAAAGAATTGCTTTAGACGACAAACAGCTTGAAACAAATAAATCTATTGATGCTTTACGTGAAAAAAACGGTATAGATACCGATGATAAAAGTGATAAAGTTTCAGAAACTCAAGCTTCGTCAGGTGCTGGTGGTGCTGGTGGTACCGGATATACAGGAAATGTTGGCAGTCAAAATAATGTTCCGGAAACAAATGATGATTCTGAGGAAAACGCTGAGCTTGCCGAATTAAAACAAAAATTAACAGAAAAACAAACAGAACTTTCCACAAAACAAGGTGAATTAAATGCTGTAATCGATGGTTCAAGTCCTGAACTTGCTGATTTAAAAACTGCGGAAGATGCTGCTTTTGAAAAATATAACGAACTCTTAGAGACTATTGATTCTGAATTATCCGAACAATTAGTCGAAACAAAAACAGCCATAGAAGAAAAAGAAAGTGCAATTGCTGAAAAAGAAATTTCAATAATGGATTCAGAACAGCAAATTGCAGATATTGAAATGAATATAACTTCTATAGATAGTAATTTGGCTTCTTGTCAAAAAGCACTTACTTATTATAAAAATCTTCCTGATTCCGAGACAGATGAAGATGAGAAAGCGGCAATATCTGATTTGATTGCGGATTATGAAAGTTCTATGGAAGAATTAAACAGTCAAAAAAGTGATTTAGAAACTCAGCTCCAAGAAGAGCAAGAAAATCTCAGTACTTTACAAGGTGAACTTTTGGGGTTACAGGAAGAATTGGATACATTTAATGAAAAAATGACCGATATAGAAGATAAAATTGCAGAAATAGAAAATACTGAGTTACAAGAAGCAAAGAGTGCTTATGAAGATGCTAAAGAGGCATATATCACCGAGCAAGATACCTTAAGGGGAACATTAGAAACTGAAATTTCCGAAATTCAAGGAGAAATTAAAGAAATACAAGGTGAAATAGATAATTTAGTTAATGCTGTTTTAGAAAATGATGTTGAATCTTCCGATGAAGAAAATGATAAAGAAGAAAATTCATACACATTAGGTGAAGATACTTATGATACAATCATGGGTGCTGATGAACTTGATGGTCTAGCTTCTGAAGCTGAACAAGAAGGTGAAGAAACCGATCAAGATGATCCTTTAACTAAAGCTTTTGCTTTTAATGATAAATTAACAGGCACTCAAACCGAATCGGAAGATGAAGAAGATGAAGAAACTGAAGCAGATGAAAGTACAGATGCTTCAGAGTATCAGGAATTTGAATATAGTGATGAAAGTGAATTGCTTGGAAGGGTACAAGAACAATTAAGTGCCGGCATACCTTCATTAATGCACATTGTTGGCAATAATGATGATGAATTTTATGTTTCTGTTGTAGGTGTAAGACAAGGTGCAGAATCAATATCAACAAGTGATTTGTTGGTTGTTGATGTTAAAGACGGTTCGATTAAGAATTTAGATGACATTTTAACTGAGCAAACACAAGAAGATACACAAAATGAAGAACGTACTATTGGGTTATATGTAAGGCAATAACTTTTTGATTGTATTATACAAAAATTAACAAATTTACAAATATATCAATTGTATTGTATTATATAAAAGTTAAATCGAATACCTTATTTAAGGTTTTCTGATAATGATGTTATATGTTTAAAAGTTGTGTTTAGGGGTGTAGTTTGAGGATACAAAGTATTGCTTATAAGCCAAGTGTTGATTGTAGTATAAAAAAATATAAAACTTTTTTAATAAAAGAAACAAAAGGCAATTTATCTGAGAAAATAAACATAAATTCTTCTTATAATATTTCTTTTAAAAGAAGCTGGAAAGAACATAAAAGTTGGGGGGCTGTTGTTGATCCTGAAACTAAAGATGTTTCTTTTAAAATTTTTTCCTACCCTGACACTAAAAAAGTTACGGTTAATGTAAAAAAACCAAACGGAACTATTCTTCAATATAAACTCGAAAAAAAAGAAAATGGAATTTTTGAAACCCCGCAAAAGATTCCTTCAAATGAAGTTCAACATGGCGACTCTTATTTTTATACAATAGAAAGAGTTGATGAGGACGGAAAAACAATTAAAGAAAATGTAAAAGACCCATATTCCTTCAGGCAAAAAAAATTAATCGGAGAATCCGTTATATATGATCATTCTTTATATAAATGGAAGGATGATAATTGGTTTAAAAATGATAAAAGAAGAATATCAAGATTGGCTGATTCAAAAAATGGTTTAACATCAATAGATTCTGCCAGAATATATGAATTTAATACAGTTTCATTAACTCAAGGCGGAACTTTTGAAGATGCTAAAGAAGCAATTAAAAATTTACCTTCATTAGGTTTTAATGCAATTGAAATTATGCCGGTTGAAAATACATATTCTTTCAATTGGGGATATGATGGGGTAGATAAATTTGCTCCGTCAGAACATTTGGGTGGAGCGGATCAGTTAAAATCTTTAATTGACTATGCTCATAGTATTGGCTTAAACGTTATTATGGATATGGTCCCCAACCATATATCTATAGATGGGCAACAGTTAGATAAAACCGGACCATATATTGATTGCGGGAATTGTTTTGGTTTATCTTTCAATTATGAAAAAGAAAATTCACGTTATGTGAGAGACTATATCGTAAATGCTGCTATAAATTGGTTGGATAATTATCATTGTGATGGTTTAAGACTTGATATGACAAAATTTATGTCATCTGATTATACTATGAAACAAATTGCTGCAGAGATAAATTATCATAAGCCTGATGCTTTTTTAATAGCAGAAGACGCAAGAGATTCAATAAGTGTTAGCGGAGATCATTTTTGGTATAATCCAAATGAAATTCATGATAAAAGAGTAACAAGCCCTTTAACTGACAAGGAAATTGCAAAAGGTGGAACCGAAAAAGAACACGAACAAGTAATAACTGCTATTTCAAATAATGATACTGTTTTAAGCAGGCTTGGTTATGATAGCGAATGGGATTTTAATTTTTTTCATAAATTAAAAGATACTATATTTGGAAGTGTTGATTTATTTGCAATTGAGAAAGCAAGCTATTGTGCACAGGATAATGTTAAATATTTAATGAGTCATGATGAAATTGGAAATATGGACGGAACTCGTTTGATTTCAAAGCTTATTAGTCCAATGTTGCATTTAAAAGAAGGAATTATTTTAAATAAAGAAGATTTAAAAAGGGTCCAAGAACTGCAAAAAAAAGAGTCGCTTTCGATTGATGATGCTTATAATAAAGTTTGCAATCAAAAGGCGGAGGCTGCTTCAAATGAACTTGTAACGATGCTACAGAAGGGAATGTTGGATAAGTTTGCTCCAACGGAATCTAGTACTTTTGAAGAAAAAATAAGTTTGCAAGAAGATTTCGAACGCGAGATACTTATTCCTCTTGGAATAAGCAAGGATTTAGGGATAACTTATGATAAAGTAAGGGCAATGTTTGATAAAAGTTTTGACATTAATAAAATGGCAATAGCAAGAGTCTTTGCAACTCCTGGTCCTAAAATGGTTTTCCAAGGTGATGAAAATTGTGATATAACACCGTTTAAATTTTTTAGACAATTAGATTTAATCAAAGATGAACCCTATTTATACATTGAAAAGGGCTATAAAACCGATATAAATGCACTAAAACAGTCTAAATTGTTCGGAATGGATTATTCATTGAAAGCAAAATCAAAAATGAGTGCTTTTAGAGAACTTATAAGATGTTTAAATTCTATAAATATTCACAATCCAGCATTATCTGATGGACATTTTGTTATTGAAGATTCTGTAAAACATCCTTATTCTCAAGTAATCGCTTTTCATGCAAGAGATGATAAAAATGACAACAGTATATATTCTATTACTAATTTTGGAAACCAAAGTTACCCAAGTCACGATTCTGAAAGCTATTACATAGAATTTCCAAAAGGTGATTGGATTGAAATATTGAATACAGATAATATTAAATATAATGGCAACGGTAATATAAATGAAAAAATTATAAAGAGTGACGGAAAAAGAAAACATCCCATAAATTTATCTGCAAAAACTACTGCTATATTTAAAAAGATTGACTGAATTTATTAAACACTATAGCCTAAACTTGCAAGTTCTTTAGCGGTGTAGAAATCAGTAGACTCATAAGAACTGTTTTCGCTTGTGTATAGTGTTTTAATACAGGGGTATCTTTCTGCTATTTCTTCTTCTTTTTGTGAATCGCTTAAAGATGAATCATTTAGTAAAGCTTTAACTCCGCTATCTAATTGGAAGTGCCATCCTTCTTTATATCCTTGCCAATCTCCACCCCAGCTCAGACCTACAGATTTACCGATAGTTGCTAATTGTTCATAAGAACATCCTTTGGGTGTAATGTCAACAGCAAGTCCTAATAGATGGAAAGATGATGTTCCGTATGGATTTGGTGTTCCGTATCTTGATGAATTACTGTTGTGCAATTCTTCTTGGTAACTTAAAGTTCTTACTTGCCCGCCACATTCAAGAGTAAATTCAAGTCCTGCTTCTTTTGCCTTTTCAAAGAATTCAACCATTACCTCCTGCATTTCAGGGTGTAATTGTTGAATTTTTATTTTATCGGAATCGGATATAAAATCAGGTATTTCTACTGAGCCTTCATCTGAAATTTTAGAGGCTTTTTCAGCTTGTTTTGCAGCTATTAAACTATTAATTTCATCAAGTTCCGCTTTTTTAGTTTCGTAGGCACTTTCTGCTTCGGTTGTTTTTTCTTTGGCCTCACTTAGTGTTTCTTTAACTGTTTTCAATTCTGTTTTTGCCGTTTCGTAGTCATTTTGTGCCTGTTGATATTGTTCAATAACGGCTTTTGTACTTTCACTTGCATTTTTTGAAATTTCTGCAAGTAAATCGGTTTTTTGATTTAAGATTTCTGTTTGCTCACTTTCTAGTTGGGATTTTTGTGTTTCCAATTCCGAAAGCTCTGCTTCGAGTGCTTGTTTCTCAATTTCTAAATTGCTTTTTTCTTCTTTAAGTTGAGTTTTTTGACTTTCAAGCGTTTGTAATTCTTCTTCTGCCGAAGCTATTTGACTTTTTAATTCTTGTCTTTTTTGTATGGCCGCTTGGCGTTCTTCTTCTGTACTGCCCGAAGAAACATTTTTTAACTGACTGTATAATTCTGAAATTGTAGCTTGTTTGGCACTTATTTCACTTTCTTTGCCCGATATTTCAGTTTCTTTGCCCGATATTTCAGTTTCTTTGCCCGATATTTCAGTTTCTTTTTCCGAAATTGAATTTTTTGTTGTATTAATTGCTTCTTGGTTAATATTTAAATTTTCTTCTATTGAAGAAAGAGCTTCTTTTTGCTCTTGAGTGATATTTTCATCCTCTGCAATAGCTTCTTGCATTTGTTGATTTAATTCTTGCATAGAATTGTATTTATTTTCAAAATCGCCTTCTGCAAGGTCATAAGCACTTTGTGCCGTTGCTTCTTCTTGTTGAGCAGCATCAAGATCGCTTTGTGCTGTATTTAATTCTCCTTCTGCTGTTGATTTTGCACTTTCCAGTTCATCTAAACTCATTTCGGAATAATCTTTAGTGCCTGAATCGTTTGACGAATCTATACTTCCATTGTTTCCCGCTCCTGAATATCCTCCGACACTTCCTCTTGATCCGCCTGTTGTGCTTACTGGTGTTTCCTCTGCTTCTTCAATTTCTTCTGCTTCCTCAATTTCTTCTGCTTCCTCAATTTCCTCTGCTTCCTCAAGCCCAATAAACTTTTTTTCAAATTCATTTAATTCATCGTCTGTTATTTTGCCGTCAGAATCTGTATCTGCACAATCGAAAATTTGATCAATCATTTCAGTATCAAAATTTGATAAGCTTTGATACTTATCAAATATTTTGTCAAAATCTTCTTTTGACATATTTTCTGTCATATATCCAAAAATATTATTTACATCTTTTAAGTAATTTTCTTGATAAGCTGAAAATTCAGATTCTTCAACTTTTCCATCACCATCTATATCAAATTTATTGTATATTTCAAGAATATCATCTTTCGAAAGATTATTAAATACTGAAGACTCTTGACTTTTTTCTTCATCTGAATTTTCATTTGTTTCAAGTTCTTCGATTTTTTTTATTAAATCCGAGTAAGAAATTTTGTTAGCTATAAAATATTGAATTTTTGCAAAAATATTTTCCATTTATTCCGTTCCCATTTATGATTAACGGCATTTTTTCATAAATTTATTAATAATTTTTAAATCATTTTAATAAAAATTTACAATTCTTAATTTTAGGCTATTTTAAAGCAAGTATTGTAAAAACTTTTTTTTAATTAATCTATAGGGTGAAGTATGAAGATTTATAATTTTGAAAATAATTTTTTTTTCAATAAAAATTTAAAACAAAAAAAAGTTGAAAATAATTCAAGTTTAACATTAAAAAAAGATGTTTTTCAAAAAAAAGAAAAAATTGCTTTTAAAGGGACATTTGATAATAAAATTTCTTTACATTTAAATGAAGATTTTTATAAAGAAACAACAATTACCGCATTTATTAATGTTTTATCAGATAAAACAAATAAATTTATGCAAAGCTATCTTTTAAATGCCAAAATTTCGGATGTTTTTTCTCGAATGCCAAAAATTGAAGTAGTATTACCAATATTTTATGAATCAGAAATATATACAATTGGTCAATTATCTAATTTTGCAAAATTATGTAATAAAACATCCCAAACAAGAGAAATTTTTTCCAATCAAAAAGTGCAGGCTGTAAAAATATACGGAAAATTGACAAATAAAACAGACTTAGCAGAATTTCCAGATATACTATTATATTTATATAACCGAGAGGCACAAAAAGAAAAGCCTGATTTTGAGGAATTAAATCGCTATATAGATTTTTTGAAAGAATTAGGAGTTAATCAATCATCAGAATTTGAAGAAAAATTTGACCATTTAAAACCTAAATTTAATGACTTTGAAGATATTTTAAGTAAAATTGAAGCTATTGATTATTTAAGAAGTACTTATGAAAGAAAAATAGCTTTTTTAGCTGATATATTAAAACAAAATGAAAAAAATTCAAAAAAGGACGCAAAAAAAGTATATTCTCTAAATCCTGAAATAGTTGATTATTTTTATGACAAAAATAACGGAGAAAACCTTGACGGTCTATCAGAAATTATAGATATTGCAATTAGTCAAAAAAATATAAAATTAAAATCATTGCAATTATTTGGAATGGATAATAAAGGCTTTGCCGGAATAGAATCTAAAATAAAATTTTACAGATTATTATATGAAAATAATGTTTCTGTAGACGATTTTAATAAAATAAGCAGTAAGTCTTTTATAGAAGGTAATGATTCGGATATTTTAAAACAAATCATAAATAAAAATTTTATATCCGGCTTAATTATGGATATTGAAGGAATTGGCGAAAAAGAAGCATCGAATTTTTATATTAAATTTAGTGATGTGATAAATGCGGTTTTTGATGAAGAAGAAGGAAATACAGACTATTTAAAACTTATTATACAATTAGTTAATAAATTTAAAATAACAAGTTCTAATGGTTTTTTGCGACTATATAATGAATTTACTCGAAGTAAAGAAATAGCTTTAACTAAAGATAAATTCAAAAGCTTTATTGAGCTTTTTAATTATTGCAGTTCTTTTAATATTTTTGATTTATCAAAAAAACAAAAAAACCCACCCATCGATATTTTATTATCTGAAAAAGACAAGTTTTACAGAGTAAAAGATGAAATCGAAGAATTTATAAATAGTCCTGAAGGGACCTATTTTGCCGGCGAAACCGCACTAAATATTTACAAAAAATATTATAATTTATTTCAAGATGAAAAAACTTCCATAAAAGAAATATTAAAAAATATATCAAAGTTTGATATTCAAAATGATTCTTTATATCAAGAAAAAATTGATTTGATTAAAAGTTTTATGCTCTATTTTGAGCATAACCAAGCAATCAGATTTATTAATGAAAATAAAATTAGTTTGGATAATAGTCCTGAAAACGTTAAATACAGAAAAAATTGTCTCGAAATTATAAAAACAATTTATGATGAAAATTTACCTGATTTAACAAAAGATAGATTAGATTTTTATTTAAATTCAGGGTTTTTAGTAAAATCCAAAGAAAAACTTGATGAATTTTTATCTAAAATTAAAGACGACAAAAAAAGAAAAGAAATTTTAACCTTAATTGCCGATAAAAAGGTTC
Source organism: Candidatus Gastranaerophilales bacterium (assembly GCA_944327225.1). Lineage (GTDB taxonomy): Bacteria > Cyanobacteriota > Vampirovibrionia > Gastranaerophilales > Gastranaerophilaceae > RUG14156. Next base: position 6,241 of record CALVGZ010000011.1, on the reverse strand, counting down.
CGTCTTTGACTGCTTTGGGTAATTTTATAAGAGAATACTCAGAAACTGCTGAGTCAAATGATAAAATAATTTCTTATTTAAAAAATTTACCCGAAGATGTTGATTTTGAAGCATGCAACAAATTGCTTGGTATGCTTAAAGCAAAGATTATAAGCTTGGAATTGCCTTTAAAGATTAATGCTCATAACATTTGTTGTGTTGATATGAAAAAACTTCTAAGCTCGCCTATGATTTTAAATAATACTCTTATTGAGATAATTAATGGAATCCATGGAGTTTCAGAAGATTCAAATTTTATAAGTGCTTTACCTGGTTCAAAAATTAATGAAAAGGTAGAATACAGTGCAAAAAATATTGCTGAAGAAATTGTATTTAAAATGAATAAATCAAGTGAGTCTTATCAAAATATTATAAGATTATTAAAAATAGACAAAAAAAGTCTTGGTTTGGATGATAATATATCTGATTATTTATATATAAGAGCATTGATTGAAATTTTACCTAAAGAATTTATTGAGTTTGTTAATTCTGATGATTGGTTAAAATATCCAAATGAAGATAAATTTATAAATTTAACTTTACACTCAAAACTTAGAGCAATTGACAGATTTGTACTTAGCAATGCAAATGATATTTCTGAATTATATACACCCGAGACAAAAGAAAAACTCAAAAATATCTTTTATACAATTTATAACAAAAAACCGTTATTAGTAAAAGGCAGTAACTATAGCCAAAGAATAATAGAAAATCATAAATTAGATTCCGATATTATTGAAACAATTTTTGCACCGACAGGAGAATTAATTACTTTATATAGAAGACAGCCAAATTGGAATATGAATTAATTTATTTGCTTATTTGGACTAGTCTTTTAGCTAATTTAAAATGAAAAGATAACCAATATTATTATCAAATGAGGTTGAGGTTATTATATATTTTATTTATCTTATTCATTTCTCTTAAATCTGAAGCTAATAATATTTATGTTAGCAATTTTGATGAGCTTTTGCTTTCAGGTTCAGAAAGTGTAAATGGTGATACTATAACCATTTTAGATGATTTAATTTCGGATAATTCAATCGGAAATAGTTTTTATTCCAAAAATTTAACTTTTCAAGGAGATAGCCACAGTATAGACGGCAAAGATATTTTTGGAGGATTTGTATTAAATGATGGAGGTGTCTTTAACAATTTAAAAATAATAAATTGCAAAGGTCAATTTTATAATTACTATTATTACGCAGGAGCTATATATAACGAAAATGGTAATACAATAATATCAAATTCTGCTTTTATTGATAATTATGCAAATGCTCAAGGTAGTAATTTTGCTTTTGCCGGAGCAGTTTATAATGTAAAGAAAGGAACAATAACAATAGATTCTTCTCTTTTTAGCAATAACTATACCTTTGGGGGAACTGCAGAAGGTGGAGCTATCGGAAATGAATCAGGGGCAAATACAATAAATATTAATGATTCTGTTTTTAGCAGAAATTATACAAATGGAAGTGCCTTTTCTTATGGCGGAGCGATTTTTAATTTAAAAGGTGCAACAATGAATATATCAAACAGTTTATTTAATGATAATTCCGCCATAACCCAAGACACAAATGCTAATTTGTTTGGTGGAAGCATTTATAATACAGGAAATATGAACATAGAAAACAGTTATTTTCTAAATAATCATATTATTGGAAATGACGGCTCGCTTTCCTATGGCGGGGCAATTCACAATAATTCGAGTTTAAATATTTTAAATAGTGTTTTTAGTAATAATTACATAAGCTCTGATGTAGATTCATCGGGCGGAGCTATTTATAATTATATGGATGGAAATATCACAATTCAAGATTCAACTTTTGTAAATAATTATTTAAGTGCTCAAAACACAAGAGGTGGAGCTATTGGTAATCAAGGCATTTTAACTATTATAAATTCGACTTTTAAAGATAATAGGGATTCAAGCGGATTAAACGATATTTTTAATATTAATACAATAAATTTTAATGGCGACGGTACAACAAATATATATAGTGGCATTAGAGGAAGCGGCGAAATATATAAAAATGATAACGGAGTTTTAAATTTAGGTGGTAATAATTCAAATTATACGGGTAATTTTTCTTTAAACGGCGGGACTGTTAATATTCTTGAAGGAAGTAGCTATTTTAATGCTAAATTAACCAGTTTTTTAAATAATGTTAATTTCAATATGCAAAATAATCAGATAGATAATGTGAATTTCGACATTTTAAGTTTAACCGGACAGTCTAATGTTTATCCTGATGTTGATTTTTTAACAAATACAATGGATACAATTAATGCTGACAGTTTAAGCGGATCAGGTAGTATATTTGTTCCAAACCTTTCTTTGATCGGTGTTCCTGAGGGAGAATATATTTCAATTCCTTTTGCTGATTCTGTCTTAAAAAATTCCGTTAAATACAATACTCAAATCATAAAAACCCCTATTTATGATTATTTGTCATCATATAATTCAACTAACGGTTATTTTGATTTCACCAGACAGGGTTTTGATTTATCAGTTTACGCACCTGCTATTGCGGCTCAACTTGCCGGATATCTTAATCAAATAGATACATTTAATAATGTTTTTTCAAATCTTGATATGGTTATGGTGCTGGATAAAAAAAGAAGAGTTGCTTTTGATTGTTATAATAAAATTGTAGATGCAAGTCAAAATCAATTTATGTTTTCGCCTTTGTCGATACCTGAAGAAAATAAAGGAATTTGGTTAAGACCTTTTACAACATTTGAAAAAGTACCTTTAAAAAATGGCCCTGATGTTTCAAATGTTTCTTACGGTAATATTTTTGGGGGTGAAAGCAATCTTTTAAATTTAAAAAGAGGCTGGAAATATTTATACGGAGGATATGGAGGTTATAGTGGTTCTCATCAGGCATTTAACGGTATCGGCATTTATAATAACGGCGGTTTTTTAGGTGCGATTAGTGCTTTTTATAAAAATAATTTCTTTTCTTTATGGAGTATTTCCGTCGGTGCAAATAGTGCAAAAGCAAATACATATTTTGGAAATGATAGTTTTTCCATGCTAAATGCTGGTATAGCCCAAAAAACGGGCTTCAATATACCTTTATTTGAGGATAAATTTATTATTCAACCAAATATAATGACATCTTATACTTTTGTAAATGTTTTTGATTATACTGCATCAGAAGGTGTTTTGATAGATTCTAAGCCTTTAAACGCTTTGCATATTGAACCGCAAATAAAAATAATAGGCAATTTAAAAAATCTTTTACAACCTTATATAGCTGTTTCTGTTGCTTGGAATATTTTGGATGAATCAAGATTTTATGCAAATGATGTTTACTTACCCGAATTATCCGTAAAACCTTATGTAAGATACGGTGCAGGAATTCAAAAACGAATAGGAGACAGCTTTCTTGGCTTTATTCAAGCATATATTACAAACGGTGGAAGAAATGGAATTGGTTTGCAGGTTGGTTTAAGATGGTCAATAGGCAGAGAAACAAAAACAAAAAAAATAATAAAACAAGCAAAAATACCCGAGTTTAAAAAACCTGAAATAATTTTAAACAATATAGATTACAGCGAATTAAATATTTAATTTTATATTGTAATAATTATTAGCAATTAAAACTAATAACTTATAAAATTTCCTTTAGGTTTTCAATCATTTTAGATGCAATTTGCGTTTTTCTATCAACGGGTGCGACAACTAAATCGTCTACATCTTTTTCAAAATCTTTAGGTAAAACCTTACAATTAGCATTAGCATATTCAACCAATCTTTTTTCACCCGGGTGCAGTAATTCATTTCTTGCAAAAATTATATCAAAATAACTTTCTAAAAATGCTGCAATTCTATGATTTACGCTATTAAAATCTTTTCTTTTAACTGCCTTTTGTAATTGAGCATAATAAGAAGCAAAAGGCTTATCTTTCAATAACATCATATTTCTTTGAATTATATTTTCTTGCAATTTCTTAGGATAAGGAGTATTTAGCTGAGCTTTTAAATTTTCAAGCCAACCTGTTTTATCGTGTTTTACATCAAGTATGCTCAAAGTATATAAAAAACAAGTTGTATATCCGTTTGACAGATTACCGTTTATCCAAACATTTTCATAGTTATCTTCAATCCATTTTTTGTCAAAATATACAATATCAAAATCTTTATCCATTGAATCAACATAAAATTCATCATCCGGACCAAAGTAATCTTGTCCTACATCATATTTTGATGAATATTTTTGTATAATCTTTTCTCTTTGTTCTGTTGGAATATCTTTTGAAGTGAAGACATATATATCAATGTCAGAAGAAGAATCGGCTTTCTTTGAGGCACTAGACCCGCCAATTCCAATAGCTTCTACTCCATCCAAATCTTCAAATTCACTCAAAATTTTATTTAACACTTCTTCATTTTTCATTTGGATATTATTGTCCGTACTTTTCAAGAACAAATCCTGTCCCATAAAATTAATTCTTTTATTAGCTAAATTATATCTGTAATTATTAAAATTAAAAGTAACCGGGGAAATTTTCATCGTACACCTCACACTAAAATTTAAAAATTTATACAATACCAAGCAATTACAGTATTCATGATATTTTGATATAGTTCTAATGTCAATATTTAAACTTATGTTAGAATAATAATTATATACAATCAAAGGATTTTAAATGAATAAAATAATAAATCCAAAAACTAATGAAAAAGCTGCAAAATTATCCATATTTTCAAATTCATCTTTAATCATATTAAAACTAATAGCAGGGATAATTACAAATTCATTCAGTATAATCTCTGAAGCCATTCATTCAATGAGTGACTTGTTAGCTTCATTTATTGCATTTTTTGCAGTAAAAAAATCCGCTATGCCTGCTGATAAAGACCATGCGTTCGGACATGGAAAATATGAAGATTTTTCAGGACTAATCGAAGGTACATTAATTATATTGGCCGGATTGTATATTGTTTATGAGGCATCTAAAAAACTGATTGCCCACACACAACCCCAAATAAGCGTTGATTTAGCTATTTATATTATGCTTTTTTCGGTTGTAATTAATGCTTTGGTTAGTTGTCATCTTTTTAAAACGGCAAAGAAAACAGGCTCTATTGCACTTTTTGCCGATGCAGAGCATTTAAGAACGGATATTTATACTTCCTTAGGCGTTGTAGTTGGATTATTTTTAATTAAAATTACAAATATTCATATTCTTGACCCCATAATAGCTTTAATTGTTGCGGTTTTAATTTTACAAGCAGGTTATTCAATTTGCAGAAAAACTGTTTCAAATTTGCTTGATGAAAGCCTTTCAGAAAAAGAAGAGCAAGAGATAATTTATGCAATAAATCTTTTAAAAAGTAACTGCGAATTTGAAATTGACAAATTAAAAACAAGAAAATCAGGTGTTAGAAAAAATATAGAAATAACTATTTGCGTAAATGGCGATATGAGCGTTAAAGACAGTCATAAATTCTGTAATGAAGTTGAAAATATTTTAAGCGAAAAAATCGGAAATACCGAAACAATTATCCATATTGAACCAATTGTTTATACTAAAATATAATTTAAATGTATGTTTTCGCTTTGAATTCTGATAAACCGGAGGTTTTAATCGAAATAGTATCAAATGCAACAAGAAATGCTTTGACAAAAAATATTGGAAATATAACTTGTTTTGATTACTGAAAAAAATAAATAAATTAAAATTAAAGAGATATATATTTTGTTATAGTTGTAAAAGAACACATGGTTTGATTATTTAGTTCAAATGGTTTGATTATTTTGGGCAACATAAAATTTGAAATATTAAATAAATGAGCAAATTTGCAATTTTAAGAATATAAAGTTACTATCTAAAAACAAATTAAAATATATAAGTTAACTCTGCATTTTATCAAGCAGAGTTTTAATTTCCATAATTTTTTCTTTTGCAATTTCAGAATCAGAAAAAGACTTAGCAACACATTCTTCAAGATGTGTTTTCAATATATTGCTTTCAACATGTTTAATTGCAGAACGTACAGCCTTGAGCTGCACAATAATATCCGGACAATATCGTTGTTCTTCAATCATTTTTTTGATACCTTCCAACTGACCTATTGCCCTGTTTAGGCGAGGTATCTCATGTTTGTGGCTCGGGTTATTTAAATTTTTGCTGTTCATATCGTTTGTAGACTCTTTTTTCATACTTTCATTATACACAAAAAGGAGCAGCA
>CALVGZ010000010.1 GCA_944327225.1 Candidatus Gastranaerophilales bacterium | reverse complement strand
CGGCTCGAGGAACCGCGAAGCCGGTGCGATAACGAGCTTTCGTTCAGAAAGCGAGTTAAGCACTACGATTGCGACGTAAGAGTTTGCACAAGCAAACTCCACAGGAGCAGAACCGCGAAGCCGGTGCGATAACGAGCTTTCGTTCAGAAAGCGAGTTAAGCACTACGATTGCGACGTTGTAAATTCATTGTAGAAATGCGGATTTATTTGGAATAGAAAAATAGTTTATTGTTTACCTATTTTATAATTTATATTTGTCTTTCTTAAAAAAACTTCATATATTGTATATAAAAGTTATATAAAATATATATAGGGGTACTATTATATTACAAGTTGTTCTCTTTTCCACTCCTTCCTCCATATGCAGATTTTATAGCATTAGTCCGGATTTTTGTCCGGATTTTTTTTATTTATATATTGTAGTGCTTTATGAATACTACATAGACTAAATGCTCTTGCGATTGGCTGTGAGAAGCTTTCAAATTTTTCAAACAGCGTCTTATTTGTTTTACCTTTTGAGCTTATATAACCTGATAATTCGCTTGTAAATTTATGGTCTATATGAAAGTGTGGTACATTTGCAATATTTTCTATATTTTGAATCATTATGTTTTCTGATATATCACGAATCTCGTTTTCGCTTAATCTTATATGAGTTTTCTTTTCTAAACAGTATTCTCTTGCACTGTATAAAAGAAGTAATATGTCTGATTTTTTAATTAAGTTTTTTGGTATTTTATTGTATTCAATTATCAAATCATATAATATAGAAAGACTTGCACCACTGCTGCAATAGTCTATTAAGACATTGATTTTTGAATCGTTTTTTCCTTTTTTAATGCCTTTTGATGCTAAGTATTTTAGAACCTTTGATATATTTGGATATTTAGTTATACTGTGTTCTTCTTTTGGGTGCATTGTGTAGTTTCTGTATGTGTTTAGTGCAGATATTGGTACAAAAATTACTTCGCATCCCAGTGCTTGCATAGTTTCAGTGATACTTGCAGGGCTGGTACCTATTGAAATTATTCTGTAACCCGTATTTTTGTATCTCTCATCTAGTAGCATTTTTATTGCAAGTGCTGCTTTTGCATTGACTTCGGGTTTTACAATCGTATTTTTTAATTGTTCTATTAAATCTTGTGCTTTTAAAATTATTGCGGGTGAATTTTCTTTTATTTCAAGATATTCTTCTAAAGTTACTTTGCCTTTTTTTCTTAAAAATTTTTGAAATTCAAGTTTGTTTTTTTCTTTTTGTATTCCTATTTCAGGTGGTATGTAAATCGAGTGCAGTATTTCTTCTTTTGTTGGAGCTTGTTTTTTTGTATGTTTACCTATCCCTAAAAAAGTTTGTTTTTTAGGGGTGCAACTTGTTTTTATAGCGTTTAATGTGTATATATTTGTGATTTTCATAGTTTTGTTTATATTCTTTAAAAACCGATAAATTAAATTTATTGTTATTAATTTATTGACGAAATATTATTAAAATAATAAACTTGTATTAAAGTTAGAGTTTTTTGTGAGGTGAATATGGTTAAAATATATTATGCTCAAGATTGTGATTTGAACAGATTAAATGGCAAAACGGTTGCTATTATGGGTTATGGTTCTCAAGGACATGCCCATGCCCTTAACCTTAAAGAATCCGGAGTAAATGTCGTTGTGGGTTTATATGAAGGATCTAAATCTGCAATTAAAGCTCGTGAAGCAGGATTAGAAGTTTTGACAGTTGCGGAAGCTGCAAAAAAAGCTGATATAATCATGATTTTGCTTCCTGATGAATTGCAAGCTGGTGTATATGAAAAAGAAATTAAACCTTATTTATCCGAAGGTAAGACTTTGGCATTTGCTCATGGCTTTAATATTCATTATAACTTAATTGAACCTCCTAAAAATGTGGATGTTATAATGATTGCTCCAAAGGGTCCGGGACATACTGTAAGAAGTGAGTATGTAGTGGGCAAGGGAGTTCCTTGTTTGATTGCAATTCAGCAAGATTATAGCGGAAACGCACTTGCAAATGGTTTGGCTTATGCTGCCGGTATTGGTGGAGCTCGTGCAGGAGTCATTGAAACAACATTTAAAATTGAAACAGAGACGGATTTATTTGGTGAACAGGCTGTTCTTTGCGGTGGAGTTTGTGCATTGATGCAAGCCGGATTTGAGACGTTGGTTGAAGCAGGTTATGCTCCAGAGAATGCTTATTTTGAATGTATTCATGAGATGAAATTGATTGTTGATTTGATATATCAAGGTGGTTTTGGTGCGATGAGAAAATCAATTTCAAATACGGCAGAATTTGGTGATTATGAAATCGGCAAAAGGATTATTACTGATAAAACAAAAGCAGAAATGAAGAAAGTTTTGGCAGAAATTCAAGACGGCACTTTTGCCAGAAATTGGATTAATGAATGCAATACAAATCAAATTCATTTTAAGACTGCTAGAAGACTAAAAGCTTCTCATCCACTTGAAGCCGTTGGTAGAGAACTTAGAAAAATGTATTCTTGGAATGATGAAAAATAATTCGGAAAATAAAATAGAAGAAAATTCTTTATCAATAGATGAAGTTAATTCTTGGTTGGAAGAGTACAAGAAAACAACTGATGAAAGAACCAAAAAAAGGTTAAAGGAGCTGGTTGTGCTTGCTTGTATGCCAATTGTTAAAAAAGTTGCTCATTCGCTGGCTCGCCGTTCTACTGACCCTGTGGAAGATATTACTCAGGTTGGTTCATTGGGATTGATTAAAGCTGTAGATTTATATAATCCTGAAATTTCAAAGAATTTTAAATCTTATGCCACTTATCTTATAACAGGCGAAATAAGACATTATTTGAGAGATCGAATAACAATCATCAGAGCTCCAAGAGAAATTAAAGAGCTTTCTTTTCGTGTACACAAGTTAACGCTTGAGTTGACAGAAAAATTGGGCAAAATTCCAACAGATAAAGACATAGCTGAAGCATTGCAGATGCCAACCGAAAAGGTAGAGGAGTGTAATAATTTAGATAGGCGTACAACTACAATTTCCATAGATCAAATCATTGGTGCTGACGAAAATTCAATATCTTTAGTTGAAAAAATTGAAGACGAAAGCCAGAAAGAAGCTTTTAATTGTTATGAAAACAGAATGATTTTAGATGATGCAATCAGAAAATTGGAACCAATTGAACAAAAATTGATTGTTTTAAATTATTATGAAGGTTTAAATCAAAGAGAGATTTCAGAAAAACTTAATATAAGCCAGATGCAGGTTTCAAGAAAGCTAAAAAAGGCATTGACAAAGTTATTCGAAATTGTTTCAAAAAAAGGTTTGAAGCAATATGAGTAATGTTCCGGTTTGGATTGTTTCAGTATATGTTTTTATATTGGGTCTTTGCATCGGTAGCTTTTTGAATGTTGTTATTTTAAGGAGTTTGGCAGGTGAAGATTTTATTCATTCACGTTCAAAATGTCCAAGATGTAAAAACCAGCTTGCTTGGTATATGAATATTCCTGTTTTTTCTTATATTTTTTTAAGGGGTAAATGTGCTTTTTGCAAAGAATATATATCAATTCAGTATCCTTTGGTTGAACTTATTTGCGGTTTTTGTTATTTAGCCGGTTATATTTCTTTTGGTTTAACATTAAAAACGCTTTTTGTCTGGATAATTTTGTCATTTTTTATATTGCTTGCAGGCACTGATTTTAAAGAAACTGTTATAATTGATATTCATGCATATATTTTGGCATTTGTTGGAATTTTATTTTCGGTTTTAAAATTATCCGGCGTATCTATTTTTGATTCTGTTTTGAGTGCAATATTCGGTTTTTTATTTTTTGAGATATTGGCACTATTTACAAGAAAAATAATTGGATTTAGAATGTTCGGTGAAGGCGATAGCTTGATTGCTGTTGCTTTGGGGGCTATTTTTGGTTTTAAAATATTGTTATTAATAATTGTTTTGAGTTTCATTCTGCAATGTTTTTTTTCTATCCCGATTATTGCTTTAAGAGAAATTAATAACAAAAAATATTGTGTTGCTGTTTCTTATTTAATTGTGCTTATAGGATTGTTGAGTGTATTTTTTGTAAATTATCTGAATTTATTTGACGATAATTTGTATTTGTTTTTTGCTTTGATTGTTTGTATTATTTTGCTTTGGGCATTAAAGAATATTGTTTATGAAATTACTGAAAAAAAACAAAACGTTTTCAATGAAAATGATGGTATTGAAAAATCGCAGTTTTATATTATGCCTTTTGGTCCTGCTTTGATTTTTGCTTCGGTTGTTTGTTTATTTTTTTCATCGCAAGTTAAAGTAATAATTTTAAATTTTTTGAATTAATCAAGTGCATTTTTAAAATCTTGAATTATGTCATTTATATTTTCCAATCCTGCAGAAACTCTTATCATAGAGGGGTTTATTCCGCAAGCAATAAGTTGTTCATCTGTTAGTTGTCTATGCGTAGCACTTGCAGGATGAAGAACACATGTTCTAATATCTGCAACATGAACTTCATTTGAAGCAAGTTTTAGTTTATTCATAAATTCCATTGCTTCTTGTCTTGTGCCGTTTAATGTAATGCTCATAACCCCCGATGTTCCTTTAGGTAAGTATTTTTGAGCTAAATTATAATATTTATCGTGTTTTAAACCGGGATAGTTAATTGATTTTATTTTTGGATGATTGTTAAAAAATTCTGCCAGTTCGAGTCCGTTTTTACAGTATCTTTCCATTCTGAGAGCAAGTGTTTCAAGTCCAAGATTTAATAAAAATCCACTCATGCCTGAAGGATAACATCCGAAATCTCTCATTAATTGCGTTCTTGCTTTAATTATAAACGGGCATTTGGGATAGTCTTTTGTGTATATTGTTCCATGATATGATTCGTCGGGTTCAATGAATTCCGGAAAATTTCCGTTTGCATAATTAAATTTACCTGAATCAACTATTACACCCCCAACTTGAAGTGCGTGTCCGTCCATATATTTTGTTGTTGAATGTATAACTATGTCAGCTCCATAATTAATCGGCTTGCATAGTATGGGGGTTGGAAAAGTATTGTCAATTATTAGCGGGATTTTATTTTTATGAGCGATATTAGCAAATTTTTCGATATCTAATACTTTTAATGATGGATTTGATAGTGTTTCTCCAAAGATTGCTTTTGTGTTTTGTTTTATCATTGCTTGAATTTCGTTTTCATTTGCATCAACATCAACAAAGTCAACAATTATTCCAAATTTTTTTAAAGTTACGGCAAAAAGGTTAACTGTTCCGCCATATATTGCACTTGTCGAAAGTATTCTATCTCCCGATGAAGCCAGATTAAGAACCGAAATCAAGCTTGCTGCTTGACCGGATGTTGTACACATAGCTGCAATTCCGCCTTCTAGGTCTGCAATTTTCTTTTCTACGCAATCTACCGTTGGATTTGTAAAGCGTGTATAAATATGGGCTTTGGTGGGGTCGTCAAAAACTTCTGCTATTTCTTGGACAGAATTAAATCTAAAAGTTGTACTTTGATATATGGGCATTACTCCAGGACCGCCGTTATTTGGAGTGTAGCCCGAATGTAGGCATTTTGTTTCGTCTTTCATAATTTAATTTCCTAATGATGTATTTTAAAATATATTAAAACTTTTTTATGAAGTTTTTGCAAGTATAAGATTTTGTTGCTATTTGTTTAATATGTTTCATGAATTTAAAAAAATAAAATTTGTTTGTTTAAATTTTGTTTGGCAATGAAAGTATGTTTATATTAGAATAGATTGTGAATGTTTAGTAAATAAGGAGGTCAAATGGATCGTATTCAAGTAACTTCAGAAATTGAAGAAAAGTGTTGCGTGGCTCGTGGCGTAAAAGGTTCTCCTGCTCCGATTCCACAGGAAGGTTTATGGACAAAATGTAAAGAAATTAAAGATATTTCCGGTTTGACTCATGGATGCGGCTGTTGTGCACCGCAGCAAGGTACTTGTAAATTGACATTAAACGTTAAAGATGGTGTTATTCAAGAGGCTCTTGTTGAAACAATCGGTTGTTCTGGCATGACACATTCTGCTGCTATGGCAGGTGAAATTCTTCCCGGTAAAACAATATTGGAAGCTTTGAATACAGATCTTGTTTGTGATGCTATTAATGTTGCTATGAGAGAATTATTCCTTCAAATTGTCTACGGAAGAACTCAAACGGCTTTTTCTGAAAATGGTTTACCCGTTGGTGCAGGTCTTGAAGATTTAGGAAAAGGCTTATGTTCTATGGTAGGTACAATTCATTCTACAAAACAAAAAGGCGTCAGATATTTATCTTTAACTGAAGGTTATATATTGGAGCTTGGTTTAGATAAGAATGATGAGGTAATAGGCTACAAATTTGTTAATCTTGGAAAAGTTATGGATGCAATTAAAGCTGGCGTTGATGCTAAAGAAGCGTACGAAAAGAATATCGGAACATACGGTCGATTTAATGAAGCCGTTAAGACAATAGACCCACGTAAAAAGTAGTTTGTAGTTTAAGATATAAAGGAAAATATAATATGGCAAAATTTGAAGGACAAGACAGACGCAAAGAAACTCTTGACAAGGTATTAAGAGAGTATGGTTTTTCTTCTTTAGATGAAGCTAATGAATTATGTCTGTCTAAGGGTATTAATGTTGATGAAATTGTTAAAGGAATTCAGCCTATTGCGTTTGATAATGCTTCTTGGGCATATACTTTAGGTTGTGCTATAGCAATCAAAAAAGGTATAACTAATGCTGCTGATGCTGCAGAAGCAATAGGAATAGGCTTACAGGCTTTTGCTGTCCCCGGTTCTGTCGGAGATACAAGAAAAGTCGGCATTGGTCATGGTAATTTAGGTGCCATGCTTTTAAGAGAAGAAACAAAATGTTTTTGTTTTCTAGCGGGCCATGAATCTTTTGCTGCTGCAGAAGGAGCTATAGGTATTGCAAGAAATGCAAATAAAGTAAGAAAAGAACCTTTAAGAGTTATTCTTAACGGTTTAGGCAAAGATGCCGCTTATATTATTTCAAGAATAAATGGTTTTACGCATGTTGAAACCGAATATAATTATAAGACAGGTGAATTGAAGGTTGTTAAAGAAACACCCTTTTCAGCTGGCGAAAGAGCAAAAGTTAAATGCTATGGGGCTGATGATGTATCCGAAGGTGTTGCTATAATGATAAAAGAAGGGGTGGATGTTTCAATAACAGGCAACTCGACAAATCCAACAAGATTTCAACATCCTGTTGCGGGTACATATAAAAAATGGGCAACCGAAAATGGTAGAAAATATTTTTCGGTAGCTTCAGGCGGGGGTACCGGAAGAACGCTTCATCCCGATAATGTTGCTGCTGGACCGGCAAGCTATGGCATGACTGATACAATGGGAAGAATGCATAGTGATGCTCAATTTGCGGGTTCATCTTCTGTTCCTGCACACGTTGAAATGATGGGCGTTATTGGAATGGGCAACAATCCGATGGTTGGTGCAACGGTTGCTGTTGCTGTTGCAGTTCAAAATGCAATGACAAAATAAAAATTTTTATAAAAATATTGAGCGGTAAATTTTACCGCTCTTTTTTATTTTATATTTTTGTTACAATTTTTTTATGAATGAAATTGCTCAAAAAAATAAGCACTATATTGCACTTGAATTTGATAAAGTATTATCTAATCTTTCTAAGTTTGCAAATTCAAATCTTGCCAAGATTGTTTGCCAAAATTTAGAGGTTTTTGATTTACCTCTTCAAATAGAATATAGTTTGGATTTAACTACTAATGCAAAAAAAATAATTGAAGATTCTCAAGCGAATTTACCAATACACGAAATTGCAGATGTTGAAAAAATTTTTAAAAATAAAACATTTTTAGCTTCAGAAATTATTGAGTTGGCTAAAAATCTTCAAACTTCAAGATTGACAAAAAATTATATATCAAAGTTTGAATTTGCTAATTTATTGAATATAGCTGGAAATTTATATACGGATAAAGGTTTTGAAGATGAGATTTTTTCAATATTTGATAGTGATTTAAACATTAAAGATAATGCTAGCGAAAAATTAAAATCTTTAAGAATTTCTTATCGTGATAACAAAGAAAATTTAAGAGTTGCCATAAATAATCTTTTACAAAATAATTCTTTTGCTGAGAATCTTCAGGATACCGTTGTGTCTACTCGAGATGACAGACCGGTTTTTCAGGTAAAGGCAAGTTGTAAAAATAAAATTTCAGGAATTGTTCATGATGTTTCTTCAACTAATTTAACTTATTTTATTGAACCTGCGATATTGGTTCCGTATTCAAATAAGCTTCGCTCGATAGATATTGAAATCAAAGCTGAAATAGAAAGAATTTTAGCTTTATTGACAGAAAAATTTAAAAGTATTTATCCGCAATTATTGGAAAATCAGAAAATACTTACCGTTTTGGATGTTATTTTTGCTAAAGCAAAATATTCAAGATATTTAAAAGCAAGTTGTGCGGAATTATCTAAAGAAAAAATAATTGACATCCAAGCTATGCGTCATCCTCTGTTGGTTGATGTCAAAGATGAAATTGTTGAAAATGATTTTATCATGGGTGAAAATTCAAAAAATCAATGCGGTATTGTTTTGATTACGGGTTCTAATACGGGCGGAAAAACAGTCGCTCTTAAAACTGTAGGATTACTTATTTTGATGACAAAGGCAGGCCTTCATATACCCTGTTTGGGTGCAAAAATTTTTCCTTATAAGGAAATTTTTTGCGATATTTCAACGGAACAAAGTTTGGAACAGGGATTTTCTACATTTAGTGCTCATATTAAAAATATAGCTGATATTTTGGATAAAATAACTTCCGACTCTCTGGTTTTATTGGATGAATTAGGTTCAGGCACAGATCCTTCAGAAGGTGCTTCTTTGTCTCGTGCAATATTGGAATATATTGCTTCGATTGGTGCTAATGCTATAATTACTACTCACCTTGGAGAATTGAAGACGCTAAAATATAAAAATCCTTATTTTGAAAATGCAACGGTATTATTTGATGTTGAATCTTTAAAACCTTTATATAAGCTTGTTTTTGGGATATCAGGAACTTCAAATGCAATAGATATTTCTTTACAATTGGGTTTAAAATCTGAGATAGTGGAAAATTCTAGAAAATACTTATTGGAAGGTGGTTCAAATTCTTTAAAAATGTTTAATGAAATTGAAAAAACAAATGTAGAATTGCTAAAAAAAGAAAAAGAAATAGAACATAATTTGCAAATTACAAATAAAACAAAAGTTGAATATGATGAAAAATTAAGTGAGTTCAAAAAGAATAAAAAAAAGTCGCTGGACAATTTTAAAAAGAAATTTCAAAATCAACTCGATGATGCAAGAAATGAAATTAAAGATATTGTGGATGAGATAAGAAAAGAAAAGTCAATTAAAGTTGCACTTCGTTCTTATAATCGTTTAAATAAATTAGAAAATGCAATTAGAGAAGAATTTTCAAAAAATGAGGATGAAATAGCTGATAAATATCAAAGTTTAGATGTTTCTGAATTAAAAATCGGTCAAAATGTTTTGATAAAAAAATTAAATCAAGTTGTTATATTGGATAGTTTGCCTGATAAAAAGGGCTTTGTAACGGTTAAAATAGGAAATATTAAATCAAAGGTTAAGTTGGAAGATTTGGCAAAAACTGATAAAAAAGTAGCACCTCATCTTAAAAAAATTCAGGTTTCTTTTAATCATGATGACGGGTTACTTTCAAGAATTGATTTGAGAGGTATGCGTGTTATAGATGCTATTGAATATCTTGATGAAAAGTTGGATAAAGCAAGCTTAAGAGGATTGGGACAAATTACTGTTATTCATGGATTAGGGACGGGGGCATTAAAGAGTGCTGTTAATGATTATTTAAAAAATTCTCCCTATGTTGCAAAGTTTCGATATGGAGATGCAACAGAAGGAAAAGACGGAGTAGTTATTGTTGATTTGTTATGATTGATGATTTAAAAAGAGAATTAATAAAAATTTCTGATAAAAAGTATAAAAATTTTTCATCAAGTTTACTCCCTAATGTTAATAACATTATAGGTGTTCGCTTGCCGCTTTTAAGAAAAATTGCAAAACGTATTTCAAAATCTGACTATAGGTTATTTTTGCTGCAAAATGATGATGAATTTTTTGAATTAACAATAATCGAGGCAATGCTTATTGGTTTTGTCAGGGATGTTGATGAGGCTTTTGATATAATTGAAAAATTTATTCCAAAAATTACAAATTGGTCAATATGTGATACACTTTGTGCATCTGCTAAATTTTTATCTATAGATAAAAAAAGAACAAAAAAATTGTTAAAAAAATACATGTTTTCTAAAAACGAATTTGAAGTTCGATTTTGTTATGTGGTTATGTTGATGTATTTTATAGATGATGATTATGATTTTGTTTTTGATTCCATTAAGCAGTTTAATAATGACGGATATTATGCCAAGATGGGGGCGGCTTGGTGTTTATCTTTTTGCTTAATTAAAAATTTTAATGGTTGTTTGAATGACATTAGAACTAATAATATTTCGACTTGGGTTGTAAGAAAGGCTTTAACAAAGGCAATAGAGTCCTATAAATTAAATAAAATTCAAAAAGAATTAATATATGAATTGAGACAAAATTTAGTTTAATAATTATTATATTTTTGCATAATTTAAAAATATAATATAATATGTAAATATATTTTAGGAGGTTATATGTGGCAGATTATATTATGTTTTGGAATAACTTTTTTAATTCTTGAAATGATGATTCCGGGGATTTTCTTTTTAAATTTTGCGATCGCCGCTTTTTTGTGTGCTGTAATTTCTGTTTATGTTAAAAGTGTTATTGTTTTAACTGTGTGTTTTTGTGTATTATCGATAATTTTAATGTATACATTAAGACCTCTTTTAATTAAATGCGAAAAAAACAAAAAACAACAAACGGGAATTTGTGCAAAATATGTCGGAAAAAAAGCAAAAGCAGTTGAAAAAATTGATAAAAATTCAGGAGCTATCTCTATATATGATGAAAGATGGCAAGCAAGGACAAAGGATGATGAAATTATTGAAGCGGGTTGTGATGTAGAAATAATCGATTACGAAAGTATTATAATGTACGTTAAAAAAGTGGATTAGTTTGTATAAGGAGATATTGATTTGACTATTTTTTTAATTTTTTTATTAGCACTTGTATTGGTTTTTGTAATCAAGGGGGTAATTATAGTTCAGCAAGCCGAAGTTGTTATTGTTGAAAGGCTTGGGAAATATAAAAAGACACTTGAATCGGGTTTAAATTTTATAGTCCCTATAATTGAAGCACCCAGAGGAGTTGCTTGGAAGGTTGTGCAAAAAGGATATGACGGACAAACATATTCCTTTATAAAAGAAAGAACAAGAATAGACTTAAGAGAATCTGTTTATGATTTTCCCCGTCAAACAGTAATTACCAAGGATAATGTTTCAATCAGCATAAATGCACTTTTGTATTTTCAAATTGTGGATCCAAAATCTGCTGTTTATGAAATACAAAATTTGCCGGAAGCAATTGAAAAATTGACTCAAACAACTCTAAGAAATCTTGTCGGTCAATTAGATTTAGATGAAACATTAGTTTCAAGAGATAAGATTAATGTCGAGTTGCGTTCAATATTGGATGAAGCAACCAATAAATGGGGTGTTAAGGTAAATCGTGTTGAATTACAAGATATTATTCCGCCTGTTGATATACAGTCCGCTATGGAAAAACAAATGAAAGCAGAACGTGATAGACGTGCAGCTATCCTTGAAGCGGAAGGTCTTAAAAAATCCGCTATTTTAAAGGCTGAAGGTGAAAAAGAGGCTGCAATCAATCAAGCTGAAGGTATTAAGCAAGCTGAAATTTTAAAGGCTGAAGGTTATGCTCAAGCAAGACTAATCGAAGCTGATGCAGAAAAAGGTGCTATTGAAAGAATAACCGATGCATTTAAAAATCAAGGTCAGCCGGATAAATATTTAATTGCAATGAAATATCTTGAGTCCTTGCAGGATATTGCAAAAGGTCAGGATAATAAGGTTGTTTATATGCCTTATGAGGCTACGGGAATTTTATCTTCTATCGATGGCATTAAGCAAATGTTAAATAAATAATAAAAAACCCGCATTAGCGGGTTTTTTTATTCGCATATATTTTGTTTTATTCTATCCAAACAGGCATCTTTTGATATCATCCATTCTCTTTTGGTTATTCTTATGACATTATATCCGCAACGCTCCATTATTGCCTGTTTTTTCATGTCGTTATATTTGCATTTTATATTGTCTTCGATGCCATCAACTTCAATGACAGTTTTATCTGCTATTATATCTGCGTTTATTGAACCCATTTCAACTCCGGCCATTATTTTTCCCTCTTTTTCAAGTGCGGGAAATTCTTTAATTATTTCATCGAAAACTGTTTTTTCGAACGGGTTTTTAAAATAATTTTTTCTTTCGCTTGCATTTATTTTTTTAACATATTCGAGATAATTTCTTAAAAGACCTTCCGGCAACTCGTTCACATCTCTTGATATGAAGTTAATTAATTTGTATTTTGCACGTGTAATTGCGACATTAAAAAGATTCGGTTTTTGTGCAAAAATTAAGCTTTGGGTATGTGAATTTGGTGCAAAAGTCCATGACAAAAGCATAACATCTCGTTCATCACCTTGAAAAGTATGAGCTGTTCCGACATCGAGTTTATGTTTTAAAATTGTGTCTCCGTCAAATACTTTCAAAATTGCCTTTTTAATCAGGTCAACTTGTGCCCTAAATGGTGAAATTACTCCTATAGAAATCGGATTTTCATTTTTTGAATCGTTTATAATTATTTCTTGAATGGTTTTTATAATTTCTTCGCATTCAGGAACATTTCTTGTTGCATCGTAGTCAACTTTTCCTTCTTTTACTATCCTTAATTCAACTATATCTTTATTGTTTATGTTTGGACTCATTATTTTTATTTTTCCGCCGTAAAATTCATTACTTGAAAATTCTATTATTGGAGCGGATGATCTAAAATGTTCATCTAAAAGTACGGGATTGGTTGAATAATAATTTGCCAAATCAAACATTGAATTATCTCTAAAACGCCACATTAATTGATATTTATCGTCTATTCCGTATTGATTTAGAAAACTTTGTTCTTTGGCTTTTTCAAGAAAAGAAAGGTGAGGCAGTTGTTTGTCATCACCTACTATTATCGCTTTTTTTGCTCTGTATAAAACAGGAATGCAAGAAGCTATGTCGCATTGTGATGCTTCGTCAATTATAACCACATCAAACATCGCCGGTTTTAAAGGCAGGCTGTTTGAAATAGCGTATGTTGTTGTGCACCAGCATGGGAAAGCATTTAAAAGCGGTTTAAAATCTTCTTTTTCAAGAAGCCTGTTTTGAAGATTGGTTTTTCTTGAGACCAATGATTTGGCATGTATCATCAATCTTCTTCTTTTAGAGGCATCACATAGAATATTTTTAAGTGCCGTTCTTCTTTTGTTTTTTAATATATCTGTTGCTAATTTTTTTTGTTTGGATTTTAGGGTTTTTATTCTTCTTAATATTTGGTGCAGATTACCTTTTGAATTTATATCGTCCTCGACTTGTCTTAATTTAGCTTCTTCCATTGCAATATGCAGCTCATAGGGCAGGCGTTTTAAGATTTCTTCATTGAGAACTTTTTGTAATTTTAAAAGTTTTTTAATTTTTTTATAGTCGAAGAATAATTTTATTTTATCGAAAAGCGATTTTTTGTATTTGTTTTCTAGTTCTTCAATTACAGAAAATGTTTTTTTTGCTTCTTCAAGTTGTTCGTATTTTATTTTATTGATAATTAAAGTTAAGTCTGAAATGCTATCTTTTGCATCTTTAAACTCTTCATATATTTCGGTATATTTTTTTTCAAGAGATAAAATTACAAGAACAGAATCTTCAAGGCGTTTGATGTCTTTTAGCAAATCTTTCATATCATCTATGTCTGCTGTCATATTATCGCTTATGTCGCCGTTTAAATCTGCCTTGCTTGAGAGTAGTTCTTGCAATTCGTTATTTAACTGTCTTTGATAGTTTGCTCTTCCTGCTCTGAGTGCTAAATACGGTGCGTTAAGTTCATTTAATCTTTCTGCTACAACGTCAACTGCTTTATCCATTCTGCTTGCGACCAAGACTGATTTTCCGTTTGCTATAAGATGTGCTGCAACATTTACTATTGTCTGGCTTTTTCCGGTTCCCGGGGGACCATATACTGCTAAAAAGTCGTTTTCTTCAATTTTTCTTATAACTTCTTCTTGCGAATCCGATAAACTTAAAGGGGTTATGGGGAAGAATGTTTTTAAATCATTTTCTTCGAGCTTTATTTCTATTTGTCCCGTTGATTCTAAAAATTCTTGGTTAATAACATTCAGAACTGTTTCTCTGTGGACCCCGGAAGGTTTTTCCGCTATTTGCATAAGTTCGTGCAGGACTCCGGCTGTTACTGTGGGTCTTGTTGTTAAAATAACAGCTTGCGTGCGTTCTAAAATAAGAGTGTCTACTTTTACTTTTGGAGCATTTTGCATGTTTTCTATTGAATCAAAATCAAAATTGCCGTTTTCGATATCTTCAATAGTTGCTTCGTTGTTGTAAAAATCCGCTTCACTTTGTTTAATATCAGATGTTGCACCGATGTCAAGCGATATTTGTATGCTTGGTGCCAATGACTTTAGAGTTGTAAGAAAAATGTTTAGCTCGTCTTCTTTTAAAGGAAGCGAGGGAACAACATCTAACAGGCCTGATAGCATTGCATCTGTTTCTTGTTCGTCTTCTCTTTGTATTAATTGAGCTATTGCACCTGTATTCAGAGAAAGCACGTCTTCTTGTATGGAAAGTTCAAGATTAATTCCAACCCTTTCAAGTTTTGCAGGTGCATATAAAAGCGGGGTTAAAAATTCATTATTTTTTTTTGATTTACCATTTTTGCCCACTAAAAAAAGAAATCCATATATTAAATATTTGTCTTTTTGATTCATTTCGGATTGAATCATAAGTTCTGTTAAATAACTGTCTGTCCCGTCAAGCATTAAAGGAGTGTCAAAATTGGTAAAAACTTTTTCACTTCCGTCTAAGAATGCCCATTTATTTTCTTTATCACCCTTTAAATTTCGAAAGGTTGATGACTTTACTTCTTCTCTTACGCAATCATGCAGATAGTTACATACTTTTTTTATAAAACTTCCTTTGAATGCGTTTTTGATGGCTTTGGGTACTGATTGCAACATATAAAATTAATTCCTCTATAAAATATGAAAAAATTATAACATTTATTTTATACATTTGAAAGTGAAATATTGTTTTGTTCTTCAATGTAGTTAGTTGTTATATATCCTAAATTTTCAATTAAATTTTTGAGCATTTTGTCTTGGGTTATTTCAAATTCCTTTGTGTGCGAGTCTTTTGTTTCATTGTAATATATTGCAGGATGTATTAGTGCTTCAACAGTATTATCTCCTTTAATTTTTTTCAATCCTTCAAGAACACTAGTTGAAGACATCATTCCGGTATAGCCCACTCCAATAATATAATCGTTTGTGTTTAAATTGTATTTTTTTACAATAGGTTTATTTTTTAGTGTAAAATAATTTAGAAGCATTACTTTAGCAAGATTAATTAAATATTTTTTATATTTTTTTTCATTTGAAATAAAATAAGGAATTTCAGCTTGTGTTCTTATTTGTTTTATATTGTATTCATTTGCTAATTTAGCCGTAATTTCAAAAATTGCAGGAATGGAATGGATATGAACATGTGAATCTATGTGGGTTAATTGTATATATTTTTGAGCAAGTTCAATTTGGCTTTTAAATTCAATTTCAACTTCTTTCAAAAAGTTTTTATTTTTTGACTTTAAAAGTATGTCGAAATATCCGTTTTTAAAGTTGCCGTTATTGTCGCAGAGGGTTTTCAAGCTTGGATTAAGTGCTTTTCCTTCAATAAGATTCAGATGAATTCCAACTCCCAATTTTGGATTTGGTTGTATTATCCTGTAAATTGCATCTTCAAATGAAGGCATATTTGCCATAATACTTGCACTCTTTAAAAAGCCTTTTTTAAACCCTTCAAGAACGGCATTATTGTGAAATTCACTTTTTGCAAGGTCATCAGCATTAAGAACAAATTTTTTCATTTCGACTCCTTTGATGATTTTATCATAAAATTGTTTTACAAGATTAAATATTTTATGGTAGCATGTAGTTCGGAGGTAAATATGGCGAAAGATACAAGACTTGCAATTGCTGTACCTTGTTTTAACGAACAGGATTTAATAAAACCAACAACGGAAAGATTGTTGGAAGTGCTTTTTGAATTAGAAAAAAAGGAAAAAATATCCGATTCCAGCTATATTTATCTTGTGGATGACGGTTCAGTTGACGATACTTGGCTTGAGATTGCTAAGGCTGTTGCCAGACACCCGAATAAAATTAAGGCAATTAAATTTTCCAGTAATTTTGGTAATCAAAAGGCATTGCTTGCAGGCATGCTGGGTGCAAATAAAATTGGCTGTTCTGCCGTTGTTACCATAGATGCTGATTTGCAGCAAGATGAATCTAAAATAGAGGAATTTGTTGATAAATATGATGAAGGCTACAGAATCGTATTTGGTATCAGAAATGACAGAAAAACGGATGACTGGTTTAAAAAAACTTCAGCACTTGCTTTTTATAAATTAATGAACATTTTAGGTGTAAAAATTCCCAAAAATCATTCGGATTACAGACTTGTATCACACGAAGTTTTAAATGTATTGGAGAAATTTGAAGAAACTGATTTATTTTTAAGAGGTTTTTTTCATGAAATAGGTTTTACTACCACAAATGTTTATTTTGATGTCAAACCGAGAAAAGTAGGAAGATCAAAATTTAATTTAATTTCCTTAACCGCACTTGCGGTAAACGGTATTACTTCATATAGTATTGTTCCTTTGAAATTGATTTGCGTACTTGGAATATTTTGTATGATTTTTGGTTTTTCTATGGGACTTTGGGCAATTTTTGCAAAATTATTTTACAATGATTCTCCCGACGGATGGGCAACGTCAATTATTTTAACCTCCTTTTTTGGCGGAATTGAGATATTTTGTGTCGGTATTGTCGGAGAGTATTTGGGTCAAGTATTTAGAGAAGTCAAAAGACGTCCAAGGTATTTGATAGAAGATGAATTATTGTAGTTATACTTCTCTTGTTCCGTAATTTATAGAGTTTAGGTTGTTAATTATTAAATAATTATCATTTTTTAACTCAATTTTTTCCTCTCTTGCAAAAAATGTTGGCCCCGAACCCGACATTTGTAGATTAAGAGATGAAAGGTAGTTAATTTCTGGATATTTTTTAGTTTCAATAAGTGCAAATTCTAAATCATTTCTCATGGTAGATTCTTTCTTTAATTTGTCAAAAGCTTCATAGGCTTCTTTTGCTGAAATTTTAAGATTTTTAGGTTTTATTAAAGAAAGTTTAAAATTAAAAAATGGCATATCTATAATTTTTTCGCCTCTGCCTTTACAGAGTTTTGTCCCCCCTCTTAAGCAAAAATTTAAGTCAGAACCGAGTTTAAGTGCTAATTCATCCATCTCGCTATCCTTTAAGGGGCTATTTAAAAGTTTGTTTAAACCGTACAATACTCCGGCTGCATCTGTTGAACCGCCGGCAAGTCCGGCACATACCGGAATATTTTTTTCTATATAAATTTTTAGTTTATAGGATTTGTTTATTTTTTTGAAAAACAGTTCTGCCGCTTTATAGCATAAATTTTCTTTGTTATAAGGAATCTCATCTGAAGTTCCCGACAAAATTATTTCATCACCTTCTTCAAGTTCCAAGGTAATGTAGTCATAAAGATTTATTGTCTGCATTATGCTTTTTATATCGTGATATCCTGTTTTTTTATCGCGTGGATATACTCTTAAATCAAGATTAATTTTTGCCGGGCATTGTATTTTTATAGTTTTCATTAGTTGAATTCCTCTAAAGCTTGTGAAAGTTTTTGAATTTCTTTAAGGGATAATTCTTCACCTCTTTTTGTTTTTTGAATATTTGCTTTGTTTAGTGCTTCTTCAACATCTTTAAATTTGGCTATTTGGAGTGCGTTTTTTATATTTTTTCTTCTTGTTGAAAATATAGCTCTAATTGTTTTCTTTAAAAGTCTCGTAATTTCAACTTTTGGGTTTTCTTTAATTATAAATTTAACTATCGCACTGTCTACTTTTGGACTTGGCAGAAAAGAGCTTTTCGGAACAATTTTTATTATTTCTGTATCCGAATACATTTGAGATAATATTGATAAAGAACCGTATTCTTTATTGTCGGAATTTTCATCTGCTATTATTCTTCTTGCGACTTCCAGTTGAACCATTAGGATTATTTCACTTATTTTGGATCTGTTTTTGTGATTTATTTCATCTATTTCGCCTAGTAGATGGACTAATATTGGACTTGTTATATAGTAAGGAATATTTGCAATTACTTTTATTTTTTTGTCTTCAAAAGGAAGCTCGTTGATATCGGTTTTTAAAATATCTCGTTCAAATAAGAGAAAATTTTTATTGCCAGATAAATTTTTATTTAAAACAGTAATTGCGTCTTTATCTATTTCTAAAGCTATGACTTTTTTTGCTTTTTGAACAAGTTTTTCTGTTACAAAGCCTAATCCGGGACCAATTTCCAGAATTTCATCATTTTCATTCGCAAAATTAGAAATAAAATTGATAACATCCGAATCTATAAGGAAATTTTGTCCCAGTGCTTTTTTTGCTTTAAATTTTTTTGCTCTTATGGCATAATTTAAATTCATAAATTGATTTTATCATTAAAATTTGAATTAGGTAATTTGTTTAACTTGTTAAATTATTATTTATGATAAGATTTGAATATGCAGAATTTAACTATTGAAAAAAAACCGACAGAAATTAACAACAGTCCTAAAAATTATAGATTAACAATTTCAGATATAGAAAAGTTTTATTTTTCTAATGTCAAAAATTCAAATTTATTCGGGATAGAGTATGAAAGAATTAGTTTTGATAAAAAGACAAGATCTGTTGCTTCCTACGACAAAATTTCAAAAGTAATAAGGAATTTTTCTGAAATATTAAAATGGGAGTTAATATATGACTCTGATATTGTAATTGGTGCAAAAGATAATGAAGGAAATTCAATTTCGCTTGAGCCGGGTTGTCAACTAGAACTTAGTTTAAAACCTTTTGAAAATATTGTGGATATTCAATCAAAAGCCGAAATGATTTTAAATCTTTTGGATAAAATAGCTGATGTTTATGATGTTGTGTTTTTGGGGTATGGAATCAATCCAAAAAATTCCGTTAATGAAATTGATATTTTGCAAAAAAACAGATATAAAATAATGAACGATTATCTGCCTTTTTGTGAAAAAGGAGAACTTTGCCAAAAAATGATGAGGCAAACTGCGGGTATTCAGATAAATATTGATTATAAAAATATTTTCGATGCTTACAATAAGGTTTTATTTTTTAATTTAATAATGCCGTTTATGACGGGCTTGTCTTCAAACAGTCCTATTGAAAAAGATTGTTTAACTGACAAAAAGACAAATCGTGCTTATGCTTGGTTATATACAGGTAAGAATCGTTGTAATTTATTTTATAAAGATGTATTTAAATCGTTATTTTTTAAGCATAAGAATTTTATAAGAAACTATATCAAACAAGTTTTGAAAGTTCCCATGGTATATATTGTAAGAGATGGAAAAGATATTCCGATTTTGGGAAAAATTGATTTTGCAACTTTTATGAATTTTGGTTACAAGGGCTATTTTGCAAACATTGACGATTATGTTTTGCACCAGAGTTTGTGTTTTCCTGATGTCAGATTAAAACAGTATATTGAAATAAGAAATCATGATAGTTCTGATTTTGATACTGCCCTTGCAATCTGTGCTTTTTATAAAGGGCTTTGTTGCTGTGATTTTTATGAGCTTTTTAATATTTTTAAATTTTTAAAAATTGAAAAAATTGATTTTTACTCTATGTTGGCAACAACTTATGGTCTGGATTTTAGAGTAAATGCTCAATACAGCGGCTGGGACGTTGCTTTTAAATTATTTAACATTGCAAGAAAAAATTTAAGTTCAAAGGAAAGACTATATCTAAAATCTTTATTTGAGATTTTAATTAATAGGAAAACTAAAGCTGACATTTTGATTGAATATGGAATTAATAATTCTGATAATTTATTGGAATATTTAAGTTAAATATTACAAAAATTTCATAAATTGCCGTTATTTGGTGCTTTTGCTAAAATTTTATTATGATTAAGGCATATTTAATTTTAAATAATACTGTTGAATGTCAAGACATCAGTTCTATATTAATTGATTCCGAAGTTGAATTAATGAATGCAGAAGGTAGTATTGAGGATTTTGTTACCCAAATAAACAATTTTCTTCCTGATATAATTTTGATAGATTCAAAAGTTGAAAATTGTGAGTTTATAATCAGGCAAATTAAGTCAATTTCTAAAAATCAGAATATGCAATTTATTATTCTGTTTGAAAAAGATTTTGTGTGTGAATTTTTAAATCTTGCAGACGGTTTTATAGAAAAACCAATCAATAGAGAGATTTTACTCGCTACATTTAATTCTCACTTTAAGATTAAAAAGTCTTTAGATAGACTATACGAAAACAATAAAGAATTATCAAAAAGTTTGTATCAATTAAATGTTTTGTATAATACGAGTTCACAATTTGCTGGAACATTAAATACTTCAAAGCTTTACGATATTATGATTGAAGCAATGGAAAAGACATTAAGTTTTGATATTTCATCTGTTTTGGTTTTTAATTCATCTTTATTAAAGCCTGTTTTTAGTTTGAATACTATTTATACCCCAAGTGATAATTTGGTTGATGCACTTAAGATTCGTTCTTTATTGAATTATAAGGCAATGTTTAATGAATCTGACATACCTGTTGTTAAAGAATTTGATGATGTGGAAGTTGTGAGAAAAATAAAACAAACTCGTTCTAATCAGGTTTTTGGTATTGATGCAATAAATTTTGATTCTTTATTCGCTCCTATTAAAGTGGGGGATGATTTTTTTGGAGTTGTTGAATTGTTTAGAAAAATTCCTTTTAGTCAAGAGGATGTTACTTGTTTTCAAGCAATAACTCATCAAGTGGCTTTGCCTTTGAGAAGTGCTAAGTTGTACGAAGAAATTTCAATTACAAATAAAAAATTAGAAAAATTAGAAAGGTTAAAATCTGAGTTTGTTTCAATTGTATCCCATGAACTAAGAACACCTTTGACCCCGATAAATAATTCACTTGAAATTGTTTTGAGTGAACAGGCGGGTAAAATTTCAAGCGAAGCTAAAAACTTTATTTCAATGGCAAAAAGAAATATCCAGCGTTTGTCGGGTATTATAGAGGATTTGTTGGATTTGTCTAGAATTCAAACCGGAAAATTGGATTTTAAATATAAAACAGTTGATATAACAAGTTCTTTGGAATTATTGCAGAAGACTTTTTTACAGGTTGCACGTGAAAAAAATATTGAACTCGATTTAAAAATAAAAGAAAAACTGCCGGAAATTTATGCAGACATAAGAAGAATAGAGCAAATTTTTTCAAATCTTGTTTCAAATGCACTTAAATTTACCCCTGAAAATGGTAAAATAAGTGTTATTGCTTCTGTTGTAAATAGCAATGAAATTGATTATAAAAAACTTGTGATGCCCAAAATTAAGTTATCGGGTAAATATATTAAAGTTAGTGTTACGGATAATGGTATTGGTATTAAAAAACAGGATATCCCAAAAATTTTTGATAAATTTTCTCAAATTGAAAGTTCTTTAAATCGAAACAAGGGCGGCGTGGGACTTGGTTTGACAATTACCAAGCAGCTGATTGATTCGCATTTGGGGGCAATTTGGGTCGATAGTGAAGAGAAAAACGGAGCATGTTTTAATGTTATATTGCCTTTATTGGATTGCAAAAAGGTTTTCGAGATGGACTTTTTGCACACAATTACAAATTACTCTGATACGGGTTTAATTAAAATTGTTTATCCTGCAAATATTGATTTAATTTCAAAATTGAAAGAAAATAAACTTTTAAATATTACTTGTTTGTCAAAAGAGTATATAAATAAAAATGATGACAAGGCGGCTTATTTTGCTTTTATTCCAAAAATTTCAGGAAGTTCTTTTGATGCTTTATGTTTGACGTTAAATGACTTTTGTCAAAATTTTGCTTTGAAAGAAAATTTATTTGAACATGATATAATATTAAAAAAGATGTATTGTCCAGATGAGAATTTTGATATAAATTTACTCGAGGAGTTTTAAATCGGAGAATTAAATGAAAAAAATTTTAATTGTTGATGATGAAAAAGATATTGTTGAAACACTTTCTTTTATGTTGAAAGCCAAGGGTTTTGAATGTATATGTGCTTTTGACGGCGAAAGTGGTTTAAATATGGCAAAAAACGAATCACCTGACTTAGTTATATTGGATGTTATGATGCCTAAAATAAACGGGTATAAAATATGTCGTTTATTGAAATTTGATAATAAATATAAGAATATTCCAATAATTATGATAACAGCAAGAAGTCAGGATGAAGATAAAATCATAGGGGAAGAAACTGGAGCTGACGAATATATAACTAAACCTTTTGAATTTTCGGAAGTTTTGGAAAAAATTAACAAGTATCTTGATAAATAAGGTAATCAATGAAAATGGATTTATTAAATGAAAATAATTTTTTAGACAATAAAACTATAGATAAGTTAAAGTATGACCTTGTAAGAGACGGGTTGGTCACTTATGATGATATTGAACATGCTACAGAGCTTGCTATAGCTCAAAATACTAACATCGGACAAATCTTAATAAACACACAGATGATTAAAGAAGATGTTTTAATGAAGTTTTTGGAAGAGAAGCTGCATACCCCTTGTGTTGATTTGGAAAATTATACCATTGATAAAAAATGTTTGGATTATATTCCATACAAAGATGCTCTTTATTACAAGATTTTACCGCTTTTTATTATTGAGGATACTTTAACTGTTGCAATGGCTGATCCTATGGACTTATTTTCCATTGATAAAATTATGCAGTTATCAAAGAAAAATATAGATCCTGTAATTGCATCGGAAAAAAGTATATTGAAGAAGATTAACGAGTACTATGATGTTAAAAGTAAGGTTGATGATATAAATACAAATGAATTAAAAAATTATAATTGGCTTGATGAATTGCACAATGATGAATTAACGGAAGTGCATATTCAAGATTTATTCAGGGCGATTTTAAAACAGGCAATAAGTCAGGATGTTCATGAGTTATATTTTGAAAATACCGAAGAAGGACTTTGTGTAAATTTTAAAAAACCGAATGAAATAATAAAAACAGGTGTTATTCCGAGTCTTTTAACAAGTTCTTTTATTCAATCTTTAAAGTCTTTGTGTAATTTGGATCCTAATGTTTTTGAAATTCCTCAGCTCGGAAAGTTAAATTTTACGGTTGATAAAAGCGAACTTACGGCAAGTGTTTCTGCTTTTCCCACAATTAATGGTGAAAGAATACTAATAAAAATTTATCATCCTCCAATTTCAATTGATAAATTAAATATTTCGCAAGATAAAATAGAAATAATAAAAAATGCTTTAAGTAAGTCCGGAATTATCTTGATTTGCGGTTCTTCTCTTTCCGGAAAAACTCATTTAATATATTCTATTTTATCGAATTTAATTCCAAAATATAAAAATGTTATGACGTTGGAATCAATTGCAAAATATAAACTAAAAAATGTTTCACAATGCGAATTAAACGAAAATATCGGATTTAACCTTGATAAAGCAATGCGTTTTATTGAATTTCAATCCCCCGACATAATTTATTTTGAAGGAATAACAACAAAAGAAGGGTTGGATTTTTTCACTTCTTTGACACTAAAAAATAAAACATTAATAACGGAATTTATGGCGGAAAATATGGATGATTTGCGTCGTAAATTTGAATTTAGTGAATTTACAATGTTCAAATCCGTAATAAGTTGTCTTGTGTTTATACATAATAAACAAAGTATTGAAGTTTTTGATAGAAATGAATTGGATAAATATTTAATAAACTGAACTTAGTGCGTATTTTTTAATATACTCTTCGTCATAGATTAGTTTTTTTTCTCTATCAATTTTTTTTAAAATGTTGTTTATTGAAATTAAATCAAATTTTTCTTTTTTTAAAAAATCAACATACCCCGAATTACAGTTATTTAGGGCTGAAATAAAATACGAAAGACAATATCCCCAATTCGTTTCGTTTTTGTACTTTAAAATATGGTTGTTTATTGCGATAAGTATTTTATCAAGGTCGTAGCTTTTGTTAAAATTATTATTAAGATACATTGCAATAAGTTCTATACAGGTATTACCGGTATTTTTGCCCATTCCGTATAGTGACGCATCTATGATTATATTTCTATTTGTTTTTAGATTTGTAAAATCTATAGCATTGGAATATGCCAGTTGAAGATTATTGTGTGCGTGGTAATCTATTTTTATTTCTTCATTTAAATTTTTTTCCATTAGTTTAAAGTAGTGAGTCATTTGATTTTTGTGCATTAAACCGTATGTGTCGACTATGCTCATGGAATATGGATTAATTGAATTTACTTTTTCAATTAAATCGAGCATTTCATCATCTGTATATGTTGTAATTGAAACGGGCTGTATAAAAACTTTGTAGCCTTTTTCTTGTACGATTTTACAGTATTTTAGTGCTTCTTTTATATCATGTTTTTTAAAAATAATTCTTATACCGTCGAGGAAATTTGGTTTTGATATATTTTCAATTTTGCAATTTCCGTAGTTTACCATTGCGACTGTCATTGATTTTTTATTTTTATTTATAAAAATTTCGTCAAAGATTTTTGTTTGCGGGTTTATTGTTTTGTTTTTGTCGGGTTCTTTTTTGTCGTTTAGAAATCCTACTTCTATAATTTCTATTCCTGCATCTTGTAAGTAGTCAAATATTGCAAAAATATCGTTTTTGCCGAAGTTCCATTGGTTTATATATCCGCCGTCTCTTAGAGTACAGTCTAGTAGTTCAATCAATATTTCGTTCCTTTTTTTCATTATAGCATAGCATGCTTATAATACTAATTGAGTTCCAAGAAGTATTCTGTGCGAATCTTGCATATTATCATAGTTGCAAAATACATAGTTTAAAATAAGACGCAGTGCTTGTCCTTTTATAAAATAATTTAATCCTATTGAATATTCTCTTCTGTTATCGTTTGTTATGTTTTTATTGGGGTCGAACCAATCGTATCTTGCCAGAATATGAAGTTTTTTTGTTAATCTGTATATTAAGGTTGTATAAAATCCTTCTGCTTTATTTGTGCTTATGTATGTGCCGTTGTATCCGTCAGCATAGGAGTATTCAAAGTTTGCAGCAAATTTTTTGTATCTGTAGCTGGCATAAGCACCTGTTACTGTGTAATCTGTGTTGTTGTGTCCGGTGTTTATTCCTCCACCAAGTACTATTTCTCCGTATTTTCCGTCTGTTTTTCCCAGCGGTTTAAGATTTACCCAGCCTGTGAATTCTGCACCGGGAAAAAAGTCTTTAAAAAATCTGTCTGAGCTATTTAGAGCGAAACTGTAATCTATCAGATTGTAGTTTCCAACTATTCTTGTGCCTAATGCTCTTGTGTTCCCAAATGTCCTTGAAATTTGCGAACGAGTTATAAAAGGTAAAATATATGAACCCATACCCCCCTCAAAACCTACTTGATTTCTTGAATTACCGACTATAATTTTGTGGTGTGGTATTCTTGTGTTCATGAAATATGCGTCGGTTATGAGTCCTTGTAAGTAGCTTCTGTTTTCGCTTTCTTTAAAGTTGAATTGTAATTTAAAATTTGTATATTTATCCTTAAAGTCTCCTACGAGTCCCGCTTCTGCAAAACCGTATCCATAAGTAGTGTCAAAATCGGAATCTTCAAATGTAAAGTTTGTACTTCCCTGATAAGCACCATAAATTTGTATTTTATCTATCATTCCTTTTTTAAACTTAAAAGTTAATTCGTCTTTAAGCAGGAATGATGGGACTGATGTTCTTTCGATTTCTTTTTTATATATTCTTCCAAAAAGTGATTCTTCTTCAATTTTAAAAGGATGTTCGTTGTCTTTATCTGTATCTATTAAATTGTCAAAAATTGAAAATTCTGTATCGGTATTGTCTTTTAGGGTATCTTTTTGAATCCAATCGTTCGAATCAGATTTCTTTTTGTTTTCATCTTCAATTATATCAAGCTCGATAATCTCTTGATTTTTGGTTGGTTTGTTTTTGTTTGTTTCTTCTTCTATAGCGATTATCGGTTGATTAAAAATTATTATAAGTATTATCAGGGTTATTTTTTTTAATAGCTTTAACATACATCCTTTAATTTAGTATGGAAAATTTTAATATGATTTAGGTTAAATGTAAAGATAAAATTCGCTTATTTATTTTGGGAAAAATTATAAGCCGACAAAGGGACTCGAACCCTTGACCTACTCATTACGAATGAGCCGCTCTACCATCTGAGCTATGTCGGCTTATAGTATTATTCTATTAAAAAAATAAATTTATGTGAAACTTTATTAAAATATAATCATTTAATCAGTGTATAGGATTTGTTTTTGTATATGTTTAAGATATATTTCAGTTAGTGTTATTATTAAATGGTGCATAATGAACATTAAAAAAGCTAAGCAATATGTAGCCTATAATGAATCTGCAATTTATGCAGCTGAGTGTTTTGCAAAAGTTATAAATGAATTTATAAGAATTACTCATAAAAAATTTTCAATTAAAGTCAATCACAACGAATATCTTTTATTGGAACAAATATTGTTAAATCCCGGTATAAATCAAGGGGATTTAGCAAGGACAACTTCTATTCAAAGAAATTATGTAAGTAAGTTGTTATTGGCACTTGAAAATGATGGTTATATTACAAGAGAACAAGAGACAAAGTCAAAACAAATCATTGCGGTTAAAAGCTATATAACAAAAAAAGGCGAGAAAATATACAAAGAAGCAAGAAATATAATTTTAAATGAAGCATTAAAAATGTTTAATGAACAAGACATTAACGAGCTTAATGATATAAGTCAAAAACTTTTTAAGCAGATAGATAAAATAAAAAAAATCCAAAACATAAAATTTTAATTACCTATTGAAATTTCAATACATATAGTATATAGTGGTATGGTATTGAATATTCAATAGGTATTATATGGCTGAAGTTGCTGATAGTGAAAATAAACTAAATAAATGGCTGATTTTAATACCGACAATGTTTGCGGCATTTATGTTTGCACTTGATGAAACAATAGCTAACATTGCCCTTCCTCATATAGCTGGAAGTTTTCAGTTAGCAGTCAAGAATCTATTTGGATTTTAACAAGTTATTTAATTACAAGTTGTTTGACGGTTCCAATGTTGGATTGGTTATGCCGATTATCAGGCAGGAAAAACATATTTATTTTAATGGTTTCAATATTTACAATATCTTCTTTGGTATGCGGTATATCAACTTCAATGCCCCTTATGATTGTGGGACGTTTTTTTCAGGGATTTGGGGGAGGTATTTTAATTCCTATTGCACAAGCAATAGTTATGGAAAATTTTAAAGGCAAAGATTTAACAACGGCAATAACCATGTTTGGTCTTGTTGTTATTGTAGCACCAATTATAGGACCGGTTTCGGGCGGTTGGATAACGGAAAATTATTCTTGGCATTGGATATTTTTTATGAATATTCCTGTTGGAGCTTTAATTGTTGCCATGGCAAAAACAATGATTGTTGATCCCCCTTATGCTCAAAAGCAAAAAAATGTTAAAACAGATTGGTGGGGATTGCTTTTTTTAATTATGTTTGCCGTTGCATTTGAGATAATGATGGACAAAGGCAACGACGAAGATTGGTTTAACTCAGTCTTTATATGCAGATTAACAATTATATGGGTAATTGGTTTAATCGGATTCATTATTTCACAAATAAAAGGAAAAGAAACTCTGGTTAGATTAAATGTCCTATCTAATTGGAATTTTACTATGGGGACAATATGTATAACCGTAATGAATGCAATATTACTTGGTTCATTGGCAATGATTCCACAATTTATGCAAAATATGATGGGTTATGGTGCTTTTACCAGCGGATTATCTATGATGCCAAGAGGTATCGGTTGTTTAATCGGATTATTATTGAATAATTATTTACAAATGAGATTAGATGTAAGATTTTTTGCATCAGCGGGAATTCTTTTACTATCAATCGGAAGTTGGTTGTTGGGGGATATTAATTTAGAAATATCACAAGCTTCTATTTTTATACCGAATATTTTATTTGGTATAGGTATGACTATTGCAATGATTCCTCTTGTTTCATTTTCTTGTTTAACCGTTCCATCCAGCGAAATGTCTAATGCCAGCGGATTGCAAAATTTTATCAAAACAATAGGAGGTGCAATAGGTACATCTTTGGTTGCAACTTTTATTTCAAGATTTTCTCAAATACACCAATTTATGATGGTTAAAAATTTAACCGAAACTAATGATGTCTACGCTGAAAGATTATCTGTATATACATCAAGTTTTATTCAAAATACCGATTTTAATACTGCAAACTTAATGGCACAACAACTCTTATACAATCAATTATTGCAACAATCAAAATTATGGGCATATATTGATTCTTTTAGAATATATGCCGTTTTAGGACTTGGTATAATAATTTTGATATTTTTAATGAAAACAAATAAAAACAAGGAATTAACATAAGAGCAGAAGGATAAATATGAAAATTATAAATGTACTATTTTTACTTTTGTTGATTTTTTTTAATTGTGCTTTTACAAATGAACAAGATTTAATAAAAGAAAATGAAATACAACTAAAAGTTAATAAATGCGGTTATAAAATTTTAAACAGTAATAAAATTCAAAACAGAATTATTTTTGTATATGATAATGATTTGAAGAAAACTATTTTAAAAAATAATAAAGTTCTTTTAAGCAGAGAGGTTATTGTTTTTGAGGATGCTTATAAAAATATAGAAAATCAGGATGAGTTGGCGGCTTTTTTGTTCAGACAAATAGTGATGGCAAACAGAAGTTATGACGGAGCAGCAAATGGATTTTTAAGAAGCTTGCAGATGAAAGCTGCCCCTAAAAAGTTTGAAATTGTGGCGGACAAGCGTGCTGTTGATTATATGGTTACATCTGGCTATAATCCTATCGGCTTGATAACTTTTATTCAAAAAACGGTTTCTCAAAAAAGACAAGATAAGTTATCAACTCATAATCTAGTTTCTAAAAGACTTGCGATAATTTATAAATACATTTATACAAAATATCCTTACTATATAAAAGAAAACCCGTATTCTTATACGGATAGCTACCAGAATTTTCTTTTAACATTATTGAATAACAGAAAAATGTTGGCTGAAAAAATAAAAAATAATTCAAAGGAAGATTTACAGTATGAATAAAATTTTGATGACGTTGCTTGTTTTTTTATATTTTATTCCTTTTTCATATTGTTTTGAAAATGACTTTATATCAGATGAGTTTTTGTCAGAAAAAATTATTGAAAAACCGGCTGCAAACGTTAATTATGATTATCAGGATACAAATTATATTCCCAATAAAAATTTCAATTATAAAGCCAATTGAATCCGAAAAGGACATTTATGAAGGACAAATTATTAAATTTAAAGTTGTACAAAATGTGTTTAATGACAGAAAAATAATAATAAAAAGGGGTACTCCTTGTATTGCAAGAGTTGAAACAATAATTACAAACGGAATGAACGGTATTCCCGCAAGCATTATTTTAGGAAATTTTCAAATTCCCGAAATAGATTCTGACGAATTGCAATGTGAATATGAAAAATTTGGATTAGATTTGAGTTTATTGGTATTTCCAATAAAATGGCTACTTACGCCACTGCCTCCGACTGGTTCATTAACAAATTTTATAAAAGGGGGACATGTTAAAATCACACAAGATCAAATTATTACAATTAATTATTATCCGAATTTAAAACAAAGGAAGGAAATAAATGCTGGAAATGTTAATTGAAAGACATTTAAACAGGAAAAATATTTTGTTTTTGACTGCAGTTGCCGTAGCTTTAATTTTGGTTATAAAGATGCAAGATATAGCAGTAATGTTTTTTGCTTCATATGTAATTGCTTGTTCGCTTAATCCTGTTGTAGATAAACTGGAAAATAAATTTTCAAGACATACTGCAAGTTTTGTAGTTTTGTTTTTTGCAATTTTTATTTTTGCAATATTTTTTATCCCATTATTTGTTTTAGCTGGGCATGAAGTAAAACAATTTTTAATTATGTTTTCATCATACGCAGACAATATAAAGGAATTTGTAAGCAATTCATTATTCTTAAAACAACCGGATATTACATCGACTCGTTTGGAAAACGCTTTGTCTTCAGCTTCAAGTTTTACGACTAATGTTATTCAACAAATTATTGATTTTGGTAGGAATATTAGTTCGGCTTTTGTTTATTTTATAGCATCGTTGATGATTATTTATTATTTTATGGCTGATAAGACTAATATTAAAAATGCTTATCTTCATTTGTTTCCTAAGCAAATGAGAAAAAAAGCAGGTGAAGTGTCAGATATGATATCTGATAAAGTGGGTGGTTATATTGTTGGTCAAATTGCTGCAATGAGTTGTGTAGGAGTTATTATGACAGTCGGACTCCTTTTTTTAAATGTTGATTATGCATTTCTTTTAGGCTTTATTACTGCAATATTGGACATTATTCCCATAGTAGGCCTCGCAATAGCATTAATTATTTGTCTTGCTGCGGCGTATAAGTGCGGATTTATTATTTTAATTTTGATAGTCATTGTTTTTGCTATTGCACAATTGGTTGAAAATAATTTTGTAAGACCTTATGTTTTTGGTAAGCTGTTAGATATTCATCCGATTTTAATTTATCTATTTTTGTTTATAACGGCAAAATATATGGGTGTTATTGGTGTTGTTTTTGCACCGGCAATTGCGGCTACAATTTGTGTTTTGGTGCAGGAGTTGTATGTAAAAAATTTAGAGTGAATGTAAAGGAATACTTTTGTTTGATTATTGTGTACGGCTGTTCGATTATTTTGATAAAAAGAAAACTTTAGCAGTTAAAACTTGGTTTAAATAGGAGCGTCAGTTGGGATGTAGTACATCATAATTTTTTCGTCAGTTTCCGTTTTTATTAGTATATGAGTTATTAATTTCTTTTAAATTGGTGCTTTTAATATAATATGGCGTTAATTTTAATTGCATAGAAGTTCCTTATTGATTTATTTTATTTAACAAATTAAAACTAAATTATAAAAAATTGACTTTTAAAAAAACGTGTTAATTTTTATTATTTTTTAATTCATTGCATAATCGAACTTTACCAAAATAATCAAAGTATCCGTATAAATCAATCTGGTCGTTAAATTACATAAATTTTATTTTGATGAAAATAATAGCAAGCATTTATAACGCTTGCTATTATTATCTTTTAAAAATTGGGCCCGGAGGGATTCGAACCCACGACCAAAGGATTATGAGTCCTCTGCGCTACCGCTGCGCCACAGGCCCGTAGCAATTACAGCATTGAACTTATCTGCAATATAAGAATTGTACCAATTACAAATTTTTTTTTCAAGTCTTTTTTATTGTAAATTTAAAAAAAATATTAAGAAATGTTAACTTAGCTTAGCAAAAAAGACAATTATTGCTTTAAAAAAAACTTTATTACAATGTAGGTTAGTTTAAAATTATTGGAGGTTAGATATGACAGTTTACGGAAGTATTGCTTTGAACTCCGGTTCTTATTATGGTAGCGGATATAGTGGTGGATTTTCGGGTAATCGTGTTGCTTCAAGCACAAATATCAATAGAGTTTCAAGAGATATTGCATCCGGTTATTCTCAGGATCTTGAACTTATTCAAACATATTTAAAAGAAGGTAAAACTGATCAAGCTTTTGATATGTACAATGGTTTGTTTGAAGATGTAAAATATTCTGCTTCTAATTACGGATATTCATTAACGGATTCAAATGTTGAAACCATATTAAATAATGCTTATGTTGCTGCTACAGGTTCGACTTTATTGGATTCCGTTAATAAAACAACTGCTTCTCCTTTCTTGTCTGGATTAGCTCAGGGTGTTCCTGTTGTAGGTTGGATTTTTGCAAACGGTGTAACAACTGCAGAAGCAACTTCACAACTTGCAGATCAAAATGCTAACTGGAAAGATAAAGTTGCTGAATATACCGGTGCTGCAATGTCTGGTGCTGCATCTGGTGCTATAATTGGAAGTTTTATTCCTATTCCTGTTATCGGGACTGGAATTGGTGCAGGTATAGGTGCTGTAGCCGGATGTGTATCGACTTTGTTAAAGGATTTATTTTAATTTCTAAAAAAGCTCCTTGAAATTCAAGGAGCTTTTTATTTTAAATATCGTCTTCTTCAAGGATGCTTCTTTTTGTTCTTAGGTTCATGTATTCCTCAGATTGTGGTATTACCATATCTCCTGTTATTAAGATATAGATAGTTTTGTTATTTTTGATATCGTATTCTATTAAAGGTGCCATTTGGTGAGCACAAGCTATCATGTATTCTTTTTGAGACAATTTAAAACTTGTTAAATTTTTAATGTTTTTTGGATTTTTGACATCACTTACATATATAACTTTATCATTTTTAGTAAAAGGTACTGCTGCCATGTCATACGTTTCGCCGTTAGGTAAAGAATACTTATGGAAGATAACTCTGGAGCGTTCGGGTTTTGATCTCCAAGCAGAGTAACCTATTTTTTCTACTCTTGCGTAGAATTCTGTTCCTTTCGGATAAAGGAAAGTTCCTTGTTCAGTGTAAACGTCGTTTGGAGCTGTAAAAACATATTCGTGTCCTACTAAATCTTTTCTTGCTTTCACAGGATTTAATGCCGTTCCGATTAAAATGTTTCCTGCTTCGATTATTTTTTTATTGTCATAAATTTGTACTTTATTATTTGTTGCAAATGGTGCAAGGTTAAGCGTATTTTCTGCTATAAATTCTGATTTGTTAAAATCATTTTCATCATCTGCATCAGACATGGTGTCATATAAATCTTTAAATTCATCTTTTACTTTATCAAGATTTGATGCGATTCTATCAAATAAGACAGCAGCTTCAGCTCTTGTCAAGTTGTTGTTTGGTGTAAATTTTGATTCATCGGGGTGGTTAACGTATAGACCGTTAGCGACATTTTTTATATACGGTCTTTTTGCCCATAAGGGTATTTCACTATAATCTTCAAAATTTGTTATGTCAGCTGCATTATAGTATCCGTTTGTAATATTTGCAATCATACTCATTGTTTCGTTGTGATTTATTGCAATATTCGGCTTAAATGTTTTATCTGGATAACCGAAAGCCATCCTTATTTGTTCAGATAGCTCTATAAATTTTTTGTTCGGGGTTAATTCGTCTACATCTTTGAATGTTGTATCCTGTGTAACAGGTTCATTTTGTCTTCTTATAACCTTTAGAAGAGAATAAACAAATTCACTTCTTGTCATTGTGCCTTCGGGATTAAATTTGTTCCCGTCGACTATTCCAATGTAACCGTTTTGAATAGCCCTTATTATTTCTTGACTTGCCCAATAGCTATTTTTAACATCAATAATTTCAAGTGCTATTGCTGTATTTAGTGTCATAATCGCAATGGTGATAACCAATAATTTAAATAAATTTTTCATTTATACCCCTTTTTCATACAATAGGTTGATTTGATTATATTTTTACGTTTAATATTTTACAATAGTGACGGTTTAAAATCAATTAATTTTATTTAAAATCAAATTATAGTCTATATTAAGGCATTCAGAGTTTTTACAATTGTTCATTCTTTTGTGCCATAAACATGGTCTGCAATCTATGCTATTGTTTTTGATGATATTTATTTCAGGTTTATTTGGAGTAAGTTTTTGTTCGTTTGTCGGGCCAAAAATTGCAAATATATTGGCTTTTGTGCATACGGCAACATGTAATGGGGCACTGTCGACACAAATAACAAAACTTGAATTCTTCATAATAAGTGCCATTTCCATTATATTTTTTGTTTTGTTATAAAAATTTATAAAATTTTTATGGTTACATATTGTTTTATTTAATAATATTTTTTCAATTAAGTCTTTGTCGTCTTTTGTTCCCAATAGAACAATTTTTTTATTTTTATTAAGTAAGCCTTGTATTAATCCTTCCCAAAATAATAAATCTGGACATTTTATGATATTTTTTGATATTGACATTTTTGATACGCCAGGATGTATGACTATATAGTCATCATTAGGAATATCTGGATTTGGTTTTATATTTTCGGGTATCGTTATGAAGGGGTCTTCATATTTATTGTTTACAATTTGTTTTACCAGATCGTGATACATTTTTGCCGCATATTGGTTTTCATTAAGCGGTACTTTTTTAGTTAATAAAAAGTCGGTTTTTGAGCAATAACCGATTCTTTCTTTGATACCGGTTAAAAAGAGAATTATTGCAACAAGCGGATTTTTTCCGCTTGATATTACGCAGTCAAATTTTTTAAATCTCGTTTTGAATATAAATTTTATTATATTTAGGTATTTTATAAGTCCTTTTGCTTTAATGTCTACTTCTAATACTTCATCTATATCATCGGTTAGATTTTGGATACTCTTTGACCTTGGTTCAAGAGCTAAGGTTATTTTTGCATTAGGGTATTCTTTTGTAAATGATACTATGGTCGGAAGAAAAAGAATTTCATCTCCTATGCCGCCGTAGTTTATAAATAATACATTGTTATATTTCATATTTTAATTATCTGATTATAATTTTTAATGTCAATCTATTGACTTTGAAGTTTATTATTGCTAGAGTAAGTAGGCTGATACGTTTATATATTTTCGGGATGTAGCGCAGCTTGGTAGCGCACCTCGCTTGGGACGAGGGGGTCGCAGGTTCAAATCCTGTCATCCCGATTTTTTAGAGAAAATCTGTCTCTCGGGTTGTATTTTGGTTGGTTTGTTGGCAATTCTTAAATAACTTATAAACTGCTAAAATCAAGAATGAATAATTGTATTTATTTGAGCCAGAATATAATGAGCTATTTCAAGTTTATTACATGATATGTCAATTATTTCTTTATCTTTTGTATAAATTCTGACAAATCCTTTAAAATCATTTTTTTCAAGGTTGACTTCATCAATGTCATTAAATGGAATTATGACATAATTGAAATTTAAAAAAGAATTCAAACCTGCACAATAAACGATTCTATCTCTTGAAAAATCAATAATTAATTTGGTATTCGATGTAGTGTTAATTAATTTATCAAATTTATAATCAAAGCTGTTTGCAATTTTTCTTAAATTAAATCCTATAACAAAATCTTCAAATTCTTTAATTAATTCATTTGTTGCAGGGAAAATGTTTATTGAATTGTCGTTTAAAAGAAAACATAATTTGTTTTCTTTATATATAACATCTTGCACCTTATTTAACAAAACTGATTGAAGGGAATTGATTCCGTTTGAAATATAAATAATATTGCAGTAGTCATCATAATAAATTAAATTTTCGGTCATTTCGGAGGTTTTTTGTTTAATATTTTGATATATTGAAGCAAATAATTCTTTTAAAAAAAGGTTGTCATATATTACTAATTGTTGTTTTTCATTCATTAATTCAATTTCAAAGTAATTATATTTTGTATCAATTGTGAAATAATTTTTACGTAAATTAATTTTTTTCATGAACGAATCATCTTTTGTTTTAAAATAAACAAAACTATTATTTACGGGACAAAATGCCCAAACGTAGCTATTTTCAAAATCGCTTGTGGAAGTAATTGAAAAATTACATTCCGGGAATTTATCTTTTATTCTTTTTATATTTGCAATTTTAAATATCGAATATATAAAATCCTTCACTTCTTTGTTATATGAATGAACTATAATGGATTTTTTTTCTCCTTGATGAATATAGTCAATTTTAAATGTTTTTGACGACAATTGTTCAATCCCGGCTATGAATTGCAAAGCTATTTCATCATAAATATAAGACAGTGTCTTTGAATTAAAATTTTCAATTATAGCTAATCTGGACAGATTTTTATTTAAAGCCAAAAAGAAATGTTTATGCACCATTACAATTTTTTTAGGGTAAAAAGCTTTTCTGTCTAAAATATCTTGTAATAGCTCGATTCTTTTTATTTTTATACTTGTGCCGGTTTTAAATAATAGCAAAATTGTCACAATTAATGCCGAAATAAATAAAATTATAAAAATAATTGAAAATATTAATATCATTTGTTATTATAACTTTCCTTAAGAGACCAGCATTGCCTTATTAAATAAAAATTATCAATTAAATTTATACACTTTTCTAAATAATTTTTACTTTGCAAATGATTTATCAATAATTGTCCGCAAGATATTAACTCATCTTTTATTTGCATATCATTTAATTTTTTAATTTTTTCCACAATATCACTTTCATCCAAAGGATTAAAATATAAAGCGGCTTTTTTTAACTGCTGATTGTATCCCAAATGATCAGAAATTAAAACAGGACAATTAAAATACATTGCTTCTAATGCACTTATGCTGTCAGGTCCTGCCAAACAAGGGTATACCAAAGCATAGGCATTTTTATATAATGCAGCTAATTTTTTTTGATTAACATAATCAAGAAAAATAATATCATTATTCAAATTAAGGTTTTTAACAGTATTAACCAGATAATTTTTATTGCCCTTATCAAAACCTGAAAAAACAACTTTAAGATTAATATTTTGTTCTTTCATTACCTGAGCGGCTAAAACTAATCTTATATGATTTTTATGAGACCAAAATTGTGCAGGATAAAAAATGTAGCTGTTTTTTGTTAAACCGTTTGATTTTAAAACAGATAAATCCTCGTTAATGTTCTTTACCCATCCCGGACAAGGTAAATTCATTGTGATTATTTTTTCATCAATCACATTATACAAAGTTTTTATATCATTTTTAGCAACATCATTACAAGTAATAATATGCGATGCAGATGCTAAGAATAAATTTAGTCTTTTTTCTTTCTTTTCAAAAATTCTGTTTGAATTAAACTCCGGAAAATGAGGTAAAATTCTGTGTGCAACATCTCTTATTATAGCAAAATAAGGAGTTTCAATATGTTCATATAAGTATGGTTTTAAAAAAAACATAATATTTATATTGTCTTTTTTTAATCTATAATTAAGGGAGTATATCGGTTTTTTGTAGTTTTTAATACATAGTGGATAAAAAGAAATTTCGGGTTTTTTGAAATATTTTAGACATACAAATTTTGCGTTTTCCTGATTTTTAAAAATATTTTTTTTGCCAAAATAATAAAAAACAAAATTATGAGAAGTGTTTTGAGATAATAATTCTTCTACAAACGAAAGTTCAAAAGTTAAATCACCCTGAGATTCCGGTTTTTTAATGTCACCCAAATAAATTCCTATTTTCAATAATTTTCTCCAATATACTATGAAAAAAGACGGCAGAAAACAATATTAAATAGTCTCAACCGTCCAAATTTTCTTTTAAAAAGCATTTTAAGCCTTCGTAAATTTTCCTGCCCTGATACAAGATGTACAAATTGACATTTTTTTAACCGTTCCGTTTGCAAGTCTGACTTTAACCGATTGCAAATTTGGCAATTGTCTGTGTACATGTTGTTTATGAGAAAACGAAATCTTAGCTGCTTTTAAAGATCCTTTTCCACAGATTTCGCAATATGTAGCCATTTTTACATCCTTTCCGAAGTAACAATATTCTTATAATATTTAATAAATAAAAAAAATCAAGTATTTAGAATTTTTTTGA
Organism: Candidatus Gastranaerophilales bacterium; assembly: GCA_944327225.1. Classification (GTDB taxonomy): domain Bacteria; phylum Cyanobacteriota; class Vampirovibrionia; order Gastranaerophilales; family Gastranaerophilaceae; genus RUG14156. Next base: position 24,783 of record CALVGZ010000010.1, on the reverse strand, counting down.
TAAAAAATTTAACTTTTATTGTATTATAAATTTATGAATATTTTAGTTGGTGTTTCAGGTGGTGTGGACAGTGCTGTTGCACTTCATATATTAAAATCAAAGGGATATAATGTAATAGGTGCCATGATGAAAATATACGATGGCGAAATTAAAACTATTGCAAACTCTTGCTATGGAACTGATAAGAAAAAAGAAATTTCAGATGCTATTAATAACTGCGAACATTGTGGATGTGAATTTCATTTATTTGACTTATCAAAAGAATATGATGAAATTGTTTTTCAAGAATTTAAAAGACAATATTTAAATGGTTTAACCCCAAATCCTTGTGTTATATGTAATAAATTTATAAAATTTGGTCTTTTTCCGAATTTTGCAAGAAAAAACGGAATCATTTTTGATAAATTTGCAACAGGGCATTATGCAAAAAATGAATATAATAGTGAAACAGGAAGATACGAATTAAAAAAAGGTAAAAACCCCAAAAAAGATCAAACATATTTTTTATATAAACTTTCACAGGATGAACTTAAAAATATAATATTTCCTTTAGGGAATATGGAAAAAGAAGAAGTAAGAAGTTACGCCTTAAAATATAACATTCCTGTTGCTAAAAAAAACGATAGCCAGGATTTTTATAAAGGTAGTTTTAAGGATTTATTTGATATTAGTGACCAACAAGGTGAAATAATTGATATCAATGGAAATATATTGGGCTATCATGAAGGTATTTTTAATTACACAATAGGGCAGAGAAAAGGTCTTAAAATTGCATATTCGGAACCATTGTATGTAATTGATATTTATCAAAAAACTAATCAAATAGTTGTTGGCTGCAAAAAGGATACTTTTAGACGAGGTTTAATAGCTGAAGATGTCAACTGGGTTGCAATAGAAAAACAAAGCAAGCCTTTTGAAGCTACGGCAAAAATTAGGTCTGCATCAAATCCTGTTGATGTTATTGTATATCCAAAAAATGAAGAAATAAAAGTTGAATTCAAGGAAAAAATAAGTGCAATTGCACCGTCTCAAGCTGTTGTACTATATAAAAATGATGTTGTCTTAGCGGGTGGTACAATAACATGTTCATTTTAATTTTAAAAAATTAATTTTAAAAAAAAGGGATATGAAATCCCTTTAACCAAAACACAAAATAAAAATTTATTATAACTCACTGACACAACGGACAGAATAAGCTTGCCTTTTACTCATTTTATTCCCGGCCCATTCGCCATCACTCAGGAACCAACCCCAAGCGCGAGAGCTATCATCAATAAGTGTAGTACTACTCCACACCTCGCGCGCGTAACACTTACCAGTGTAGGAACCGCTACAGACATTGTGACCGCTGCATTGAGCGGAACCGTAACCGGGCTCGTCGTCACACAACATAAGACCTGAGGTACCTATGTTTATTGAATATGTGGAAGGAAAAAATAAAGGTATTTCATCTCTAGTTGGAAGTCTCCAGCTTCTTCCTCCATAATTTAAATTATTACAAATGATTTTAGCAGCATAATAAGTACATACAGTTCTATTACATCCACTGTAATCTCCGTTATTTGAATCGCATGGATCTCCAGTTTTACCCTGCCAGCAGCAGGCGTTAGCGGAACAGTTGGTTCCTGTTGAAACTACTTTAACACCTGAAACGTTAACGGGGAATTCGGTTTTATCACCCATGTTGTATTGGGTGACACAGAGTTTTGAAATTCCTGTGTCAACTTCAATAGTATTAGCCGGACAGCCAGATAACTCGCATTTTCCGTTATTTAATTCATAGTTATCAGCGCATGCAGTGCATTCTGTAGGGGAGCATTGAGTGCAGTTTTCAAATAGTGTTGAACAAGAGGTACAGGAGGCTGCACCTGCTGATGAAGTTGTTCCAACAGGACATGAAGAACAAGAAGCTGAACCTTTTGATGAAGTTGTTCCAATGGGACATAAGGAACAGGTACTTGAACCCAAGGGGGCATAGTATCCTCTTTGACATATTGTAATTGTACCTGAACCGTCACACTTATAACCTGCAAGACAATTTGTACAAGAGGTTGCTTTTTCTTCTGACCATTTACCGGCAGGACATGTTTTACATAAGGTTTGTCCTTCTTCATCCTGATATTTACCTGCAGGACAATTTATGCAAGAGGTTTTTGCTTCTTGATTTTGATATTGTCCTGTAGGACATGGAGTATAGTTAGTTGCACCTTGTGAATTAACATAACTTCCCGAAGGAGAATTTTTACAAAGACTTTGTCCTTCTTCATCCTGATATTTACCTGCAGGACAATTTATGCAAGAGGTTTTTGCTTCTTGATTTTGATATTGTCCTGTAGGACATGGTTTACAGGTTTTATCTGAATAGTATCCTTTGTTACATATTTCACAACCTCCTTCTTTTGTAATACCGTATCCGGTATCACATTTTGTACATTTGTTTGCATTACAGGTTAAACATTTTTCACCTCTGTTTGTACAGGGTTCACATTCACAAGAGGATATATTTTTATATTCATTTTCATTACAGTTCTTATTACATATTAAACAGGAATTTGAATCACATAGTTTACAATCCTCAGAGAATTTTGAACATTCAGGTTTTACTGTTGATATTGGAGAAGAAGATGAAGAAGATATTTTTAATTTTTTTGTGATTATCGGAGCAAAGGCTGCCATGATACAGCTGATTGTTATTAGGCTGATTGTGAGTTCAATAAGTGAAAAGGCTTTGAGGGTTTTCATAGTAATTCCTTCATAATTCAATGTATTAGGTATAAATATATAAATAAATTACCTCATTAGTAATATTTGTAACATGAGAGGTAAGTTTTTGTCAATAAATTACCTAATTAAACGTTTCAATAACTTCATATTGTCTTTAAAATTGTTTCAGTGGGGTTAAAGTGGATAATATTAAGGTTTTATTTGGAAGAAAAATTAAAGAAATTAGAAAAAAACTTGGTTACACACAAGCACAATTGGCTGAATTGGTTGGTGTGGATGATAAACACATAAGTTGTATTGAAAGTGGAAAAAATTTTCCCTCTGCTGATTTGATATCCAGATTTGCAGATGCTTTATTTGTTGAAACAAAGGATTTATTTGAATTTAATTACCATAAAAATCCTACTGATTTAAGAAAAGAAATTTCATCTATGTTAGCTAATTTATCGGATGAAAATTTGATTTTAACCTATAAGTATATTAAAACATTTTTATTAAAGTAATTATTTTATAGCTGCCATTTTTTTATTTGCCCTTGATATAAAATCAATGGCATAATTTGACGGTAAGGCAAATCCTATGCCTATGTTTGATCTATTGTTATCAGGATTGTATATGGACTGATTTATTCCTATTATTTCACCTTTTAAATTCAATAATGGCCCACCTGAACAACCGGGATTAATTGCTGCGTCTGTTTGAATTTTATTTCTTTCGTAATCTATTCTTGAAATTATACCTGTTGTTAAGGTATCTTTAAATCCAAAGGGACAACCTATAGTGAGTACTCTTTGACCAACTTTTATTTCGTCCGAGTTACCGAATTTTGCCAGCGGTAAATCTTCTTTTGTATCTATTTTAATTAACGCCAAATCATTTTTATTTTTTAATACGGCAAGAATTTTTGCCGTATAATTTTTGCCACTGTGAGTTGTTACCGTTATGTTTTTTGCTTTTTCAACTACATGTGAACTTGTTAGTATTATTCCTGATTTTGAAATTATACAACCTGTTCCGCCGGAAGTTCCATGATCAATATCAGCTTCAATTGAAACAATTGAAGGAAGTGTTTTTTCATATATTTCAATAAAATTTTTTTCTTCAGTTGATGTGTATTCATAAGAAAAAGCAATCGAGCTAAATAAATAAAATATAGAAAATAATATTAAAAATAATTTGTTTTTTATATATGTAATCATAATTTTTCCTTTAAATATGTTGTGATGTTAACACATTAAAATTTAGCTTTCATTGCACATAATATTTAGTTGTGATAAAATTCAACTGTAATAGAAAAAAGGAAAATAACAATGGGAATTGAAATTTTTAAAAAACATTTAAGAGAAAAAAGAGCAATTAAAATAATTGCAGGAATTGATAATTATAATGCGGACAATGTCGCTCGTGTGTGCAGAGCTGCACAAAAAGGACATGCTAGTGCTGTTGATATTGCATGTGACAGAGATTTGTTTGAACTCGCAAGAAAAAATACAAAATTACCTATATTTGTGTCCAGTGTTCACCCTTTTGAACTTTTAAACGCTGTTCAATGGGGAGTTGATGCAATAGAAATCGGAAATTTTGACGCATTATATAAAAAAGGTCAGAGTTTTACTTCTCAACAAGTATATGATATTGTTCTTGAAACTATGGGACTTATTAGCAAATATGATGTATTTACTTGTGTAACAATTCCCGGAAACATTGATATATCGGAGCAAATTGAGCTTGCGAAAAAACTTGAAATACTTGGTGTTGATTTGATCCAAACAGAAGGACTAAAAAATGACATAAAATCAACTAATCCGTCTGCACATTTGGTTAGTTATGCTGAAGCTACGATTTCAAATACTCTTGAATTAACACAACATACGGCACTTCCAATAATGTCAGCATCCGGAATTACTGCAAAAACGGCTCCTTTAGCATTTGCAGCAGGTGCTAGTGCAGTTGGAGTTGGTTCAGCTGTTAACAAATTGGATTCTGAAGTTGCTATGTGCGCAACAGTTATGGCAATTGTTTCTTCAGTTTCATACAGAAATTCAATTAATCGTGAAATTGTTAGAACTGAAAGAGAATTATTTGTATAATTCTCTTTGTTCGAAAAATTTTAAAAAGCCCTCAAATTGAGGGCTTTAATTTTATAAATTATAAAAAGCTATTGTTTTTCGTTAACAGTTACAGGTATATCGGCTACACTTGATTTCGTTATCTTTTTGGCTTGAGGTACGACCATTACCTGACCTTCTATTTGATATTTTTTATTTATCCTTGCAAGCTGCTCTGGAGATGAGGCAACTAGGCCGGATTGAGTATCTACACAAGATAATGCGTGGGCTCTTTCAAAATCTTCAAGAGGAAAATCACCGCTTACAATTTGCATTGTTGTTTGGTATAATTGATTTAATGTGCCACAATCAGCCCAGGGTTCATCCGTTGGAACAGCAACTAATTTTTGATCCCCTAAAATTTCTTTAGCTTTAGTAATTGCTTCGTCATCTAATGGTTTTGCACCCTCACCAAACACAGGCTTTAATTGCTGTCTGATAAGATTATAATCATTTTCTTGTGATATTGTTTTAATTATGGGAATAAATTGTTTTGACCAATCTCTTGTTTCTTTTGCACCAGATGAAGTTGAAAAATACGGTTGAACCAGATCTAAAACTTCTAACGCTTCTTTTGACACAGCGAATTGGAAAGTATTAGTTAAACACATTCCGTCCTTTTCGTATCCTTCAGGAATTACTCGCGGTTTTTCTGCAAACTCAAGTATTTCATTTTCTTGTCCAAGTTTCATTATTCCAAAATTATTAACGCATTCTTTTGCGGGGACTTGTTTTGCAATCATTGCAACTGCGGCACGTCCGCTGTCAATTACTCTTTTGGCTTCGATTACGGCATTTGTCATTCTTGACACAGAATCATTTGGGAGAATCATAATCGATTTTCTGTTTTCCCTATCCATTTTCTTAGCAAGTCCAATTGTATATCCGCCATTTCCTCTATTAATATCTTTATTTAGATAAAATTTAATATTTTTATCAATGTTGATAACATCCTTTGAACAATCTAGAAGTCCTGCATTATGAAGTGTAACAAAAGTGGTTTCCATTGGAGTTAAACCGGTTGCTGTTCTAAACACACCTTTTGTTGACTGAGAACCGTTGTTTTCATCATGAAATATTGCACTTGAAGAAGCATTTGTATATTCAGCTCTTGAGCCATAACCACCTGCTAACATCACAAGTTGTGTACTTTTTGCATCAGGATTAGCAACAAACTGTTTTAAAACTATTTCACCTGATTTTACTTTATTTACAAATGTTCTGATCGAATCTTTTATTTCATTTTCAAAACGGCCATTTTCCATACCTATGATGATTTCTGTTCCTTCGCCAATAGATGGCATAGGTTCTCTTTTTTCGACTTCTTGTGGAGCAGGAGTGAATGGAGTATATACGTTTTGTGCTTGTTCAGCTTTTACCTTAAGAGTCCCTCTTGATTTATCCTTTTTAGTAATTTGACCGGCATTTGTAAGCAAAACATCTTTTTTGTCTTCAATTACTGCCATTAAATTGCCTTTTGTGTTTAAAATATAAGCTTGTTCCTTAGTACCTTCGCCTTTGTAATTTGTTGGTGTCATTTTGATTCCAATTAGTTGAGAAAGTTTATCACATTTGCCACTTTTTATACCATCTTTCGAAGGTTGTCTAACTGCCATTTCAAAAAGTAAATCTTGAGAACCTTTAATTTTACTCGGTTCAATTAATTTAATTTGTGTTCTTGCATAAACAGGTAAATTTTCGCCACCAACTTTTTTATCGCCAACTCTGATAGTAGTTTTAATAGCGTCTTCCGGTTGTGCAAAATCACCTGCAAAATCATGTAAAAGCTTATTAACATTTGCTGCAGAGCCTACGTTTTCTGTTTTGCAAGTAACCATAGCATTATTCAGCTCGGTAAAGGCACCCAAAAGAGCACCTGTAAACCTAATTGTCTTAGATAAATTCAAACTGTTCAATTTTAATGATGCACATGCTTCTTTTGAAAATGGATTTGCTTGACTTTGTGAAAAATTCACTGTTTTTTGATGTTGATTTGTTTTTGTGTTTTCAATATTTGAAGACACAAAATTCAAGCTGTTAATGCTTAGCTTCATGAGAAAATCCTTTCAGTTTACTAACAACACATAATCATCATATATCTTTAATAAAAAAATGCAAGTAATTCTTAAGCACTAGGTTTAAATTTAAATTATTTTTTCTTGTTTTTTTTTAAAACGACATGTTATACTAGTCTATGCAAATACAATAGGAGGCATATTTTGATTAAAATCGGTGTAGTCGGAGCAAACGGAAAAATGGGGAGTGAAGTTGTAAAATTAGCAATTTCCGATCCGGAATTAGAACTTGTATGTGCAGTCGATGCAAACAACATAGGACAAAATATATACAATGATGTTTATATCGAAGGGGATTTAGAAGCAGCTCTTAAAATACGTAATGTAGATGTAGTCGTAGACTTTACTCAGCCTAAATCTGTATATGAAAATGTTTTGACATATATTGAAAACGGTGTGAAATCCGTTATAGGAACAACAGGACTTTCTAATCAGCAAATATCAAAAATTCAACAGGTTTCAGATGAAAAAAACGTAGGATGTTTTATAGCTCCTAATTTTTCTATTGGTGCAATTTTAATGATGAAATTTGCTTCCGAAGCTTCAAAGTATTTTTCCAATGCGGAAATTATTGAGTACCATCATAACCAAAAAAAAGATGCTCCGTCAGGTACATCAATCAAAACTGCTCAATTAATGATGAAAAATAACAACAACTTTAAGCTTGGAAATTGTGAAGAAACTGAAACTATAAACGGTGCAAGAGGTGGAAATTACAGCATAAACGGTAATGGAAACATACAAATACATGCTGTTCGCATGCCGGGTTTTGTGGCTTCTCAGGAAGTTATATTTGGTGCTGACGGTCAAATTTTAAAAATTCACCATGACACAATTAATCGTGAATGTTATATGTCAGGTGTTAAATTAGCAGTTGAGCATATCTTTAAAAATAACAACTTTGTATATGGATTGGAGAATATTCTATGACAAAAAAAATACCTGATATAGCGGTTTTAGGTGCTACTGGAGTTGTTGGCAGAGAAATTTTAAATATACTTGAAGAAGAAAAAATTGAGTATAATTCAATTAAATTTTTAGCTTCTTCACGCTCTGCAGGCTCAACCATTGAATTTAAAGGAGAAAAACACACTGTAATTGAAGCAAAAGATGATGTTTTTGATAATATTGATATTTGTCTTGCTTCTGCAGGCGGAGAAACCAGTAAACGATTTGCTCCGATAGCTGCAAAAAAAGGTTGTGTATTTATAGATAATTCCAGTGCTTTTAGAATGGAAAAAGACGTACCGCTCGTTATAGCAGGTGTCAATGATGATGATTTAAAAAATCATAAAGGTATCATATCCAATCCGAATTGCTCAACTTCTCAATTAATGCTTCCCCTGAAGGCATTGCATGATAATTACAAAGTTAAAAGGATGATTGTTTCAACATATCAAGCTGTTTCAGGTGCAGGTTTAAAAGCAATTAATGAATTAACGGATAATACAAAAACAAATCTTGTTGGAATGCCCTTCGAACCTTCGGCGTTCAAATATGAGATAGCGTTTAACGTTATACCTCAAATAGATACATTTTTAGAAAACGGTTATACAAAAGAAGAAATGAAGGTAACAAACGAAACAAGAAAGATTCTTCACTTGTCTGAAGATATAAAAATATCTTGTACTGCAGTAAGAGTACCCGTTTATATCGGACACTCGGAAGCTGTTAGTGTGGAATTTGAAAAAAATATTGAACCTAATTCAGCAAGAGAATTATTAAAAAATACTTGGGGAGTTGAGCTAAGAGACGACATCTCAACATATACATATCCTACACCAAAAGATGCTGCGGGAAAAAATCCGGTATATGTTGGTAGAATAAGAAAATCAATAGCTTTTGAAAACGGGCTTGACTTCTTCTGTGTCGCAGATAATTTACGTATCGGAGCTGCACTAAATACTGTTAGACTGGCAAAAAAAGTAATTGAAATGAATTTATATTAAGGAGAACTTATGGCATTAAGATATGATTTGGGTGAAGTTATAACAGCAATGGTAACGCCTTTTGATAAAGAAAAATCGGTTGATTATACTTCGTTGGAAAAAATTTCAAAGCATTTAATCAACCAAAGCACTGATGCCATAGTTGTGGCAGGCACAACCGGAGAAAGCCCTACATTAACACATGAAGAAGAACATGAAATATTGTATTGTGTAAAATCCACTGTATCGGGTCAATGTAAAGTTATTATGGGGGCGGGTTCAAATTCGACAGATACGGCGGTTGCCTCATCAAAAAAAGCACAAGAACTTGGTGCTGACGCTATTTTATCAGTTGTTCCGTATTACAACAAACCCTCTCAACAAGGTTTAAAAGAACATTTTGGTGCAATTGCAAAAAGTGTTGATTTACCTATTATACTTTATAATATTCCGGGAAGATCGGTTATAGATATGGCACCGGAGACAATTGCTTTTTTGGCAAAGGAGTATCCGAATATAGTCGCCGTTAAGCAATCAAATCCCAATTTAGATTTAATTTCAGAAATTAGAATGCTTGCACCTGATGATTTTGCAATATATTCCGGTGATGACAGTTTAACATTACCAATGCTTGCTCTTGGAGCTTATGGTGTTGTATCTGTTGCATCACATGTAGTAGGAAAAGAAATAAAATCCATGATTCATAATTTTAAATCAGGACAAGTTATTCCCGCTTCAAATATGCATAAAATTTTATATCCTTTATTTAAAAAGATATTTATGGCTCCTAATCCAACGCCAATTAAAGCATTATTGTCAAAAATGGGATTGATGGAAAATTTTGTTCGTAGGCCATTGGTTGAATTGGATGAACAAGCAAGGTTAGAATTGCTTGAATGTTTAAATGAAGTTTTGTCTAAAACGGAAAATAAATAGCATTTTATCAAAGGAATTAATTTATTAACAAAAATTTACATAGTTTGCATTCTAAAATTCAAATTTAATTTGTCATTAGACTTTGTTTTTGATAACATTTTCTTAAATTGTGTTATTAGAAATATTAGAAAAATTGGAGGAAATCAATGCAAAAACGTGTATGGCTTTTTAGAGAAGGCAATGCGGATATGAGAAACCTCCTTGGTGGAAAGGGTGCTAACCTTGCAGAAATGACAAATTTAGGGTTGCCTGTTCCTCCGGGGTTGACTATTACAACTGAAGTTTGTATGGATTATATAAATAACGGCAATAAAATGCCAACCGGTTTAATGGATGAAGTTAAAGCTGCTTTGGCTGATGTAGAAAAACAAACCGGTAAAAAATTCGGTGATACCCAAAATCCTCTGCTTGTTTCTGTTCGTTCTGGTGCAAGGGTTTCGATGCCCGGCATGATGGAAACAATATTAAATCTCGGATTAAATGACGAAACAGTTGAAGCAATGATTAAATTAACAAATAATCCAAGATTTTGCTATGACAGTTATAGAAGGTTTTTGACAATGTTCGGGTCTGTTGCTTGGGATATGGACAGGCAAAAATATTTTGAATCCGAAGTGGAAAAAGTAAAAGAACGTGAAGGCGTTAAAGAGGATACGCAAATTTCTGCTGAAGGTTGGAAATCGCTAATACCTGTTTATAAAAATGTAATTAAAGAAGTTACGGGTCGTGAATTTCCGCAAGATCCTTTTGTACAGTTACAAGAAGCTATTGAAGCCGTATTTCGTTCTTGGAATATTCCTCGTGCAGTAGCATATAGAACTATGAATAAAATTGACCATAATTTTGGTACAGCTGTTAATGTTCAAACAATGGTATTTGGAAATATGGGTGACGATTGTGCAACAGGCGTTTCTTTTACAAGAAATCCCGCAACAGGTGAAAACAAATTTTATGGCGAATATTTAACAAATGCACAAGGCGAAGATGTTGTTGCAGGAATTAGAACACCTAAACCAATTTCTGAGCTTGAAGTTGAAATGCCTGATTTATATAAACAATATGTTGATATTGCAAAAAAACTTGAAAACGGGTATAAAGACGTTCAAGATATGGAATTTACAATTGAAAAAGGTAAATTGTATATTCTTCAAACAAGAAGTGGAAAAAGAACTGCTACAGCTGCTGTTAGAATTGCTGTAGAAATGGAGCGTGAAGGAATTATTACAAAAGAACGTGCGATTCAATTAGTTGATCCTTATGCGGTAAATCAAATACTACTTCCTTGTTTTGATGACGTGGCTATGAAATTGGCTCATGTAGTAGCACATGGTGTTAATGCTTCTCCGGGGGCTGCAGTTGGTAAGATTGTATTCAATACGGATGAAGCGGCTGAACGTGGTGGCAAGGGTGAAAAAGTTATTTTAGTTAGAATTGAAACTTGCCCCGATGATATTCATGGTATGGCAGTTGCACAAGGTGTTTTGACTCTTAGAGGTGGTGCAACATCCCATGCAGCAGTTGTTGCAAAAGGTATGGGAAAACCATGTGTGGCAGGTTGCGAAGATATGAAAATTGACCTTGAGCACGAAACTTTAACAGGTGCTGACGGAACAGTATATCATAAGAACGACATTATTTCGCTTGATGGCGGAAAAGGGATAGTTATGGATGGTGCTGTTAAGTTAGCAGATGCTAAAATTGACGATAACTTTAAAACATTTTTTAGCTGGGTAAATGAAATTAAAACAATGACTATAGAAGCTAATGCTGATACAGTAAAAGATGTTGAAAATGCACTTATGTTCCATGCTGAAGGTGTAGGCTTATGCAGAACAGAACATATGTTTATGGATCCTGACAGACTTCCATGGGTGCAAAAAATGATAATTGCAGGAACAAAAGAAGCAAGAGCGGAAGCTTTAAAGCAATTGTTACCTATGCAGTATAAAGATTTCTATGGTATGTTTAAAGCTCTTGGCGAAAAACCTTTAACAATACGTCTTTTAGATCCACCTTTGCATGAATTTTTACCTTCTAAGGAAGAACTGATTGCTCAGGTTGCTGCTAAAAAAGTTTTAAAAGAAAATTATACTGAAGAGCAAGCACTACTTACAATTGTAGAAGGATTATCAGAATCTAATCCCATGATGGGTCTTCGCGGTTGCAGACTTGGTCTTACATATCCTGAAATCAATGAAATGCAAGTAAGGGCAATTTTTGAAGCTGCTTGTGATGTTAAAAAAGAAGGAATAAATGTAAAACCATACGTAATGATACCGTTAATCGGACATGTCAACGAATTAAAAACTGCAAAAGATATTCTTGTTAAAGTTGCAAAAGATGTTATGCAAGAAAAAGGAGTTGAACTTGAATATAAATTCGGTACAATGATTGAAATTCCGCGTGCGGCTATTACTGCGGACGAAATTGCTCCTTATGCTGAGTTCTTCTCTTTTGGTACAAACGATTTAACGCAAATGACGTTTGGATATTCAAGAGATGATGCAGAGGGTAAATTCTTAAAACGTTATGTAGAACAAAAAATTCTTCCGTATAATCCGTTTGACACACTTGATTTTAAAGGTGTCGGCGAATTAATCAAAATGGCAATGGAAAAAGGCAAAGCCGTAAACCCTGCATTAATTGGGGGAATTTGTGGTGAACATGGCGGTGATCCTGATAGTGTAAAATTTGCTCATAAAATCGGTTTGAATTATGTATCTTGTTCTCCGTTTAGAATTCCACAAGCTGCACTTGCTGCTGCACAAGCGGTAATTGAGAGCAAAAAATAATCATAAATTATAAAAAAATACCCTTTTGAATCTTCAAAAGGGTATTTTTTATTTGTCTATTTTTTTAGTTTTATTTATAATTGTACTATGGAAAATACTGATAATATTTTAAATAAAGCGACAGAACTTATTAATAATGAGGAATTTAGCGAAGCAAAAATATTACTGGAGAAATATCTGGCAAAAAATAATGATGATATTGAAGCATTAAAAAATTTGGGATTATGTGAAATTAATCTTGACAATCCTGCTTTGGCAATTAAATCTTTTATGAAAGCAATAGAAATTAATAAAGATGACGCTACAAGTCTTTTCTACATAGCAAGCTGCAAAGTTAGAACAGGTGAAAAAGAGGATGCTGTAAAATTTTTTAACGAAGTCTTAAAATTAAGACCGGATTTTTTGGAAGCATATAAAAATATTGCAATGATATATATAGAATTTATGCAACCTGATAATTCTATTGAGATACTTTCAAAAGTTCTTGAAAATCCAAATATAGAACCAGATTATTCGGTTTACTATATCTTATCAACTTCTTATATGCTTAAAAAAGACTATGAAAACTCCTGTAAATATCTTGAAAAAGCACTGGAACTTAATCCAAATCATATTGCAATGGCAAACAGTCTGGCTGTTTCCTATATGAATACAAATAAATATGATAAAGCTTTAAATGTACTTACGCACGCTTATGAACTGGATAGTCAAAATTCTCTTACTGCTTATAATTTGGGAATTTATTATCAAACCGTAAAAGACTATAAAAATGCACTAAAATATTTTCAAATTTCCTATAATCTTGAACCATCTATTTCAATGCTTGCAAGCCTGGCGTCATGTGCAGTTAATGCGGGAGAATATGCACTTGGTGCAACATTATACCAAAATCTTGTTATGGCGTTTCCTAATAATACTTCTTACAGATTAGCGTATATAGGAGTTTTAGAAAATACAAAACAATATAAATTAGCTCTTGAAAATGTTAACCAATTAATTTCGACTGATGAAAAAAATATTTTATTGATAAAGAAAAAAGGTGCATTATTAAGAAAATTAAAATTTTACAAAGAGTCTATACAAACTTTTGAACAACTCTTAAACAGAGGTAAAATTGATGTAGAAGTATATTACAATCTTGCCTTTGATTATGTCGAATTAGGTGATTATGATAAAGCTTGCGAAATGTTTAAAAAATGTATTACGCTTGAACCTAATAATCCATATGCACATAAAGATTTAGGCGTTTTGTATTTAAAGATGAATTGCTATGATTGGGCAATTGATGAAATGCTTAAAGCAATAGAACTCGAAGATGATGTTGCCGAATTTTATTATTCATTGGGCGTTTCATATATGATGTTATCAAAAATTAATGAAGCAAAAGAAGCTTTTATCAAAGCAAATGAATTAGAACCAAATGATGCCGATAATTGTGCGTATTTAGGTTATGTATATTTATTGCAAAATGAAAAAAATAAGGCGTTCAATTTATTGGAGAAAGCAATTAAAATTGCTCCGGATAACTTTCTTGCAAAAACATTTATTGCAAAATATTATTTTATGGATAAAAAATATGAAATTGCAAAACAATTTTTGCTTGATGCAACGAATATTATTCAAGACGATGAAACTTTAAATATGCTTGCAATTTGCTATTTGGAAACATCCGAGTACGAAAATGCTATGGGATTATTCTATAAGTTAGCAGTTAAATATAAAAATAATCATATACTGCTTACTAATCTTGCAAAATGTGAAATAAAGTGCAGCAAAATAAAAGAAGCCAAGGAACATTTAAGACAGGCATTAATGATTTTTGATGATTACTCGGAAGCTTTAAAATTGCTTGAGGAGATAAAAGATGACTAATGAAATAAAAAATCGTATAGTTTCAGGCATGAGACCAACCGGTAAATTGCACTTAGGTCATTATTTTGGAGTTTTAAGAAATTGGGTTAATCTTCAAAAAGAATTTGAAAGTTTCTTTTTTATTGCAGACTGGCATGCACTAACGACAAAATATAATCAAACAGATGATATGAAAAAAAATGTTGAGGATGTGCTTTTGGATTGGTTAGCTTCAGGAATCAATCCGGAGATTTCAACAATTTATCTTCAATCTTTAGTTCCTGAAACAGCACAATTGCATGTATATCTTTCTATGATTACTCCTCAAAATTGGGTTGAAAGAGACCCCACACTGAAAGATTTAGCAAAAATTATGAAAGATAAGCAGGAAAACATTTCAAATCTTTCTTACGGATTGTTTGGATATCCTGTTTTAATGTCTGCTGATATTATGTTATTTAACTCTAATTTTGTTCCGGTTGGAATTGATCAAGTAGCTCATGTTGAACTTACAAGGGATATAGCAAGAAGATTTAATAATATCTATAATGTTGAATTATTCAACGAACCACAACCCAAATTGACACAAATTCCTTTATTAAAAGGCATAGACGGTAATAAGATGGGTAAATCATTTAATAATGATATAAAAATCTCTGATACGGAAGAAGTTACCGAAAAGAAATTCAAATCTGCAATTACGGATAGAAACAGAGTCAGAAGAGATGATAAAGGTAATCCTGAAAATTGTGAGGTTGTATATGATTATTGGAAGATATTTGGCTCAACAAAAGAACAAGAAGAAATATGTGTAAGTTGTAAATCCGCATCAATTGGTTGTGCTGAATGTAAAAAAAGATTATCGGCTAAAATCAATGAATACATGGCTCCAATAAGACAAAAAAGAGCTGAACTTCAAAACCAACCCGATTATTTAAAAGATATTATATATGAAGGCTCAAAGAAAGCTCAAATAAAAGCAAGAGAAACACTTGCAAAAGTAGAACATGCTATTAAAATGTATAAATAAGGAGTGTTATTTGATGGATGTTGTGGAACTGTTTTTAGAATTAGCGAAAATTCCATCTCCAAGTCTTGGAGAGAAAAATGTTTCTAAAAAAATACAAGAAATTACTTATGTTAACGGGATTAATGCTTACTATGACGATTATGAAAATTTAATTATTAAAATTCCTGCAAATAGCGAGAATAAAGAATCAATGCTCCTATCTGCCCATATGGATGTTGTTGGTAATAATTCAGAAATTAATATTAAAACATCTGACGACAACAAATATTATATGACTGATGGTGCAAGAACCCTTGGTGCTGATGACAAAGCAGGAGTTGCAATTGCTTTAAATTTAGCAATATATTTGGCAAAAAATTCGGATATTAAACACGGTGGCTTAGAAATCGTCTTAACACGAGATGAAGAAACCAATATGACAGGTATTAATCATATAAATTTTAAAGAATTGGAAAGTGAAAATGTATTGGTTTTAGATTCCGATATGCTTGGCAATTTTGAAATAGCGGGTGCAGGCTATACAAAATTGGATATTGAAGTTACGACAAAATTAGGCGGACACAGTGGTAACGATATTCAAGATAAAAAACGATATAATGCGGCAAAGTTAATAGCTGATTTAGTATCAAAAATGCCAAATGGTGTATACAAAAAAGAAAAAGGCTTTACAATTACATCCTGCAATTTAGGCTCTATTGTTGCAGGAGCTACGGATATAGGAATTGAAAGACTGTTTGAAAAAAATGAAATTGAAAAGCCGTATTCCAAAACTTTGGTTTCATTAAGTCCGGATAATATTATAAATACAAGTGCTTTTGCACACTATTCACTTAGAAGTTCTGATAAAAAATATGAAGATAAGCTGATAGCAAAATTTAAAAAACAAATAGACAAGTTTAATAAGAAATACAACGGCTATGCAAATGCTACGCTTAAAACCAAAATTCATATGTTACCTTTTGAAAAATCACCAAATCAAAAAATGATACAAATTGCAAAATCAGCAGGAAAAACAGTCGGCATTGATATTAAAGTTAAATCGTTTCATGCTGGTGCAGAAACTCATGTATATGCAAATAAATTAAATAAAAATAATATTAAATTTAAACCTGTTTTAGTTGGAATTGCAAATATATATTCAATGCACTCACCAAATGAAAAGGTTGAAATTGAAAGCATTAAAAAAGGTTTTGAATTTATAAAAGAAATTTTTATACAGTATAATAAATAGGGATAATTATGGGAATTAAATTTGAAAAATGGCAAGGACTCGGAAATGATTTTGTAATATTAAAAGAAGATATTGCAACTTCTGATTTAGCAATTAAAATGTGTGACAGAAATTTTGGTGTTGGTGCAGACGGTTTATTTTGTCCGACAGAATCGACAGTAGCGGATATTGGATGGAAATTCTTTAATTCTGACGGAACTATTGCTCAAATGTGCGGAAACGGAATAAGATGCTTTGCAAAATTTGCTAAAGAAAATAATCTTGTAAATTCATCTAAGTTCACTGTTGAAACACTTGCAGGAATTATAACTCCAGAAATACTTGAAAATGGTAATGTATTGGTTGATATGGGAAAAGCTGTTTTAGAACCAACGTTAATTCCTGTTTGTGTGGATAATCCCTTAACTTTTAATGTTCAAGGCTATGATGCAACGGCTGTTTCAATGGGAAATCCACATTGTGTAATTTATACTGAAGAAAATAGCGAGCAACTTGCAAAAACAAAGGGACCCGTAATTGAAACAGATTCATTATTTCCTCAAAAAACAAATGTTGAATTTGTTAATGTTATTTCGCAAAACAGAATAAAAATGAATGTTTGGGAACGTGGCTGTGGAATAACACTAGCTTGTGGAACTGGAGCCTGTGCGAGCGTTGTGGCTGGAGTTAAAAGAGGGCTTATTAAAAACATTTGCGACGTGGTTTTGCCTGGTGGGGTTTTGAATATTGAATACACCGAGGAAGGAAATGTATTTATGTCGGGACCTGCCAAAAAAGTTTTCGAAGGTGATTATTTAATCTAATATTAAATAAACTTTACTGAAAGAAATTTTTTCTTGTTTGTAAAATATATTTGTGTTAGTATCCTTCTATATAGTAATCACCAAAGGAGAAATAATGAAAAAATATGAATTATTTACAATAATTAAGCCAAATCTGGATAATGATGAAGCTGATAAAGTTGTAAACAAAATTGAAGAAATCATTAAAAATTTTGGCGGAGAAGTTGTTGAAGCCGACAAAATGGGAAGAAAAAAACTTGCTTATGAAGTAGCTGGATTCACTGATGGTTTTATGGTTGATCAGATTATAACAGTACCTGCCGATAAAGTTGCTGATTTAAAAAGACAACTGAGGTTAAATGATTCCATTATTCGTGTTATGTTTACAGCAAAGGAATGTGCTTAATGACTTTAGCAAAAGCTTTCGTAACGGGGTCAGTTGTAAAAGCTCCTGAGAAACGTTTTACTCAAAATGATATGGCAATAGCAGGTTTTACGATTAATATCGATAAAACAAATGAAACACTGCTTAGAGTAGTTGCTTTTGGGCAATTAGCGGACACTGTATCATCAAGCTTGACTGTTGGTGACAGTGTTGCAGTTGAAGGTAAATTACAAGTAAATACATACAAACTTCCGGATGGAAAAGATAAAAAAGTGTATGAAATAAGTGCAAATTTTGTAGAAAAAATCTCTGCTGTAAATAATATGAGCAATACAACTGCTGCAGACAATCAAAATAATGAAAATCTTGTATCATTTAATCAAGATGAAGTTGCACAAGATTTAATAGATGAAGATGAAATTCCGTTTTAATAATTTTTGGTCGACTAAAAACTAGAAAAGGAAATACTGATATAATGGCTAAAGACTTAAAAGATGTAAAAAAGAAGAAAAATTGTACATTTTGTAATGATAAAATTGATTATTTAGATTTTAAAGATGTGTCTAAATTAAAAAGATTTTTATCAGAATCCGGTAAAATATTACCGAGAAGAATTACCGGAACGTGTGCAAAACACCAAAGAATGTTATCGAATGCAGTTAAAAAAGCCAGAGAAGCATCTCTTATGGGTTATGTTTTTGAAAATTAATCATAAATTTATTATGATAAAAAGAGCAGATAAAAATCTGCTCTTTTTTGTTTAAAAGATTTATAAATTGCGGCATTTATAGTAATTTATTTTAATTTTAATCTTTGAATAATCTATAAAAATATTAAATTTTGTAAAGAAATAATTAATGTAAGCAATTTTATATTTTTGATATACTTTATATATATGTAAGACATAAATACCTCCCCCCTACATTAAGGTAAGTTTTTAAAATACGTAAAACACACTACTAACACACTAACCTTTTCACACGAGAATCAAGCAAAAAGATTTTCAAAGCCCTCAAAAGAGGGCTTTTTATTTTGTTTTATGTTATTATTAGCTTATGTTATCAATTGGCGTAGATATCGAAGAAGTTAATAGATTTAAAAATAAAAAATTAAGCTTTTTAAAAAGAATTTTTACTGACAACGAGCTTGAATACTGTTTAAACAAAAAAAATTCTCATCAACATCTTTGTGCCAGATTTTGTGCAAAAGAAGCAGTCATAAAAGCACTATCGTCTATTGGTGAAAAAAAGCCTCCATTTTTAAATATTGAGATTTTAAAAAAAGAAACAGGTGTTCCATATATAAATATTTTAAATAATAATAAGTATGATATTTTGTTATCAATTTCCCATGAAAAAGATAAGGCAATAGCTTTTGTTGTTATAAAATAAATTAAAAGGAGAAAAATATGTACAATGTTTATGTTAAAAAACCAGGCTCTTACAATCCCGATTTAATGGGTGAATATTCAAATATCAATGATGCCGTTAAGTTTGCAAATGATTTAAAAGAAAAAGATTCTTCTATAAGCTATACAATAGAAGAAACAACCGGTCATTTTGATAGTTATGGTGAACCTTTAACGAATGTTGTAAAAAGAGGTTAATTTTTTATTAAAAAAGCTCCCAACGGGAGCTTTTTTAATAAAAATCAATTTATTTTTGAATATCTTTCATAGATAAACCGATTCTATGTTCTTGAGGAGTGAATTTCTTAATCAATACTTCTATTTCATCTCCAAGATTAAACATTGAATTGATGTTTACTTGACCGTCCGCAATTTCAGACGAAGGCAATAATGCTTCAACTCCGGGGTAGATATTTATAAACGCACCAAATGAAGTGATTTTATTAATCGTGCCTTTAATTACATCGCCTTCTTTAAATTTATCAACAATTTCTTCCCAAGGATTTGCACCCATTCTTTTTAGTGAAAGTGAAATGCGTTTTAAGTCTTCATCAATTTTTATAATTTTAACTTCAATTTTTTGTCCTAGTTGAATAACATCACTCGGATGCTTAATTCTTTCCCAAGAGATTTCTGAAATTGGTAGCAATCCGTCAATTCCTTCAATATCAACAAAAGCACCAAAATCAGCAATTCTTACTACTTCGCCTTCAACAATTTGATCAACAGCAAGACGAGAAATTATTTCATCTGCTACCATTTCTCTTTGTTGAGTATAAACTTGTCTTTGAGAAAGAATAAGTTTATTTTTCTTAGGATCAGCTTCAAGGATTTTAACTTCGATATCTTGTCCTGCCTGCATTTCGGAAGGAGCTCCCGTTCTAAGTTGACTTGAAGGTATAAACCCTCTCAAACCTTCAACCTCTGCTATTAAGCCACCCTTAACGGAAGACAAGACTTTTGCCACAACATTTTCATTTGAATTTTTGAGATCAGTAAGCTTTTGCCAAGCTTGTGCACATGAAACTTTTTTCAATGATAGGATTGCTACTTCATCATCTTCTTCATCTTTAATTATGTAAAATTCTTTTTCATCCCATAATTTTACAACATCGTCAACATTTTTATCTGCAAAATTTGAAATTTCGCGATTTGGTAAAAAGGCTTCGGTTTTTGCTCCGATATCAACTAAAAAACCGTCTTTTTCTTTTTTAACCACAACGCCTTTTACAACGTCAGCCACGTTGATTTTGTAAGTATAAGAATTTAAAAGTAATTTTTCAAATTCTTCGTTTGACATAGTTTCGTTTGTCATTTTCTGTCCTTTCTATATTGTTTCTAATTTGTTTATAACTTTTTGAATTATACTGTCGGGAGTGCTGGCACCCGCCGTTACTCCAATATTTTGGATTGAACTTATTTCTTTTTTATAATTATCAAGTTCATCTTGATGTTCAATATGAATTGTTTTTGTTATTTGAGATAAAATTTCAGCTAAATGAGTAGTGTTAGCACTTTTTTTTGAGCCGACAACAACCATTAAATCGGATGTTTGAGCTAGTTTTTTAGCTTCGGTTTGTCTAAGTGATGTTGAAGGGCAAATGGTATTTTCAACTTTTAAAATTTTACATATTGAAGAAAGATAATTAACTACTTCAAATAAATATTCTTTTGTTTGTGTTGTTTGAAGCACTAAACCTACTTTTTTAGCTGATTTTATAGTTTGTTCAATTTCTCTCAGTGCGTCGATATTTTTAGCAACAAAAACATTGTTCTTGTTTTTTGCACACATCTGTGCATTAGCACATATAGCTTTTACTTCAGGATGTTCTTTTCTACCTAAAATGATAACAAAATAATCATCTTGAGCTAATTCCATCGCTTTATTTTGAACTTTTTTAACATCAAAACAAGTTAAATCAACAAGTTCATATCCTTTTTGTTGAACTTGTTTAAATACATCATCGCTTTCACCATGACTTCTTATAATGCAAATTCCTTCCCCATGTTCAGGCAAGGTTTCAATAGTCTTAATACCAAGCTTTTCTAATTCCGATATTACATGTGAATTGTGAATTAATTCACCTAAAACCGAAATTACTTTATTCGGATTTTCTTGTTTTAATTTTTTTGTAGTATCAACGGCTCTTTTGACGCCGTAGCAAAAACCTGCATTTTTTGCGAGTCTAATATTTCTTTTAATGGTTTTTTGACCATCCTTTTCATTAAAGTCAATATTTAAAAATATTGCTAATTTTATTTAAACATAAATATTTTTTTAGTACAATAGAATTATAAAATTATGGAGTATTTATGGATTTTTTGCAACAGGGAACTAAAGAAGAAATCATATATTGGTCAAAAAGGCTATATCAAAAGGGAATGTCTCCTTCAACCAGTGGCAATGTTTCAACAAAAACAAAAGACGGTATTTTAATTTCGGCAAGCGGAGTATGTCTTAACGATATGAATGAAGAGGATATTATCCTTATAGATTATGACGGAAATGTCTTAAACGGAAACAAAAAGCCATCGAGTGAAAAAATAATGCATTCCGAAATTTATTTAAAACGTGATGATATTAATGCTATAATACATTGTCATTGCCCGTTAATTACTGCATTTGCCGTTGCGGGTAAAGCAATGGATAAGGCAATTTTACCTGATTTTACTCTTACATTTGGTAAAGTTCCTATTGTGCCTTATGCCTGTCCTTCTACTATTGAACTTGCCGTCAACGTGGGTAATTATTTTGAAAAATACTCAGCGGTACTTTTAAAAAATCATGGTGTAATTTTAGGAGCTTCAAGTCTTCAGGATGCTTTTTACAAAATAGAATTATTAAGAAGCTATGTGGAGATATTTTTTGGAGCTGAAGTATTAGGCGGACATTGTACATTATCTAAAAAACAAATAAAAGAAATTAATCAAGTATATAAAAACAAATAGGAGAAAAAATGACTACTCAAATTATAGAAGCACAGCAAGGTGTCATAACTGATGAAGTATATCAAGTTGCAAGAATTGAAAATGTTGATGTTGAATATATAAGACAAAAAGTCGCACAAGGCCGAGTTGTAATTTTAAAAAATAACAAAAGAACAGACTCAATCCCCGTTGCAGTTGGTGAAGGTTTAAAAGTAAAAATAAATGCAAATATCGGAACATCAAACGAAAAATCAACAATAGATCAGGAGCTTGATAAAGTAAGAGTAATTGAACAAGCAGGTGCAGATGTTTTAATGGATTTATCAACGGGAAATTTTGTAGATGAAACTAGGCAAGCCATTTTAAGTTCAACAAAACTTCCTGTTGGAACAGTTCCGATGTATCAAGCCGGAAAAGAAGCTTTGGATGAATTTAAAAATATAGCAAAGTTAAGTAAAGATAAATTATTTTCGGATATTGAAAAACAATGTTGTGATGGGGTTGACTTTATTACAGTTCACTGCGGTGTGACAAAATTTGTAATTGATCAACTGGAACGACAAAAAAGATTGACAGGAATTGTTTCCAGAGGCGGGGCAATGCTTGCGTGTTGGATAAAGGCCACAGGTAAAGAGAATCCCTTGTACGAATTTTATGATGAATTGCTCGATTTAGTTAAACCCTATGATGTGACTTTATCTTTGGGTGATGGTTTAAGACCAGGGTGCACTGCTGATGCCGGTGACAGAGCTCAAGTTGCAGAAACGATAGTTCTGGGGGAATTGGTAAAAAGAGCAAGGAAAGTCGGGGTTCAAACAATGGTAGAAGGTCCCGGACATGTTTCAATTGATAAAATACCATCAATGATTCAAACTATAAAGGAACTTACTGATTATGCACCTTTATATGTTTTAGGGCCATTGGCTTGTGATTGTGCTCCCGGATATGATCATATTACTTCTGCAATCGGAGGAACACTGGCTGCATACCATGGGGCTGACTTTTTGTGCTATGTAACCCCTGCGGAACATATAGGACTTCCTAATTCGGCTCAAGTAAAAGAAGGTATAATTACCGCCAAAATTGCTGCACATTGTGCGGATTTGGCAAGAGGCAATGCTGAAGCAATAAAGAAAAATTATGAAATATCTAAAGCAAGGGTTGAACTTGATTGGAAAAAACAAATCGAAAACTCTTTGGATAAGACCGCATTTGATGGTGTTAGTCTTGCAAAAGCAGGTAAACCTTGTACAATGTGCGGTTCGTATTGTTCCATGAAGCTTTTTAAAAAACATTTTGATGAATAATATTAAGAAAAAAAACAAAAATTGACTCTAATTTAAACTTACAATATAATTACGTTATGCAACCACTCATTTCCGTTGAAAATGTTGAAAAGTTAGTTGATGAAGTTCTTGCGGATGTTTCTGCGTGGCGAAAGAATATGATACATTATATAAAAGATGAAAACCCCGAACTTAATACCGCCATCATTGAATTGTCGCAAAAAACGGGACTTGATCCCAAAGCATTAGCAACAGGAGCATACTTTACGTATAAATTGCTTGAAAATGAGTTAACAGATGAAGATAATTTTCCTTTGACGGATGAATAAAATTAAAATCAGGTTATTATATTATGAGTCTTAATAAAAATGAAATTGAACAAGCAAAAAAAATAGCATATATGCAAATGGTTTCCGAAATTTTGGAAAACATAAGAAATGTTATTGCTCACGATAGAAAACAAAAGCAACCTTTGATTTTAAGAATTAATGAAGGATTTATTTTTAATATTGCTAGAAAAGCAATAACTGAAAAAAATTCGACTTTTCTTATGGCTATTGCAGGTGAAAGTGCTTCGGGTAAAACAACTCTTGTCAAAAATGCTGCAAAAGCTTGTATAAAATCAGACACAAATAATGTATATACTGTTATTTGTTGTGATGATTATTATAAGGATGCTTCAAAAGAATTAAATGACGCAGGCAGTTATGAAAAACTATTTGAAACCGGCTTTAGCTTTGATACTCCTGATGCTATTGATTTAGCTTTAATGAAAAAGCATTTGATAGAATTAAAAGAAGGTAAAGAAATATATTCACCCTTATATAATTTTGTTACTTGTGAAAGCAAATTAAATACAGTCTTAAAGAAACCTGCAAAATTATTATTGAATGAAGGTTTATATGTATTGCATGAGAGTCTGAGAGATATTGTAGACGTTAAAATATATGTATATACACCTTTTGAAGTTATTAAAGATAGATGGTTTGCAAGAGCAACGAGTAGAGGAAAAACAGGTCTTGCAGCCCAAATGCAATTCCACGACGTTAATCAAACAGCCTTTAGGCATATCAGACCCACTATGGATATTGCTGATGTTGTAATTAATGGTATGACAACACAAGAATATATTGAAGATTTTATTCAGGAATTAATTTCGGCAATAACTGATGTAACCAAAAAAGTTAAACAAAATCAATAATCTTGACAAAATTTATTTATATAATAATATTATAGTTGCTCATTGGGGCGTCGCCAAGTGGTAAGGCACCTGGTTTTGGTCCAGGCATCTCGGAGGTTCGAATCCTTCCGCCCCAGAT
>CALVGZ010000009.1 GCA_944327225.1 Candidatus Gastranaerophilales bacterium | reverse complement strand
GCTACACCAAGCCCGACACCGTCAGCTACGCCAAGCCCGACACCGTCAGCTACACCAAGCCCGACACCGTCAGCTACGCCAAGCCCTGAACCATCAGTAAGTTGTCCTACAATAGATACAGATGATTCAAGTAAAGATAATCCAAATGATACTGATGACAGCAGTGCAGATTTTGTCGAAGATACAGTCATGCCAACACAAACACCTGCACCATCGCAAACACATGCACCAACACAAACTCCTGCACCAACACAAACTCCTGCACCAACACAAACTCCTGCACCAACACAAACTCCTGCACCAACTGAGACACCTGCAGCAACTGAACCACCTGTAGAAATGCCGGGTTGTGCTGATAAACCTGATATAGAACAAGATGACTCCTCAATAAATGCACAATTCCCTAGTGCAACAGCTAAACCAAAGAATTTAGACGAAGATGAAGACAAAGAAAAACAAGAATAAATAAAAATAAACTAAAGCCCTCTTGCAAAACGAGGGCTTTTTTATTACAAAATTTGCGAAATTTTAAAAAAAAAATTATAATCTCTATAAACGGAGATTAAATATGAAAAAAGCTTTTACGTTAGCTGAAGTCCTTGTATGTATGGTAATAATAGGCATACTTGCAATTATTATGGTACAAAATGTAAAAACAAAAGATTTTACCGAAAAAGGCTACATCGCAAATGCACTAAAAATAATAGAAAATGTTCAACAAGCTTCACTAAAAATAAGAGAAATCGAAAAAACAAACTGTCCAATGGCAAGTTTTATGGTTAATGTTATGGATACTTGGGAATATGCACTGGTCAATTCTTCAGGTAACAGTGCATCAGCAACTGATGTTATTAATTTATATGCTAAATATTTAAAATTTGAAAACAAAGGATTAAAATTTTGCGATTATACAAGTTATTGCTCAAACGATAATATTATAGGTGCCAAAATTCCTCCTGAAAGCTATATTGGAATAGAAATCACATCAATTGCAAATTGTCCAAGTTACTACGTACCAGGCTCAACTACAACAACCCCCGGAAAAGGAAAATGCTGGGGCAAACTTTATATTGACGTTGACGGAAATAAAGGACCAAATCAACACGGAAAAGATGTTTTTGTATATGGTTTAAATGAAAGCGGCATAGCATATTAAGTTTCACCATTAATCAAAAATAATGTTTTATTTAACCTTACAAGTAATTTTTCTTTTTCGTTTTTAATATTTTGTTCACTGTATTTACCTTGTGCAGTCGGGATATATCTTGCATAGTAATTTGAATCATACAATAAATTGCCCAATACTTTTGCATGATAATTTGTTGTTAAAATATCAACATAACTTTCTTTCATAGATTCTGATTTATCCTGATATTTTAATTTTAAATTTTTACTGTATAAATCAATTACATTAACACACGCATTAAAACGCTGAATATCTCCGTTTTCCTCTATACATTTTTTTAAATTTGTTAAAGCAAATTTAATTCTCTGAAGATCATTTAAATAATTTGAAGATTTTTCTTTTTTAACAATAACATCCAAAAATAAAGCATCATCATAAGGAGCTTTTTTGAGATTTTCATCATATAAATCTTCTTCATTCGGAATCTTTAGCTCATCTTGATTTTTTGATATTGCATCTTGCCTTTTATACCTAAATTCTTTTTCAATATCGGGTAAAGTCCCCCAATAACCTTTTTTAACTTCTTCATCTTCTTCTTTCTTTGAAATTTTATCTTTAAAAAACTTAGAAAACCAATTTGCTTTTTGTTTAGTTATATTTTTAACGTTTTCTATTTTTTCATTTTGAATTAATTTTGTCTTACTCTTAGCATTTTCAAAAGGAGTATCAAGAAAAAAGTCTTCTTCACAATAAGCAAAATTTATTGTGAAGAAGAAAGATAATACTATCAAATTGAGAGAGATTAAAAACTTATTCATAATATTAACTTAATAAATCCATAGCAGATTGTAATAAATCCTTATATGTAGACATGATTTTCCCTGATAAATCAAGTTGTGTTTGGGCTTGTTGCCAATATGTCGCATTGGCTTTAAAATCAACATTTGATAATTCAATCAAGCCGCTTCTGATTTCGCCTCTACCTATAACGGGCTTCCCCGAATATTCGGTTTCTAAATATTGACCTTGCTTATATTCAAAAAGTTCCTGAGGGTTGTGAAAATTCATAACGGCAAGTTTGTATAAAGGAGCTGAATCTCGACCATTATTAGCTTTTCCGTAGAGTATTCCATCGCCTTTAATTTCAAATTCATCATATTTCCCAAGATATTTTCCGTTATCGGGGTCTATCCAAAGTTTTATTTCGGTAGTCGGAACCGATAAAGCTCCGCCTTGAGCGATTGTATCTTGAAAAGCATCATTATCTAATGACTTTGTTCCGGACATTATTTCACCCTTGTCATTCAAAATATATCCTTGAACTTTTGAACCGTCTGCGGCTCTGTATACTCCTTCTCCGTCAAACTTAAATTCACCCAACCTGGTATAAGCAATTCTACCTTCATCATTTCTTAAAACAAAAAATCCGTTACCTTCGAGAAAAACATTTTCATTTGAAGTTCCTGGAATTGCCTTCCCTTGGCCTTGATTTTTTAAAACCATATCAGGTACAGCAGCATCTAAATATGTTTTAAAAGTTACCTGATTTTCTCTATAACCTGGAGTATACATATTTACAAGGTTTTCAGATATTGCATTCATCCAATGAACAGTAGACTTTTGAACATTCATTGCATTAATATATGAATCTCTCATTTATCGCTCCTTTTTTGTCTTTTTGATTGATTATCATCTTTATATTTTGAATATCCCAAAGAAGAATAATTAATATTTTCATCATCAAATCGTTGTTTAAGACATTGAATGTTATTTCTCAAATAACTTTCAACTTCAGCAGTACCGGGAATAAAATGAGCTTGAACTTTACCATCTTTATCAAGTTTTAAAATAACAGTCACGTCTCTATCAAAATCAAGCCTAATAGGCTTATTGGTAGTAACAGATGTTTGAAGCATATTTATCAAAGAATTTGTAACCTGAATTTTTTTATTTTCAGAAGTAGACAAGCTAATTTCATTATCTTCAACCGAATAATTAATTAAATTTTGTTGATTTAAAAGATTTACAAAAAATATAGCATCCTGAATACCAATTTTAGTAGCATCAATATCAAACTCGGACCCAAAATCAAGTTCCAAAAACTTAGCATTTAATTCTTCAGAAAAATTAATCCCTTTTGGAGAAATAAGATTTTCAATAATTTCTTGCAAACGTGTTTTTATACTACTAAAAGGGCTTATTTCCTTTTGAGTTATATATTGTTCAGGTGCAAAAATTTCCCTTAAATTAGTTTTAATCAAATCTTCGCTATATTCTTGTTTTGTAATATTTTCAATTTCCATTTTTTATTTTTTCTAAATACTCTAAATACTCTTGATATTCTTCATCTTCTTTTTTTTCTCTATTTCTTATAAAGAATTTTTGCGAACCTATTTCATTTAGTTCCTTAAGTTCAAGTGCTTTCTGTTCTTGTATATAATTGTCTTTTTGGTGTTCTTTATGTTTTTCCAGTACATTTACCTCTTGTTCCCTGAGCCTTAAAAGCTCTTTTTCCCGATTTAGCACTTCGATTGCTTCTTGTTTTTGTTGCTTTAATTTTTCATCTTCTTCCCATAAATGTTTTATAAATTTATCATATCTTTCATACATCATGGGATCTGCTTTTCTCATTTGCTTTGTTAAATCATCAATCTGCTGAAGATTTTTTATTATAAGTAATTCAATTCTATCAACCTCTTTTTGTGCATTTATTACTGCTTGCAACTGTTGTTCTTTTTTTCTTATTCTGATTTCAAGAATTTTTTGCAATCTGTACGAAAAAGGCATTTTTTATCCATAAATATACTTTCCTGTAATCGTTTACGACTAAAGAACAATATATGTTTAATAAAAATTTTATTAAAGTCAAAAAAATCAACTAAATATATGATTTTAATTGAATAACATATAGTCGATAATTTTATTACTATGATTAGGGGACTTATAAAAAAAGCTATATTGGTAATAGGATTAGTTACTTTTTGCAATTTAAATTGTTTAGCACTCGAAAAAATAGGTATCATAACAGACACCCTATTAACACCGGTAAACTACTATAATGCATATTACAGAACCCCTGAATTTTTTGCTCAAGATGTAAGGGCAAGCCTTATGAAAAGAAATATTCAGGTTGTTTCAATTGACTCCGCACAAAATGCACTAAAACAAGCAGGTTTAAGACAATATGATTTAGAATCTCTGCAAGGACTTCAACAAGGATACAATCTTGAATATCCTCTTCTAAAAAAAATTGCAAAAAAAATTGGTGTTAAGAAAATGGTTGTAATCACCATGGGAATGGATATTCAACGTGACTTTCTAAAAAACACTATGTGGAACATATTTAACGTATCCGGAATGGATGTAGTAAATCCAACTCACAGAGTTTCAGTTTATGTAAGTTTTGTTGATGTTGAAAAAGAAATCGTGCTTTGGGAAAGTATTTATGCCAAAAACATAAGAAATAATAAAATGAAAAATTTAGATACAACAATTTCAAATAATTACGAAGGAATGTTACGTTTAAAAGAATACTCCAAATATATAAGTCCCGATATTGCATATAATGTTAAAATGAAAATGTTAAATCCGAATTTTGTCGAACCACCGACAGAAATCACAAGAGAAAATATTAAACAATATGCAAAAGACAAGCACAATATTGGAGTTAAAAAAGAACTCTCTGAAATTGACAGAAAAAAATGGGACACAGATAAATTAAGAGACGACACAAAAGAAAATATTGTTGATGTAACAAATGCAACCAAAAATGGAATTGTAAACTTTGGAAATAAAACAAAAAACGGTATAATAAATTTAAAAAATAAAATATTTAGAAAAAAAGAAGAAAATTGGCTATAAAATTGGAGGAAATATGGTAAAACCCGTTGATAATAAAGAAGATAAAAATCCGAATAAAAAACCCGCACTCGAGCTTACACCGAATATGATAATGATTTTAAATAATGTCATACTAATTATTGTAGTCATTGTATCAATGCTAATTATGTATTTTATGATTGATTCATCAATGAACAAAAAAATAGCCAAGCTTCTTCCTGAAAATGAACAAATAGATGACGAAGAAGAAGATGTCAGACAAGAAGGAGTTTTGCTGG
Organism: Candidatus Gastranaerophilales bacterium; assembly: GCA_944327225.1. Taxonomy (GTDB): domain Bacteria; phylum Cyanobacteriota; class Vampirovibrionia; order Gastranaerophilales; family Gastranaerophilaceae; genus RUG14156. The sequence continues at coordinate 59,923 of CALVGZ010000009.1, read as the reverse complement.
ATTTAGGAGAATTTATTTTAAATTTAGCCGATACTACCCACAGAAGATATTTAAAAGTAGGAGTAGCTATGGAATTATCCAAAACAGAAGCAGAAATGCTTGAAGCTCAGGCTCCTGCTGCTTCAGGTGGACATGGCGGACATGGTGCAGCTACTCCGGTTGATCCAAGTGCTGCAATTATAAGCGAAATGGAAAGATATAAACCTGCAATAAGAGATGCTATTATTTCCGTTCTTTCAAATAAAACATCTGATGAGCTTTCAACTCCGACAGGAAAAGAAATTGCAAAAGAGGAAATTCTACAAATGGTAAATAACATCTTTGAAGGTCAAAGAGAAGTTATGAGAGTTAGTTTTGGACAATTTATAATTCAATAAGATGGAAGAAAAAGAAGAAAAATTAAATAATGAACAAATTTCCGATGAAGCTTTATCCGAAAATACCGAAAAAGTAACATCGGAAAATGAAATTGAAAATACAGAGCAACAATCTTCTGAATTGATTACGGTTAGGCCTGTGAAGTTTCAAGAATTTGAAGACTCACCACCAAATCGTTCAATCAAGAAAAATCTAGATATAATGCAAGATGTTTTAATGCACATAAGCGTTGAACTGGGAAGAACAAAATCTTCAATTAAAGAAGTAATGGAAATGGAAAAAGGCTCGATTGTTGAGCTGGACAAAATTGCGGGCGAACAGGTCGAAATATTTGTAAATGAGAAACTTGTTGCAAAAGGAGAAGTAATAGTAATAGAAGACAAATTCGGAGTAAGAGTAACAAGTACAAGCCTTCAAAAAGGCGTAAACTCTAGCCCCTAAATAAATTGTAGCTTAAAACCTCATTTTTTAAAAGCGGATAATTGTTAATATCTTCATTTTCGGCAAATTCAAAAGCACATTCTCTTGCAATATTTAAGATTTCAGCATCATTCACTATGTCTGCAAGCCTAAAATCGGGAAGCCCTGATTGTCTTGTACCCAAAAATTCGCCCGGACCCCTTAATTCTAAATCTTTTTGCGAAATTATAAACCCATCATTTGTTTTTGTCATGATATTAAGACGCTTTCTTACATCAATACCGGAACTCAGGGTAATTAAAGCACAATAAGATTGCTCATCACCTCTGCCTACACGCCCTCTCAATTGATGAAGTTGTGATAAACCAAATCTTTCAGCATTTTCAATTACTATAACCGTAGCATTTGGATTATCTACTCCAACTTCAACTACTGTGGTGGAAACCAATATATCATAGTTCCCTTTTTTAAAATCATTCATCACTTCATCTTTTTCAAGATTTGACATTTTTCCATGTAGAAGCCCTATTTTATAACCTTTAAATTCACCCTCTTGAAGTTTTTTAGCCTCTTCAGTTGCTGCTTTTGCACTAATTGTTTCGGATTCATCAATTAAAGGATAGACAATATATGCCTGATGTTTAAAAAATATTTCCCTTTTAATTAAATCATAAATCCTCTTTCTCTCACTTGCACCACCAAGAGTAGTTATTATAGGTTTTCTGCCTTTTGGCAATTCATTCATTACAGTCATATCAAGTTCGCCATGCAATGTCAAAGCAAGAGTTCTTGGTATTGGAGTTGCCGTCATATTAAGCATTTGTGGCATTTTTCCTTTATTTAACAAAGCATTTCTTTGCTTCACACCAAATCTATGTTGTTCATCAATTACAATTGCACCAAGATTATAAAATTCAACTCCGTCTTGAATAAGTGCATGAGTACCGACTGCTATATGAATTTGACCGTTTTTCAAATTAGCATAAGCTTCTCTTTTGGCTTTTTGTGTATTTTTTCCTACAAAAAGCCCGACACTAAGTCCCAAGGGAGTAAGCCAAGAAGAAAAATTTCTGTAATGTTGAAGTGCCAAAATTTCAGTCGGTGCCATTATCGCCCCTTGATAACCGTTTTCAATAGCACAAAGAAGCATTATACAAGCAACTACGGTTTTTCCTGATCCAACATCACCTTGAAGCAGCCTTTGCATAGGTTTTGTTGAATTTAAATCTTTAAAAATTTCGTCAACTGCTTTTTTTTGAGCATTAGTTAATTCGAAAGGTAAATTTTGAATAAATTTTTCAACCAACCCGCCTTTTTTAATTTCAAGTTTAATTGATTCATCTTTTTCAATTTCCTTTCTCAAAAGTGCAAGATTTAACTGCATAGAAAAAAATTCTTCAAAAACAAGCCTAAATCTTGACTTTTCAATTTCTTCAAAAGAAGAAGGGAAATGCAAATTTGATATAGCTTCTCTCTTTTTAATTAAAAAAAACTTATCTAAAATGTATGTCGGTAAAGGTTCATAAATTTTATCCCAATACTTCTCAAGTGCATTTTTTATAGCATTAATCAATGTTTTTGAATTTAAATCTTCGGTTAAAGGATAAATTGGAACAATCTTGTTTTTTTCAGAATCAATTTCAGCTCCTTCACCCAATATCTGTATTTGAACTTTATCCAACGTAGTTCTTGAATTATAATCGTCAAATTTAACCGTTCCCAATACCATTACGAAAGAATTAATCGGATACTTTTTTTTATAATGCTCAATAATTCTTCTGTTATTTGTTTTGACAAACAAATTAATAGGAATCATGCCCGTTTTATCTTTTATGTATATGGTAATAATTGTTAATTTTTTAGGAGTCGTATAATGTTGAACTTTTGATATTATTCCGTATATGGTTACATTTTCACCCAATTTTAAATCTTTAATTTTATTTTGACCTTTATAGTCTGCGTATTTTCTCGGATAATATTGAATCAAATCTTTAACTTTAAAAATACCTAATTTATTAAACAACTTCGCAATCTGAGGCCCAACACCTTTAACAAAGGTAACATCAACTTCCTCTATTTCTTCTTGAAATTCTCTTGAGGCAGATTGTTCTTTTTTTACCTTGGGCTTAATTTGCTTTCTTAATCGATAAAAAAGTTCCAAAGTCTTATCTATTGTATATTTTCTATTTGCAACACTATCAATCGAATAACTATCAAAGAGATTAATTATACTTATTACATTTTGTTTTTCAACTTTATTTATTCTTTTTAAAAGCTCATGTAAAACATCCGTCATAAACTTGGAAAAATTTGTTTTTCTCCCGTCAAAATTTATATATTGATACTTAATCTCCAAAGTAACAGCACGTTTTACTTTTTCATATATTTCATCAAAATTCAAAATCTCAACCTTATTTTACAAGCCTAATTACTTCATACAAATTTATTTTATTAATTTTTCCTCTTATTACAACATCTTTTATAGTAATAACATCAACATAATCTTTAACTCTTTGATAAGTAGATTCACTTATTAAGAAATTTGTTCTATAAACTTTATTATAATTTTCTATTCTGCTTGCAGTATTTACCGTATCACCAATTACCGTATATTCCAATCTTTCACTTGAGCCAATATTGCCTATAAAAGCTTCTCCTGATGAAATTCCTATACCTATTTCAATTTTCGGTTTTCCTTCATCGAGCCATTTTTCTTGTAAATACTTAACTTTTTTTAACATCCTGTCTGCACACCTGACTGCATCAAGAGCATGATTTTCATTCTTTTTAGGCTCTCCAAAAATAGCAAGAACTGCATCTCCCATAAACTTATTTAAAATTCCGTTATGTTCTTCAATTATTGGAACTAACGCTGAAAAATATTCATTCAAAATCATAGTAGTAGAATTTGCATCCATTTTTTCGGATATTGAAGTAAAATTCCTAATATCTGCAAATAACACTGTGATATCCGCTCTTTTCCCGCCAAGAGAAATATTATCAATATTTTTTACAACATTTTGCATAACATCATAAGAAAGATATTTTCCCATTGCCTTTTGAATTTTTATTTTTTTATTATCCTCAACCAAGTATCTGTAAGAATAAGCACAAGCTAACGCAACAATTATAAATAATTCAGGCAAAATCAAACTAATAGAAATTTTATTAAAATACATAAAAAATGCAAAAAACAAATATAAAAACATTGCCAAAACAGAAGATAAAAGTGCCGCACTGATTGACATAGTATTAGCCAAAACAAAAATCAATACAAAAACCAATAAACAAAGCAAAAAATTATACAAAGGACTTGTTGCCTTATAAAAATTGTTTGTAATTAAATTATCAAAATTTGTTGCTTGAATATCAAGTCCTGAAAAATTCTCGGAAATAGGCGTTCTTTGAATATCCAATAAGGCCTGTGCTTGAGCATTAGCACCAATAAACACGATTTTATTGTCAAACTCATTTAAATTAACACTTGAAGTTTTCCCTTTTTTTACAGCTCTATATGAGTTAATTATATCAGAAGCGGAATATTTTTTATGAGAATATATATTATCTTTTGTCTTATAGTAACAAATATAATTTGATATAATTCCCAAATTATTTTCGACAGGAATTTTCAAAGTGTTCAAATTTGAAAAACCATACAAATATTTATCAGTTAAAATAAATTCTTTTATATTTGTATACTTACCGTACATCAAAAGCCCCAAAGAAGGATAAAAATCTCCTTTATAATCAACCAACTGAGCAGCTTTTCTCACATATCCGTCAAAATCTTCAACAACATTGACAAATCCCAATGATAAAATATTTTTAAAATATTCTTTTTGCAATGCTGTAAAACTCTTAAAATTACTCTCTTTAATAAATTTTTTGGAGCGTTTATCAATTATTTTGATATCTGATTTTGTTTTTAAAATTTCATCATAATTTTTTGCATCAATTCCTTTTTCAAAATCTTCATAAGAAAATGCGACCCCTGCTGTTAATTTTTTAAATTTACCTATTTTAGAAAAAAATTTCTTATCAGACTCAGGAAATTCATTATCAGGAGCCATAATTAATCCATCATATCCAATTAGTTTAGCATTTGTATAATTTTCAAAAAAATCAAAAATTTCAAGATAATATTCTCTTTTCCAAGGCCACCTTCCAATTTCATGCAATGATTTATCATCAATAACAATTAAAACAACATCTGACGAGGCAATCTTATTACTCATCGTCAATTTGTTCATTATATTATAAGATTTTAATTGCAAAAAAGGGGCGGTAAGTGAATATATAACAAGAAAAATAAATACAAAAACCGGAAATAAAAATTTAGTATTTTTTTGCCTAAAATCCATATTAGACATTGTATAATATTTTTAAAAAAATAAAAAGCAGATATTATAAAATACCTGCTTTATTATACTATACCGATACAATACCCTCTTTAATGGCTTTGACCGCTGCCTGAACTCTATCATCCACGCATAACTTTTGTAATATCGAACAAACATGAGCTTTTGCAGTATGAACAGAAACAATTAATTCTTGAGCAATTTGAGTATTTGATTTACCTTGCACCAATAATTTCAAAACTTCACTTTCTCTTTCGGTGAGTTTTGCTTTTGAATCCATACAATGAGAAGAACTCATTATTTCAGTATTCTCGGGTTTTGGGAAAAATTTAAGTGCCAAATGTGCAACATTAGAATCAATCCAACATGCACCTTTTGCAACATTTTTAATTACACCAGATAATGTTATCGGGTCTATATCTTTTAGGCAATAACCACTTGCACCCGAACCTAAAGAAGCAATAACCTCTTCTTCTCTATCATGAGAAGTTAAAATAATTACTTTTGTATTAGGCGATATAACCTTTATTTTAGCTGTTGCCTCTAATCCGTTAATACCGGGAAGTCCTAAATCCATCAAAACAACATCGGGTTGTTCTTTTTTAATTAACTCTAAACCTACCTCAGCGTTTTGTGCTTCTGCAATGACATTGATATTTTCAATTTCATTTAAAGCATACCTTAAACCAACTCTCGTTAACTTATAATCCTCCACAATAATAACACGCACCTCTTTGGTGCCATTTCTACTAACCGTTTGTTGGCTCATTGATTTAATCCTTTCTCGTCTTGTATTGTTAATAAATTATTCTTGGATTAATACTATCTTGCACAAACTTTTTAGTTAATTAGTCTGGTGTATAATTTGGATATTAACCACATGGGTAAGTATTTTTTAAAAATAAATTTCAAACTTTTATTTTTTTATATTATAATCCTTCTATGGAAGAAAATTATTTGCCGTTATTTAGAAAATACCGCCCGCAATCTTTTCAAGATATAATCGGACAAGAAAATCTTGTAAAAGCCTTGTCTAATGCAATAGAATTAAACCGAATTGCGAATGCTTATCTTTTTTGCGGTCCCAGAGGAACAGGAAAAACCTCAAGTGCAAGAATCTTTGCCAAATCTTTGAATTGTGAGCATGGTCCGACACTAACCCCCTGTCAAAAATGTGCAAGTTGTGTTGATATAACCAATGCAACAGGACTTGACGTTATTGAAATAGACGCCGCTTCAAACAGGGGTATTCAAGATGCTAAAGAATTAATTTCACAAGTTCAATATGCACCAATTAACGGTAAATATAAAATCTTCATCATTGATGAAGTTCACATGCTTTCAAATGACGCCTTTAACGCTCTTTTAAAAACATTTGAAGAACCCCCGAAAAATGTCATATTTATTCTTGCAACAACCGAACCACACAAGGTTCTTGAAACAATAGTCAGCCGTTGTCAAAGATTTGACTTAAGAAGAATTACAACAGAAGATATTATAAAACGATTAAGACAAATTTCAGATATTGAAAACATAAAAATTACGGATGAGGCACTCTTTACAATAGCAAAAAATGTATCGGGCGGTTTAAGAGACTCCCTTGCACTTTTGGATCAGGTAAGTATTTTGGGCGTGAAAGAAGAAATAACAAAAGAACTAATCGAGGATTTACTTGGAAAAGTTAATTTCGACGTTTTATTAAAACTTTTAAAAAATATAAATGATGGAAATATTGAACTTTCATTATACAATGTTGATGAAATTTACACAAAAGGAAACGAGCCAAGAAATTTAGCAGAAAACTTCATTGAATTTTTAAGAAATGTGGTGCTTGTTTTAAACTCACAAGACAACAATTCAATTACAAAATTCACAACACTAATCAATGAAGATATAGAAAAAATCAGAAATTCAAACTTTAATAAAGATAAAATATTAAAAATATTAAATACAACCATTGAATATTATAAAGAAATTAAAATTTCAACAAATCCATATTTATGGATGGAGCTTTCCGTAATTGCGGCATGTAAAACAGAATTAAAAGAAACATCAAATAACTTAACAAAAATATCTTTTGACAATTCAATTTCAAAACCAAAACCACAAATTATATTAGAATCATCAATAAATAAAATCGAAATTGAAGAAAAAAAACAAGAAATAAATGAAATAAAAGAAGAAGAAAAACCAACCGAAAACAATGAAAAAGAAACGCAAACAGAAAATTCAAACAAATACAACGAAACTGAAATATGGACAAACATTATAAATGCGGTGCCTTCACTTCCTGCAAAAGCATTTTATTCAGGAGTTGCAAAACTTGTAAAAATTGAAAATAAAAAAATAACTCTTGGATTTTTAAATGAAAATTTAATTACACAGGCAAAATCAGATTCAAAATTGCCTCAGTTAAAAACCGCTATTGAAAATACTTATAAAGATTTTGAATATGAATTTATAAAAATAGATGCAAATTCAAAAACCCTCGACATCAAGCCAAAAATCACCCCAAATATACCCAAAAGACCACCTGAAAATCCTATAAATTCTCCCTCAAAACAAACAGAAAATTCTGAAAACCCGATAAACCAAGAAGAACAAAAAACAAACGAAAACGAAAAAAAATATTACAGTCCTAAAGTTCAAGAGATGATTGAACAATTTAGCGGAAAAATTATCGATTAAATTATTTTATTTTAAAATTAATCATAGCTTTATGGTTAACTGCGATTAATTCCATTGAATTCCAAAATTGATTAGGGTCAAGTGTTGACTTAGCTTCCAAATTAACAGTAACTTTAGAAGAATAAAGTTCCGCAAGTTTTTGATCGAAATTATCGGTTATTTGTAGTTTCATCTTTATTTTCCTTTAATTACTGCTTACATATATATAAAGTATATAAAGATTATCTAATTTCAGACTTAACTTTTTTTGTTACAAAACTTAATCCTCTAAGACAGCTTCTTCTTCATGATTTTTTTCATCTTGTTCGTTATATTTTTTATTTTTACGTTCTTTTTCTTCTTTTTCTTCAATAACTTTTTTAATCATCATTGCTCCCGCATTAACGGCAGCAAGACTATCCAAAGATGCCCTTAATTGAGCGGACCTGTCTTGATAAGTTCTCGGTTCTTCTTTGTATTCTTCCTCTTGCAACTCCTGAGCAAAATATTCGCCCCCTTGCCCCATTTTTTCTTCAGACATCTTATTTGCCATGCCGGAAGCATCGCCCTGCTTAAAATTAAAACTTGGAATTGGAGATATACCTCTGTTATCAACCATATTTTTACCCTCGTTTTCGTCTGATAGATAATATCATTTTTTCTTCAAAAAAACAACATCAATTAAAGGTAAAAAACTCAAAAATTATTTTTTTTGCCAAAAATTAACTAAAATAATTTAATATCTCTAAAATTGCTTCTTCTTCAGTATATCCAACACTTTTGGGAGCAGTATTTCCCCAAAGAGCAAGAATAGTTTTAATATTTTTATATTTTTTACAAGGCATAATATTATTTATATTATCATCCACAAAAATGGCATCAGTATAATTATTTTCCCGCATATATTCCGCAAAAAAATCAGCCTTAGAGGGGTAATTATTCAATATTTCTCGTGCAAATACTTTTTTTTCATCAAAATCAAACCCGTAGTGCTTAAATCTTTTTATAATTGATATTTTATTTTTTTTAGAGGCAACAACCACATTAATCTTTTTATTTTCATATAATTTCTTAATTTCAAAAAAGAAATCATAAGGCTTTTCTAAAGTTTGCCAAAAATCATAATGATTTTTAATTAAATCTTCCCTGATTTTCAAAAATTCTTCACAAAATTTTTCCTCACCAACCTTATCCCTATTCAAAAGAGCCTCTTTAAAAGCGGGAATAATATTGCCTTCCTCAGTACCGCCAAAAATTAACGGATTAAAATAATAAAACATCCAAATGTTATACACAAGGAATTTATATTTATAGTAAAGTCTGTAATTTTTTTCATCAACGTCACTAAAAAACGGAATCCCCCTGTATTGACATCTGTTCACAAGATAAACTTCTCTTAAAGTGTCAAAAAGGACTCCGTCAAAATCTAAAAATAGTACTTTATTTTCCACAAAAATAAAATAACATAAAAACTATAAATTATAAATTTTTATATTAGGCCCGTATTTTTTCAATTTTATTTTATCTGCCAAAGATTTTATTCGCCAATCGTTAAATTCAAAAGACAAAAATTCTTCACAAGACTGAATTTCTTTAGACAATTGTTCATTAATTCGCTCGTCTTTTACTCTTTTATCCATACTTTTACCCATCAATATAACATCTAATTTAATAAAGTATTTTTTGAGACAAAAATTGCGAAAATCAGTAAAAAAACATCATCTTTGTTAAGAAAATTACCGAAATCGTTACAAAAATGATAAAAATTAAGTGTTTTAGTAATTTATTTTTTTGACTTTTTCTTTTTTTAGATTTCTTAGATGATTTGACAGTTTTATTGATTTTTTGCTTTATGGTTTTTCTTGCTTCTTTAACCTTTTCCTTTACCCTTTTTTGAGAAGGAGTAAGTTCTTTTTTCTTTTTATTTGCCTTTTTATAACGACTTACTTTATTTACATAACTTTCATCTTTTCTTCCGTCAATTGTTTTTTCAATATTTGAATTAAATTCACCCTGTTTTAAATTTAAAAGCTCAACTTTTTGTTCATTTGCAAGACGCACATATTCATCTACTAATTTATTATCCTTTAAAGGTTTTTCAGTAATTAAAAGAGTATTATCGAACTGTAATTTTTTTATTCTATCATCTTTTTTCTTAAAATAAGCATAACTAATTGCTATTTCAAAAGCACGCTTTATAGCTTCCAATACAACGCTTGAAGCGACATCTTCGCCATGAGCTCCTGCATTTCCCGTACGTTTTATAAAAAACAAATCTTCAACAAATTCTTTCTGCTCTTGAGTTTGAATTTTATCTTTTAAACAATTCACAACATCATCAAAAGTCATTTCTTTTTTAGTTTCACCAAGTACTTTTTTTGCCGTTTTTTCCGCAAAAATCCTTAATTGAACAGCACATTGATTATAATATTCATCTCTAAATAATTTTTCACTATCTATAATTAAAGAAAAAAGTTCTTTATCAATACTTTTTAAAAAATCAAAATTACTCGCCACAATTTTTCCTTTTTAAAATTGCTTTAATTTTTCAGCCAATCGTATAAATTCCGGAAAAGACGTATTTACACAATCAAAACCCTTTATTACCGTTTCTTTTTTATTAATCAAAGACATAACATAATAACTCATTGCAAGCCTATGATCTAAATGTGTCTCAACAATAGCTTTAGAACTTATTTCACCATTACCGCTGACAACAAAACCATCTTTTTTTTCAGCTATATCCACTCCAAAAGCCTTCATTCCTTCAACTATTGCTTTAATTCTGTCCGATTCCTTATTTCTCAAATCAAAAGCATCTTGAATAATACTTTCACCATTTGCGACCGTTGCTAAAACTGTCAATATTGGTATTTCATCAATTAATCTGGGTATAATATCACCTTTTATTCTAAAAGGTTTAATATTCGGACTATAACGAACCTCAATATCGGCAACTTTTTCGCCTGATACTGTTCGTTCATTTAAAATTGAGAAAAGAACTTCAGCTTGTTTAAAAACATCCAAAATTCCCGTTCTTGTGGGATTTATTCCAACATTTTTAATAAGGACTTTTGAATTTTGAACAATAGCGGCAGCCACCATAAAAAATGCAGCAGAAGAAATATCTCCAACTATTTCCAATGTTTTTGACTCCATACTGTTACCTTCAACAGTTGTCCAAAAACCGTCCGCGTCTTTTCCTGTTTTAATCTTTGCTCCCAAATATTTAAGCATAATTTCAGTATGATTTCTTGATAAATAAGGTTCAATGACTTTTGTAACCCCCAAAGCATTCAACCCGGCAAGCAAAACTGCACTTTTAACCTGAGCCGAAGCAATAGGCGAAAAATAAGTTATCGCATTCAATTTTTTTCCTTCAATCTTTAAAGGTAGCTTATTATCATTTGATAAAATTTTTGCCCCCATCATACTCAAAGGCTTAATTACTCTTGCCATCGGTCTTTTTTTCAAACTTTCATCACCCGTAAATTCACACTCAAATTCATTTAAAGATGAAAAAAGTCCGCAAAGAAGCCTTGCTGTAGTCCCTGAATTACCGCAATCCAAAACTTCATCGGGATTTTTAAATGCTGATTTTGCATCTAATTCAAGTTCTCTATCAGACAATCTCTTAATCTTAACTCCTGTATTTTCAAGAATTTTAAGAGTAGAAAGACAATCCTCACCCAAAGATAAATTTTTTATATTTATCTTATTTCCGGATTGTTTTGAAGCCACAGCCCCAATTATAAGACTTCTGTGAGAAATTGATTTATCCGGAGGAATAACGATTTCTCCCGATAAAAAACCTCTAAAACTTTCTGTTTTTAAACTTTTATCCATTCTAGCCTTTTGCAAGTTCTAAAACAAAATTAGGAACACAAAATACAGCACCATGAAGAGCTATATTATAAATTTTACAAGTTTTTGCAATTTCATTTGCACGAACTTTATCAATTCTTGATGAATCTAAAGGAATTTCAACTTCATCACTGCAAAAACCCCACGACCAATATCCGCCGGGATATGTCGGCATAGGCCCGCAATATGGTGCAACATTTTTAAAAACCTTTCTTAAAAGTTTATATGTTTTTCTCATATTTTCACTTTGTGCAAAAGGTCCTTCAGTTTGAGGGACAACAATTCCGCCTTTTTTTAATGCACGTTTTACATTATTATAAAATCCTTCATTAAATAAACCTTCCCCGGGGCCAATCGGATCAGTTGAATCAATCAACACAACATCATATACATTTTCCTTGTCTTTAATAAAATCAACAGCATCCTGAACAAGAACCGAAACTCTTTCATCATTTAAACCACAAGCAACTGTCGGAAAAAATTTCTTGGAAGCTTCTATAACCATGCCATCTATTTCAACCATATCAATATGTTTAACGGAATTATACTTTAACAACTCACGAACAGTACCGCCATCTCCTCCGCCAATTACTAAAATATTTTCAGGATTTTTATGAGTTAACATAGGAATATGAACTATCATTTCATGATAGAAAAATTCATCACGTTCTGTTACCATCATAAGCCCGTCTAAAGTCAAAACATTACCAAAAGCTCTTGAATGAAAAACATCAACAGTCTGATAAGGAGACTTATCCGAAAATAAATCTTCATCATTTTCTATTGCAATTCCAAAGCCTTCAGGAGTGATTTCATGATATAATTTCTCAGCCATTTCTTTTCCTTTATTTAACTTAAACATGTTTCATAATTATACAAAAAAAATTAAGTATTTGTTATAATTATTTTAATGAAAAGCAAGAACAAAATCATGGATTCTTTTGAAGAATTTATTGCCTTACCCTTATCAATTCTAAAGAACAGAATAATTCAAATAACAGGCTTTAAATCTGATTTTGTGTCGAGCAAATCCATTAATGTCGAATTGACGGATGACACAGTTCACATAAATGTTATCAATAGCGAAGGTGCTTATAATCTTTTAAGCAGCGTAATATATAAAAGACAAATGCTTAAAAAACAAGTAAAAAAAGAAGAACAAACAAAAACTGCGGTTTAATTTCATGAAAATAAAAAATGCAAAATTCATAATAAGTTCCCCAAATTTAAAACTTTGTCCGGAATTAAACATGCCTGAATTTGCTCTTTTAGGACGCTCCAATGTTGGAAAATCAAGCTTTATTAATACCTTAGTTAACCAATCTAAGCTTGCAAAAACATCAAACACCCCCGGCAAAACTCGCCTTATTAATCTTTTTGAAATACAAACTGATTTTAAACCTTTTATTCTAGCTGACCTTCCCGGATATGGCTTTGCTAAAGTTTCCAAAAAAGAACAGGATTCTTGGCAAAAAAACCTCGAAGAATATCTTTTAAAAAGAAAAAATATTATTTCAACGATTCAATTTATCGACGCAAGGCACGATATTCAAAAAAACGATATTCAAATGCAGGAATGGTTAAAACATAACAATATTCCCTGTTTTAATATTTTAACCAAATGTGATTACATCTCAAGAAATGAAATTACAAAAAAAATTTTAATAATTAAAAAAGAATTTCAAAATAACGTCGTTCCGTTTAGCAGTAAAAACAAACAATACATCGACGGAATTCTGAATGAAATTTCAAATTTAATATAAACTTTCTAAAATAACAAGATTTCTTTCAAAATTTTCTTTCAAAGGTAATTTATAAGGAATAACTTGGAATTTTGCACTCTTATATTTCTTTTTAAAATTATTTATTTCATCATTTATTGTTCTTGATTTATAAATTAAAAATCTTCCTTCTTTATTCAAGTGCATTTTTGAAAGCTCGAAAACATCTATAATTTTACCAACAGCACGGGAAACAACCAAATCCACATTCAAACAAGGCGAATCTTCAATTCTTGAATACAAAATTTCAAGATTATCTAACTTTAAAATTTCCTTAATTTCCTTTATAAAATTTATTTTTTTTATTCTTGAATCATTCGCAATTATTTTCTTTTGAGGAAAACAAATTGCAAAAATAACACTCGGAAAACCACCACCTGTACCTACATCTAGTATTTTTTTTATATTCCTAAAACCACTCCATTTTAAAACTGCAAGAGAATCAAAAACATGCTTTTCAAAAATCACTTTTACATCATTTGAACCCATTAAATTTGTATGTACATTATATTGAGCAAAAGCTTTATACCATAATTCAAATTTTTCAATTATCTCGTCATTTAATTCAAAATCAAATTCTTTTTTTATGATGTCCGTTTTTTCTTTATTTATCATATTTTTCCATAATTGAATTAAAACTAATCTTATCAAGACGCATTTTTATGTCTTTAATTCTTTGATTTATTCTTAAAATATTTTCATCATTAGTATTATTTTTCAAAGCAGACTTAGAACATAAAAAATTAACCAATGCTTTTTCGTCATTTCCCTTATCATAATAAAACTCACCTGCTTCAAAATAAACAAGAGCAATTTTGAAATCATCATTTAATTTTTGGGCAGAGGAAAGAGCCTGTTTAAAATAACCTATTGCAGATACTTCATCAATTCCGGCATACAATTTTGCAAGTTCTTTTTGTGAAAAATACATATTTTCATAATCACTCATTTCACTATCATAAAGTAAAGCCAACTTCAAATAATCTATTGCTTCCTTGTAATCTTCCAAGTCCATATATATCAAAGCAAGATTTGTTAAAGAGGCTGAATAATACTTGTTTTCATTTTTTTCAGAACTGATTGCATAATTTTTTCTATAATATTTAATAGCATTTTCAAAATCTTGATTTTCATCATATAAAACACCCAATTTATAATAAATTTTTGCCGTTAACTCCTTATCCTTGCCCAAAGCAAATGACAATGCTTTTTCGTAATTCTTAATAGCACTTTCCATCTTGGAGTCGGCTTCATCAATTTGTGCTATTTCAATATAAGAACGGACCCTATAACTTTTTGAATTATTCTCATTATTTGCAATAGACTTAAATCTTTCTTTTGCATCATCAATTTTATATAGATTTTTCAGACAATTTGCAATAAAAAATTCAAGCTCACATTTTCTTGAATCACCCGTTTTAAGTGCAATATCTAAAGCGGTTTCATAATATTCTTCAGCAATTTTATACTCATTTAAATATTCATGATTTTTTGCAATTAAAGACAGTATTTCTATTCTAAATTCACCTTCAAAATCAACATCATAAGCTCTTTTAAGTTCGGATAAGGCATCATTATATCTGTATTCTTTAGAAAATTCTCTGGAACTGTTTATTAAACTCACTATAAATAATCTGTTTTTTTCTTTATTTTCATCAGTTAAAGATTTTTGTCCCGAATCTTCCAACCTTTTCTTGATTAAAAGTTCGTTTTCTTCTTTTGATAAAACTTTTTTTCTTTCTTTTATTTTTTCCAATTTTTCCTGTAATTTTGTTTTTTGATGCAATTTCTCATCATGCCAATTAGATGCCGCTATTCCTAAATATGAAAATGTTTTTTGTGATTTATCCGTTGAATTTATGGCGGGCATTAAAGAATTAAAAAGTTCTATTTCTTTTCTTATAGATTCCCTTGAAAGCCTGATTAATCTATCTTTTGGACTTTTTGTAAGTTCTTTTTCATAAATTTCGATTAACTTTTTATAGTATGTAATTTTTTCTTGTATTGAAAAAGTTTTAACTATATATTGTTTAAAATAATCTTTTACATATATTTCATTTTTAAAAAAATTTACTAAAAAATTCTTTGATAAATAATCGATATGAGAAACATCCCCCAACTTATAAAAATTCAAAAAATCCAAACTTACGGGATGAGACAAAGTACATAAAATTTTAAACAGACCTTGATAAACACTTGGAGTCAGAGAAACAAACTTTAAAACCATAAATTCTTCAAAACCAATTCTCAGACTCATATTTTTTCTTTCAAATTCATTAATTAAATCTTTTACGGTTATTCCCGTTATGCTTGAATATTTAACGGCCATTTTTAAATACAACTCAAGCCCGTCAGTAATTTCATAAAATCTTTCTTTTGTTTCTTCATCCAAAACCTCAGATAATACGGAAAGTTTTGATTGAAATTCTTTTTTATCAATCTGCTCAATTTCAATGGTTTTTACTTTAATTTTTTTAAATCTAAAAAGATTTGCCCCGGAATTTCTTGAAACAATTATTATTTTGACATTTTCATATCCAGCAAGATGAGATAAAAAATCAATTATTTCTATATTTTTTTCAATTTTTTCAAAATTCTCAACTATAACAACGCAATTTGCATTAATTGTTTTAAAATAATGACTTACTTTTTCTTTAAAATCTCCTTCTGTAAATTTTTTTAAAGAAATTTTTTGAGCCATAGAAAAGCTTCTGAGAGCATCATAAAAATTTAATAAAAAATCATCAATTACAGTATTTTCAAAACAAAAATGCTGAAATACAAGATTATCTTCACTAAGTTTAGGAATTAATTTTCCGATTGTTTCACTTTTTGCTGATCCTTTGGGACCGCCCAAGTAGAGTAAGTCAAAAGTAGATATGACAAAATTTAAAATTTCATTTATAATAGAACTGTTAAATTGAAAAAGGCCTTGAGTCATAATATCATTGTACAAAATTTTTTATATTGTTTGCAATAGTTTAATTGTTTAAATAATATAAAAAAGGACAATAGTTGTCATAACCAAAAAGCTTATTAGGTGTATGTTTTACGGTTTATATAATTATTAAAAATTGTAAAGAATATTTAAATACAAAAGGCAAAATTTACAATT
The DNA here is from genome assembly GCA_944327225.1 of Candidatus Gastranaerophilales bacterium. Classification (GTDB taxonomy): domain Bacteria; phylum Cyanobacteriota; class Vampirovibrionia; order Gastranaerophilales; family Gastranaerophilaceae; genus RUG14156. The sequence goes on along the minus strand of CALVGZ010000009.1, from coordinate 43,340 downwards.
TAGTGTTGTTTATATACATGTGTGTTTAGTTGTTTGGGGTAAAAATGCAACAAGTTCAAAATCCTAGTGTTGATAGTCTGCCTAAAATAGGCTATTATGTCTCAAAAGAAAATAAAAAGGAAAATATTTACAAAACGGAAGCTCACATTCCTGCAAAACAAGGTCCTCTTATGAGCATTAAGGCAGGAGTTCATAAGCTTACAAATGACATTTTTACCTACTTTCCAAAAGGATTTTCGGGTTCCAAAAACAGTAATTTTTATGAGTATCTTTCATTAGGCATGGTTCCTTACATTATAGGAAGCGGCATGCTAATAGGTCTCTATAGTCTTGCAAATAAAGGATTTAACAATTTAGACGGCAGTGCAGCAGGTAAATTTGCTAAAAGAATGGGTGCAGGAGTTGTACTTTACGGACTTGGCAAATGGCTATCCAAAAAAATTGCCCATACAGGTATTTATGCTTCAACCGGAATTAACTTGGATTGGAAGCTTTTAAACAAAATAAATGAACTCCCGGAAAACGGTCAAGAAAAAGGATTAGTCAGAATTCAATACCCCGGAGTCTTTGATTCTGCAGATTTTCCAAGAAAAGATAAAACTGCATTATGGGGAGAACTTGAACATGGAAATATTTACGCTTTTGAAGATAAGATTCTTAAAAAAGCAGGATATAAAAAAGAACAAAACGCACCAAACCAAACAGCTTGGCCATTAATAAGAAAAGTAAAAGTAAGGGCAACGGCAATGGAAAACATAAGTAAATATATTGTTGCCGCAACGGGTGTTGCACTCGGTTTTCAAAAATCATTTGAAAATATTAAACTAAAACAGCCAAAAAGCATTTTAAGCGCCCTTAAAGAAGGAGTAGAACAACTTTGGAAAGGTAACAACAGAAACCTTATTTCTAAACACTACGGAAAAGCACTTCTTATAGGTTCAGCTTTAGCAACCTTATTAACCTGGCTAATTCCGACCATAGGATTTAAATTAAAACCAAATACTATGATTTCAAAAGTTGACACTAAAAAAGAATTCGAGGTGGCATAATGACAAATACAATCAGCCCCTTTTTAAGAAACCAACTAAATGCCAATAGGCAACCGAATAACGACCACCATGAAAAGATATATGAAAATCTAAAACAACACGCAAATGATGTTAAGCCCAATGAAGCCAAGGCAAAATTGGTTCAAGAAAATCCAATACAAAAAGTGACATCAGCCATTAAAGATAACTATAATGACGGAAAAAATTTCTTTAAAGCAACTAAAACAGGTAAAATGAACGATAACAATTTAGGAAGAATAAATGACCTTGGCATGAAAGCCGGGGCACTTCTTATCGCAACGTTCTTAGCAACACATGCAAAAACAAAAACAGAAGCAATCATGCAATTCATAGGCGGCACAACCTTCTTTGCATCCATGGCACTTTGGCCAAAATTATTCATAAATCTTCCTGCAAGAATAATCCATGGTTTCCCGATAGGCGAAAAATATATAAGTGCTCAGGGTGATAAAAAAGACTTATATCTTGACAATCAATTTATTCCGACAGGCATCCATTCCAAAGAACAAATTGAACGTGAAATGAAAAGAATGGGAATTGATCCAAACGAAAAAAATGCCGAAGAAAAATGGTTCAGAAAAAGACAAAAAACCGCACTTCAAAACAGAACTCTTTGGATGGCAACAGCAGGTTTTTCGACACCTTTAATGACAGCACTTATCGGAAATTATGTTCAACCAAAAGTTGAAAATGCCGTTATTGAACATGATTTCAAAAAAGCAAATAAAATTTTATCCGACGACGAAGCTTTAAATGCTTATTTTCTAAAACAACAAGATTTAGGTAATGCAAAAAAATTAACAGCATTACTTAATGAATACTCAAATAAAGAATTAACGGAGGATTTCTACACAAAACTTGTTGAAGTATTTAAAATTGATGATATCTTAGATAAATTAAAAAATCCGGATGATAAAACTCCGTTATCAGATTTAAAATCATCCGAACTGACAAAAACCTTAATAAGACTCCACGATGAAACAAGTACAATTGAAAATCTGGAAGAAGCACTTAAAAAACCAAAGAAAATAAATCCGCTTCAGCTTACTTTGGGCGGAGCGAAATCAGATATCCCTGCATTATCAGACGATAATATCAGAAACATAGCAACACGTATGGGTGACAATGGAACACCTCAAAAACTAAAAGAAATATTAAAAGAATACGGTCTTACACAAAATCAAGAAAATGAAATTTTCAACTCATTAAAAACAAATAATGAAAACTTCTTCAAAGCAATTGTTGACTACAATACCAACGTATTCTCAAAAATAAGAGGAAGAATAAAAGCATATCTTGATTTACTAAATCCCATAGCAGGTTCAAAATCCGAATCGGTAGATACAAGACAATATAATAAAATGATGAAAGAACTTGCTGAAAAACTCGGAATTAAAGATTATAAAGATTTAAAATCCATCAAACAAAACACCTCTGATTTTACACAAAGTATTATACAAAAACAAATCATAGAAATTATAAATAGAGATACCGAATATGAACAAGGACTACAAAAATTTGTTGATCTGACATCAAAATTTATTAACAGCGGAAAACAAGATTCTGAATCCTTTGAAAAAGGGTTAAAGGAAGCTTTCGGACAAGATTTCCCGCTTCTTAAAGATAAAAAATTTTTTGATGATTTCAAATGGTACATCGAACCTCTTGACGCAAGTCCGGATAGAAAAACTTGGTTAATGCAAATATTTGAAGACTATTGTAATAGTTGTCCAAATGCTCCCAAAAGAACTTCCGTAGAATTTTTAAACTTAGGCGGTTTTAGTCAAGTCGAAAAAGAAGCTGCACAAAAACTTGCAGATACATCAACAATAATGAAAATATTTAATATAACGCCTACAAATAATGAATATTCAGAAATATTAGGCGGAAATGGCACAACTCAAGCCATAACCAGCGAAATATTAGGCGGAAAAGAAAGCAGAGGACATTTATTTAATCAACTTTCAAAATATTTAAAGAACAAAAAAACAAATATAGATTTTGCAAGAGCAAAAGCCTTAATTTGTGCAAACTTTGAACGTAGAGTTAAAGAAGGCATGTTTGAACCGTTTGGAGAAGAAGGAATTAAAGCAGCAAGAGATCTTCTATACAACGGCACTATTTCAACAACATTTAATAACGGTCACATAGCTAATAAACAAACATATCAAAATTTAATTAATGCAATATTTAATAAAGAAGTATTTAAAACAGAAGAAAAAGCTATGCCCGGAATACTAAATATTATAGAAGAATTAAAAAAGATTCCAAGCGGTACAAACTTTACTGAGGAAACATTAAAAGCAAACAGCTTAGCTGATCAAACGAAAAGCTTTATAACAAGAATATATAATAATAAAACATGGATGAAAATCTTTGCTCCAATGGCAATAGGGCTTGTAGCAGTGACACTTTTAGCTCAACCCTTCTTTGGAAAAATCAAAAAAGAATTTCCCGAAAATGAAAAGTCAGGAGGTACTAAATAATGATAAACAGACCCATTAGTCCGATACTGGCACAAACATTAAAAATTAAACCAAATCAACCAAAACCGGCACAAAAGCAAACGGTACAAACAACTCTTGTACCAGATGAAACAACTTATTCTCCTCTTTTAAAGGAAATGGTTTTAGCTCAAACAAAAAATATTCTCCAAACGACAAAAACAACTGAAATAACACCAACGACACAAAAAACAGGAGAATATAAAAATAATTTAAAATCGATGTTTTTAAACAATGAAGCTCAGATTTTAGCCGTAATTGTCAGAACAATGAACGCTCAAGATACCGACGGAAACGAATTAATTCAAGGTGATGAAAAATCAGGAAACTTAATAAATGCAATAGAAAGACTTGATGAAATTAAAAATACAGGTTTTAATACTTTGCACATGCTTCCGATTCACCCGCCCGGAAAAACAAATGCAATGGGTACAGCAGGATCGTTGTACTCACCTTTGGATTTTCTTAAAATAGACCCCGAGATTGTTGATGAAAATCCACCTGAACAATACAAAAAAAGAATTGAAGAAATCTATCTTCAACTAACGGGTAAAAACTTAACTAAAATGGATAAAAACGATCCCGATGTTGCAAAAGCACAATGCAAATTATTTTTAGAAGAGTGCCACAAAAGAAATATAAAAGCAATGCTTGATTTACCGTCTTGCGGAAGTGTTGATTTTGCAAAAAATCATCCTGAAATGATGGCAATAGACGCAAACGGCAAAGAAAAAGTCCCCCAAGGCTGGCAAGATATCAGAATGCTAAAACCGTTTAAAAACGAAGAAACTCGTGAGCTAAACGACTCGGTTCTTGATTTACATAAAAAATATGTTGATATGTGTGTCGAACTCGGTTTCGACGGCATAAGAGCAGATGTAGGAAGGGCAAAACCTGTCGAATTTTGGAATGTAATAATCAACTATTCACATGCTAAAGACCCTGAATTTGCTTGGCTCGCAGAAACTTATACCCATGAAGACGCTTCACCTCAGCTAAATATGCCGTACGATAGACCAAAAGAACTTTTAGAAGTTGGTTTTGACGCGTACTATGGTCAATATCACATATTTAACGAATGGACACAAGCTCATCAATTATATGATTATGTAAAAGAAAACATAGATTTAAATAATGAAATAGGAAAACCAAAAACCCTAATAGGTTCATTTGCAACCCATGATGACTCGTCACCAATGCTATATGGTGGTGCTCCTTGGGTGATGTTTACGACTATTCTACAAGCAATGCTGCCACAAATAAATCCTTATATGGTAGATGGTACTCAAACAGGTGATTTTTATATGTATCCCTACGCTCATGCACAAATCAAAGATACACAAACTGATAACCATGAATGTACAGTACATACAGGAAAAATAGATATATTTAATAAATCAAGAAAACCGGGAGGAAAATTCCCTGAAATTGAAAATGTTGTTAAAACAGCATTTTCCTTAAGAGATGGAAAATACAATGAAATAAATAAAAATTCCAATACAAAATTAAATATGCAAAATGCTAAAGATGTTATAACAAAAGGTTCATTTATAATTCTTCCAACGAATAACCCTGAAATAATTGCTTTTGCAAGACATAAAGACGGTAAAACTCTTGTATTTATAGGCAACAGAAATGTAAACAAAGCTGTCGGAGGAAAAATAACCATCCCCGGTTTAAAACCGGAGCAAAAATTTAACAACTTAATGCCTAAATACGGAGAAGAATGTAAATTCCAAAATAACAAAAACGGAACATTAACTGTTGAATTAGGCACCTCAAGAGCTTGCGTATTTGAAATTGATGATGCTGAAATTGAAACATTATCAAATCCGGAAAATGTTATGCAGCAAAATATTTAAATTAAATGTTAAAAAAAACAAACCAAAGGGAACTATAAGACTATAAAAGGGAAAGCTATGGATTTATCTGTTAAAAAAATAAAAGAAAACAACTTAAAATTTAAAGGTATGAAAGGCGCATATCATGCCGATAACAGACCTGTTTTTAAATTTATTGCTCCACCTTTTAACAGAAAAGAAGAGAAAGTAACCTTACAAATTATTCCACTAAAGCAAAATGAAGATACAAAAGAATATTATACACCAAAATTTGAAGATATAATGGAACTTGAATTTAATTCCGACAATCCTTTGGAATTAAGCCAAGATAATGTTCGAGAACTTACAAAAAACTTTGCTTACAGATACAAAATAACAAATACAAAAAATCAAAGTGAAAGATATGTTACTGACGAATTTAAAACAATTGAACTTAGTGGCGGCACTAAAATGAATCTTATTGAACAAAACAGTAACTATATAATAAGCCCCAAAACCGGTACAATGTATCATACTTTCATTGATTCAGATGCAATCTTAACTCCTGAAAACACTCTAAAAGAATATGATCCTGATTTTGTCAGAAACCATTTTAACAAACTCAAAGGAAGCATTAAAGGTTTAACATACCTTCTAAGAAATACTGACGAACTTAACAGTTTTAAATACATTATTTCAACTCCTGATATAGGAAATGACACAATTTCAAGCCACAAATATTGGCCCAATAATCAATATCAATGTTCCAATATGGAAGACTTTAAAGAATTTGTTTTTGAATTATATAAACGTGGAAAAAGCTACGTTGCAGATGGTGCTTTCACTTCTCAGGGATTACAATCCCCAATGGTACAACACGTACTAAAATGGGGTAAAGCTTCGCCTTTTTATAACATGTTAAAAATTGACGGAACTCCAAACTTGGGAATTTTACCCGATAGAAGTCGTGAAGAAGAAATAAAACCGCTTCAATATCTTGGTGTCAAAATTGTCAACAAACCGGGTCAAAAAGACTACGACAAAAACAAACCAACATATATACAGTTTTTTGACAGTCGTCTTTCAAGCAAAAAACAACAAAATTCAAATAAATTAATTGAATCATACGATAAGAATCCCGATAATCACTATGATATAGTCACTCATCAAGATTCAATAATTCCTTATTATTTTGAAATAGACCCTGAAGATGAAAATAAATTAAAAATATTTAAAAATAAACAAGCCGTTCTTCTTGAAGATATTGAACAATCCGGTGCTTTAAATGACTTTTTAACTTTTCCGAATTTTGTTATTACAACAAAATCAAAAGCATCAGGAGCTAACTATTGGGACGGAAACAGGGACATAATTAAAATGAATCTCTCCAACCCGACAAATAATAAAGACAATATCAAAGGATTTTTTGACGCAAGAAATTATTTATACGGGGTTGCAAGTTTTTGGACAGAAACGATACAATCAGATTTGATTTTAAAAACTGCATTAATGGGGGACAAAGAAAGAGATTATACAGCTGTACAAAATAATATCCCAGAAAAAGAATATGAAAAACTTAAACAGTCACTTTCTTCAATGAAATCATTTATACTGGAACAAGGTAAAACAGTTGAACAATATATCAAAGAATTTCCGCTTCAATCAATAGAAACAGACCCAAGTTTAAGTGCAATTTTTGCCCAACCGCAATTTAATAAAGAATTTCTATCCAAAGGTACATTAGAAAATATTTTAAATATAGTTAACAACGCAATAAATGAAGCAATACCCGGAAACTACAAACAAAATACGGAATATAAAACTTATGTAACCAAATTATATGCACCTATAATAATAAAAAATATTCTAGTCGGTGCAATGTGTCCCGAAGCAATTGATAAAGACGGAACAATAAATCTAGACCTTTTAAAAAATGTTTCTCTTAATTCACTAAAAGCAAATAAAGAAAGTACTCCCGATGAAGAGAGAAGAAAAGTAATCTCAAAAATAAGACACAGAATCAGTGCAGAAAATGCCGCAGAAATTAAGCAAAAAATGCAAAAACAACTGCAAAATATAAGCTTAGAAGACCTCAAATTAGCTGAAAGCATTGTTATACAAGGAAAAGCAGGTCTTAACTGGAGATTTGACGCAGCCAAAGATATAGGAGATTTAGATGCAGTAAGAGATAAAAAAGCAGACTACAAAGCAATTTGGGAAGGAACAGATAATATTCCCGGTGTTGAAGATTTTTGGACTAAATTTATTAATAACGTTAAAAAATACAATCCCGCTCCATATATAATTGCAGAAATAACCGATTTATGGTTTTTTGCCAATAAAAACAATGATATGCCTGAAGAACTTTTTGATCCAAAACTTTTAAAGGCTTTTTGGGAAATGACACCCAAAGAAAGAAAAATTCACGAAAATCAACTGCCATATTTAAAAGAAGTTGAATTTTTAAACAAAATAGGGGCGACAACAAGTTCAAACTATGATGCATATTTTAATAACTTATCCGCATTTATAGGAGTTGATCCCGAAAACGGTACAAATAAAAGCTATAGTGCAGGAAATATAATTGAATTAAAAAACAGAATGGAAAGCTTTGCATCAGCTTTCCAGCCTAATTCCGTAATATTATCCCACATGTTCACAGATAACCACGATAAACCGCGTTTATTGCATACTTTGCCTTTGGATATGGGATTATTTTCAAAAACTACCGTTGAAGATTCATCCGATAAACAAAAAGAAGCAATTACCGCTCTAACCGGAAGAAAAGATTATAAAAATATCTCAGGTAAAGCTGCAGCAGTAGGATTAATGATGGAAAAAGCAATTAACGAGCTTTATTCAAATGATAACAACAAGAAAAATGCCCTGATAGCTTCCCTAAAAAATCTTGTTAACGGCAAAGATAACGACTCATCAAAACCAAACTTCAAAAAAGCGGAAGCCTTTGGTGTTACATCTTATGAAGTTTCAATCAGAGACCTATTTAAAAATGCCGGTTATGAAAATGAAGCTGAAATATGGAAATTACATCATTACATTTTAAAAGACTCCCTAAAATTACAAGAAGATTTATGGGAAGTAATGAATGCAATAATGGGAACTCCTACAATGTATTTCGGCACAAATTTTGCTCAAACAGGTTGGGAATCAAGCTCAAAAAATATGCATGTTCAAAACCGTAACCAAGCACCAAGAGAAATGAAGGAAAAACCCGAATACAAAGACTATTACAAAAAAATGAACGCCATATCGGGTCTATACAGAGAAACCGGCTTAAGTGCAATCAGAAACGGTTTTCCAATTTCTCTTAAATATACGAGTGCAATTGAAAATGTCCATCCCGGTGCGGTTTTATACTTCAGAGAACAAATACAAAAATATGCACAAGCACAAAATGTAGATTTTAACAATATAGTAGACATAATTAAATCAAAAGCACAAAATAAAGAAGAATACGAAAAATTCTTAACTCAAAACTTAAAAATTGATAATTCAAATAACAATTTTGCAACATTATTAAGAATAATTGATCAATTGAACCCTAACAGTCCTTCGGGAAAAGAAAGTGTTGATTTATGGCCAATATTTAAATATGATGAAAAAGGTTCCAGAACAATAAGCGTTATAACAAATAATAATGTCACAAGAAGAGAACAATCAAATACTGCTCATAATTTCTTGAGCAGATACAATGTTGCGGGCATCCCTATAAAAGATAAATCAAATAATTGCCCTTTAGAAGAAGGAACTGAACTTAAAAGAAAAATATATAAAGGACAAAAATTTGTTGATGACCCTAAAACATACATTGTAAAAGATGGAAATATTCAATCTAAAGACGGCAGCCCCATTCTTATTACAGAAACCGTTGAAACTTTCTATGTTCCCAAAGAAACAAACATAAAAACCAAATATATGGCCGGTCTATACAATTAACTAATAACTTTTACATTAAAGTCATCTTTTAAAGATTCGATTACATGCGGATTTATTAATGCTTGCGGACAATTTGCAAGCAAAATTTCATCAATCTGACTTAATAAGGAAAGTGCTAAAAATAAACTTACCAAATTACATTGAGCAAAAAATAATGTTATTTTAACCTTCTTCAATTTCAATTTTTTTATGGCTTCAAGCAAAATATCCGCCTCGCAAGGACAATTTAAATTTATAACTTTTTTATTTTCATATTCACTTAAAGTTTCAAAATCAACCTTGCCCGTTACTATAACAATTTCATCTTCATCAAGTTCATCAATAATTTTATTTACGTCTTTAATGTCATAACTAACATTTATATATTTATTTTCTCCCTCATCCAAAAAACCTTCAAGTTTAAGTGCAGACTGTATAACAGGCTCATAATTATCATTTTTAATATCAAAAACTCTGTTAAAAGAAATAATTTTATTAGAATAAATTTCACCTCTGTATAAACTGTCTATTTTTTGAATAAAATTCTGAGTAATTAAAACCGACCCTGGAAAAATAGAAAAATCATACTCGGCATTATCAGTGCCGTAGTGACCTTTTAAAAATTTATTATTTTTAAAATACGGGTAAAAATGAGCTAAAAACAAAGCTCCATTTGTATAAACATTAACATCATCTTCTAATAAACCTACATTTTTCATATTCTCAAGAGTAATCAAAACTTTCTCTAATTCGTCAAAATCATCACCCGAAACAAGAATACATTTACCTAAAGAGGGAGTGATTTTAACAGAGGCATTTTCTTTATTACCGAATTTTTCTCTGTAAATATTAAAAAGTTTTTCATGAATTTTTAATGCAGAAGATGAAAATTCAATAATTCTTCTTACAATTTTTTCGTCTCTAATCGAATATCCGTTTGTTAAAGCAAAAAATCTCACAATTTCATAATCAAAATCATTAAAATTTTGTTCAAATTTTTTAATTTTTACAATATCAATAGCTGCAAGTCTTGCAAAAATTGTAATAAGTTCAAATAATCTAAACTTCTTTTTATCACAATTTTTTTGTCTTGCCACAATATTATTTTGCGAATACTCAATCAATTCATTTATTGAAATATTATCACTTATTTCAAAATTTGAATTAATAACTTCACAAGGAAGCTGATTATTACTACAATATTTTACATATACATCTTTTGACTCTTTTTTATATGAATTTAATCTTTTAAAAAGTTCTATATATTTTTTTTGATTATAACTTGTATTTATTAAAAAAATAGATAAAACCTCTATTAAAAAAGCTGTTGTTTCTTTATTTGATATTTTAAATTCATTTAATTTTACCAAATAAAAAGCTATTTCTCTTACTTCATTTAAAAGCAATTCATACAAGGAATTAACGCTGGGATGAACTGAGCATACCCCCGATAAATGACACGCATTTTTTTCCGCAATATTTTTAAAAAATTCAAACATAATATAAAAGAATATTTGATTTTAATAAAAAAGTAATTACCAAAAAGTTTAATTTTAAAACTACTACATTTATAGGATTAATTTGAATTTTTTTAGAACATGACGCATAATAAAACTATATCAAGATTTACTACGACTAAAGGGGAAAATATTGTTTAACAGTTATGGGTGCAACTATGACGAAGAACAATTCGTCTGCCAAACAAACGGAGTTATATCCGATTCAATCGTACAAAATTGGACCATAAGTGCATTAGAATGCTATAAAATCAACTGCAACTGTGCGATTTGTCCCATAACAAAAGCAAAATACTCCTTTAAATGCCAAATGAAACACATTGTTGATATTCTTTTAAAAACCCGTGGTTTACCTAATGAAGCGGAAATTATGAACACAAATAACGACATAGTTGCCTAAATTTAATAAACCACGGATTTTTATTATTATTTTGTCCTATTTAAAAAAGATTTAAGAGCATCTGTTTTATTTAAAGGAGTTGATAAATCAAGTGCCTCAAATTCGTCATCCTCATTTGAAACAAAAGCACTGCCATAAAACTTTTTAACAAAGAGAAGAATCACATAAAGAATGGCCGAACAAAAAGCAACAGCCATCATCGTCTTCAAAAAAAGCCTTATTACTTTTTTGCCTTCTTTTTTTGAATCAGGCACAACTGATTTTTTAACATTCTCGGTATTTATCGGATCTATGTCTAAATCTTTAACACTTATATCATTTTCTATAAGCTCCATTTGAGAATTTGACGTATCACTAAGAGCCAAAGCCCCGCCATCCTGTGCCATAACAAAGGGAACAAAAGCCAAATTACAAATTAATATACTTAAAACAAAAATTTTATTTACTTGTTTTAGCACTTTTTACTCTCCTTGTTCTTTTTTTGGGTTTTTCTTCAACAATAGCCTCAACTTCAGACTCAGTCTCTTTTTTCTTTGTTTTTTTAGCTTTTCTTGAAAGCTTTTTAGATTCGGGTTTCTTCACTGTAGCTTCGGATTCAATATTTTCTTTTTGAATTTCACTCACTGCCTCTTCAACTGCAACTTTTATTTCGCTATCGGATGATTCATTGTTTTCACTTACAAGATTTCTTTCTTCAATAGCATCTTTAGCACCATCAATTACAACATCTTTTATTAAATCATCGATTAGTTCGCTAACTTCAACTTTAGTCAATTCAGTCTTATTTTCAGAGTTTTCAAACAAATTTTGCTGTGGCAATTCTTTTTGACGATTTTTATTTTTATCTCGTCTTTGATTTTTATCAAATTTGTGATTTTTTTGATTTTGGCTCGGTGCCACTTCATTATTTGAACTAAAATTCGAACCAAAAGGTCCTTTAATTTTATTCATTTTAGCCCTATTTTCACCGACAGAAGTAGGAGTTGCAAACTTTAATTCGTCTATTATAAAACCTTGTCCTTGGCATTTATCACATTTTTTCGTAAATATCTCAGATAAACTTTGACCTTGTCTGTGTCTTGTTAATTCAACAAGCCCTAAATCCGATAATTGTCCAATTTGAGGTTTAGCTTTATCTTTTTCAAGTACAAATTCAAAATGCTCCAATAGAGCCAATTTATCCATCCTACTTGCCATATCAATAAAATCAATAACAACCATGCCGCCAATATTTCTTAATTTTAATTGACGGGCAATCTCATCAGCTGCTTGAATATTAGTTTTTAAAATGGTTTCTGCTTGATTTGAAGAACTAGTAAATTTACCAGAATTAACATCTACAACAGTCAAAGCTTCCGTTTGCTGAATAAACAAGTATCCCCCTAAAGGCAAATTAACCTTTGTATTTAAAGAATTAACAATTTCTTTGTTAACACCTGTTGCAACAAGCAAAGGTTCATTCCCCTTGTGCATGGTAACTTTAACTTGCATATTCCAATGCTGAAGAAGTTGAGTAGTTCTATGAAGTGCAAAAGCGGTATCTACAATAATTTCATCAACATTAGAATCACATGCCTCTCTTATAACACGATATAACAAATCCTGATCTCTATACAAAAGTGTAGGCGGAGTAGCACTATCAGCAGCGTTAACAATAGAATTCCACTTTTCAAGTAAAATTTCTAAATCCTCTTGGATTTCAGCGTCGGTTTGCCCTTCTGCTTCTGTTCTTACTATAACACCGACCCCCACAGGTTTAAGCAAGCTTACAATCGATTTTAATCTTGCCCTTTCTTTTTGAGAAGTAATCTTTTTAGATACATTTACACCTTTTTCATCAGGCAATAAAACCAAAAATCTTCCCGGCAAAGATAAAGCCGTTGTAACTCTCGGCCCTTTATGTCCCGTCGGTTCTTTTACAACCTGTACAATCAATTTCTGATTTGGTTTTACTTTTTCTTTTAAAGAACCTTTACCCATAATATCATCTGTATGAATAAAACCCATTCTGTCACTCATACCGACATCGACAAAAGCTGCCTCAATAGAGGGAAGAATGTTATCTACACGAGATAAATATACATCCCCCAATAAAACATCTCCTTTTGACACAAAAAACTCAGAAACTTTACTGTCTTCCATCAAAGCTGCGATATTATCTTTTTCTGAAATAATAATTTTTTTTACCATATTTAAATTCCTTTAAACTTATATAACTCTCATTTCGGCATCGAAAAAATTTATTCGTTTAATCCTAAAAACGGAAATATCTTTAAATAAAACTTTTAAAAATTCATCCGCACGCAAAGAAGAAATTTCACCGCTTTGACCCGTTTTCAGAACAAAAACAAGACAACCGTCCTTAATCTCCAATGATTTCAGGGAATTTCGATAATTTACAATTTTTTCTATACCTTTTTTAGTTTTCTTCTCGATTAATAACTCATCAGAAGATAAACACTTTTCTATAATATATCTTATTTTTTCTAAATTGTAAATATAATTTTTTTCAAAATCTATTTTTGCTTCATACAATGCCCACTGAACATAATTTTCCAGAGACTTAGGTTCAATTTCACTCTGTTCAACCAAGGAAACAATTTTTATTCCGTTGGGAGAATATTTTTCAAATTCTTGAATAAAATTATCTGCCAAAGGTTCATAAGTCTGAAAATTTATAAGTTCACATTCAGACTCTATAAAAATCGGTAATGCAGGAGAATAAGAAACTTTTGGCATTTTACTATAGCCTTCCGACAATACCAATTTTAATTCCAGTCTTCTGAACACCTTTAAAATCAGATTTTGCCAATCCAAATGAGATATAAACCTCAATTCATCTTTTTTTGTAACCTTTAATCTATGCTTGTAAATTTTTTTGCTTTGCATTATTTATTTTTTTAATAAAATCCAATTCTCTATTTTGTTCAGATGTAAAATCACATCTAGATAGCACATGACTTTGCAATTCATTAAAATAATCTATTTCATTAATTGTCTTATCAAGTTGATCTTTTTTTATTTCTTTAACCAGTCTTGACAATATCCTCTTATTTATAAATTCATCTTCAAAAAAACTTTTCATATAGAAAGGCTAGCATTTTTTATAAATTTAGGCAGAATTTTAAAAATACGTAACATTCCTATGAGAAAAAATGTCCTCTTTTTGAATTTAAAGTAATATTATCAAAAGAATATAAGGCAGCAGGACGCTTTGAAACAGATTTTGTGTATTCGTTTGTTTCAACCAAAATATTGGATGATAACATTTTTTTTCTGAAATTTCTTTTATCTAAAGTTTTTTTCAAAATTAATTCGTAAGATTTCTGTAATTCCGTAAGAGTAAATTTCTTAGGCAAAAGCTGAAAAGCAATAGGACAAAGTTCAAGTCTTTCACGTGTTCTTTTTAAAGAATATTCTATAATTTCCTTATGATCAAAAGCCAAGGGCGGTAATTTTTCAACATCATGCCATTGAACATCTGCCACACCTTCAATATTTTTAACATCAAGTTTAATGTCTTCCGCCCTTAAAAGTGCGAAGTAAGCACAAGTTATGACACGAGCATTAGGATAACGCAAAGGATCGCCAAAAGTATACAACTGTTCAAGATAAATATTTTGAACGGACGTTTTCTCTTTTAAAACTCTCAAAGCAGCATCATCGATATTCTCAGACAATCTTATAAAGCCACCCGGAATTGCCCATTTACCCCTAAAAGGTTCATTTTCACGTTTTACAAGCAAAACCTTAAGTTTATCATTATGAATTGTTAAAATTACAACGTCGACCGTAACTTCATGCGTCTTTGTTTCAGCAAATGTTCTCATAAGCCTATACTACAATAAAAACAGATTAAAGGCAATAAGTACACTTAATATAATTTAAACAGACAATTCCGTTTTCTTCGCTTCAAGATAACTCAAAAGACAAACAGCCAGCTGATCCGGACAACTTGTAGCCCTTGCTCCACAAGTTATTCCTCTTAATTTAGCAATTACATCAGCTATATTCATACCAATTACAAGATTTTTTATTCCCTTATGGTTGCCGTCACAACCGCCAATAAAATCAACATTCTTTATAATGTCGTTTTCAATTTCTACATCAATTCTTTTACAACAAGTGCCGACTGTTGAATAATTTATTTTTTCACTCATTTTTAAATCCTCTACTTAATATGATATAATTTTTTTATGTTTTATGTCAAACAAATTGAAAATAAAAATGTATATTGTTCAGATTTTTTAAATAATCTTGAACATTTTTTTACATCAAGAGATTTAATTGTAAAAGAAAATCTTGATATAATTAGCAAATATTTAAATATTAAACCTGAAAACTTAATCTGCCCCAGTCAAGTGCATAAAGATAACATAGAAATTGCAAAAGAAAATAAAAAAGAATACAAAAACACTGATGCTTTAATTGTTAAAGATAATAACATTGCAATTTACCTAAATTTTGCAGATTGCACGCCCATAATTTTATACGATTCAAAACAAAATATAGGAGCAATAGCACACGCGGGCTGGAGAGGAACAGCCCAAAAAATCGCCCCAAAAACAGTTTTAAAAATGCAAAAATTATATAATTCAAAACCCGAAAATATAATCGCAGTAATTGGACCTTGTATTTCTTTTAAACACTTCGAAACGTCCAATGAAGCCATTTTTGAACTATCTAAAACAATTTCAAATACAAAAGGACTTTTTAAAAATAATTATGCTAATTTAAAAGGAATAAACGAAAGACAATTAAGAGAAATTGGAATCGAAAAAATTGACGTATGTCCCTATTGCACGGTTGAAAATAATGACAAATTTTTTTCATACAGAAAAGAAAATGCAACAAAATTAAGACACAGTGCCGTAATCAAATTAAAAAATTAAATATTCTCACGTGTCAATTTAATTAATTCAACAAATCTTTTAGAAAGCTCAACCTGAGAAATCTTCATTTCTCTTGCTATTTCCATTTGGTTATATCTTTTTATATACCTAAGAGAAAAAATTTCATAATATCGCTTTTTGGGAAATTTATCACTAATCATTTTTACTATATGAATTAATTTATCGACAGTGTGCTCCGATACTCTTTTTTGCGGACAAAATTCCAAAGGATCAATCAACATCTCAACCGCATCATATTTTTCACTTCTTTGAATTTCCTCTTTCAAATTGACTATATCTTGTTTAATTTTATGACGCTCAAATTCCTGCTCAAGCTCTTCTTTTTCTTCAAGAGGAGTCTTCTTAACACTTATGATATCATCCTGCAACCTTGCGTTTTGTTCAATTTGCCTGTACAACTGAGTTTCATCAAATTTCTTCTTCTCTTTTATAATCTGTTCCATGCAAGAATCACAAATCATAGCCAAATGTCTCCTTAAACGAGACATATCACGAATGGCATCAATTAAAAGATATGATTTTTTATAAATAGCATCACAAAATAAATCAATCAACTCCTCGTGTCCCTTAAATTTAGGGCTTTCTCTGATGACGGATTCAATTAATGCTCTGTGTTCTTTGTTTATATTTGTTTTTTTCATTTCAAAACCAGCTTTTAATAAAATACTATTATAAATAATTATATTTTTAAACTTTCTTAATAATTTTGTAACAATTATAAATAGGTTTGTCAGATAAATGATTGATTTTATGATTTTTTTTGGACTTAGTTTGTTTTAGATATATAATATTATCTATAAGCGATATTGTCTTGATTTGACTTGGAATAAATGAAAAAATTTTATATAAAATTTCTGACAATTTTTATATTTTTATCTTTGTTTTTAGGACAAAGTGCATATTGTGCTTCCGGAGTCGATATAAAAGAATTTAAAAGACTCAAAAATGTCAAATCTTTATTCAAAAAAGAAAAAAATAACACCCCTAAAGAAATAAAACTGGAAGAAGTCCCCATTGATAAATCCACTTTTTCTTCTTTCGAAGATATAGATGATGATATTAATTCCACCCCTGCTGAAATTAACAACGAAAAACAAGTCAAAAACAGCAAAAAAAAGAAAAAAGGCTTCTTTAATTTTAAACGCAAAAACAAAAAAGAAACAAAACAAGACGAAATAATTGAAGAAGAGACAATCGAACAAAGTTCTGATGTATCAAATGAAACAGAACAAGGAACATACATAAACGACACCGATTTAATTTACATAAAAGAAGTTGAAATATACGGAAATAATCTCCTTGATGCAAACTATATAAAAGATCAAATAAAATCAAAAGAAGGATATCAATATATTCGCTCAGAAGTTTCAAATGACCTGAAATCACTATATGGAACAGGGTTTTTT
Source organism: Candidatus Gastranaerophilales bacterium (assembly GCA_944327225.1). Taxonomy (GTDB): domain Bacteria; phylum Cyanobacteriota; class Vampirovibrionia; order Gastranaerophilales; family Gastranaerophilaceae; genus RUG14156. Next base: position 25,774 of record CALVGZ010000009.1, on the reverse strand, counting down.
ACGCAAAATATAAGAGCACTCCCAATTAAAATCGATGATAATAATGTTAAATTAAGAATTATTCTGGAAGAAAATCCGCCTGTTGCAGGCTTTAATATCACAGGCAATAAAAGCATACCAACATCTGAAATAATGAATATCTTAAACGAATATAAAGGCTTACCTCAAAATATACTGAGCCTTAATAATGCCATAAATCAAATTCAGGAATTATACTCATCAAGAGGTTATATATTAGCAAGAGTTACAAAAGTATCAGATGATCCTGACGGATATATAAATATAGAAATAGACGAAGGAATTATCGGAGATATTATTGTTGAAGGCAATAATAAAACCAAAGATTTTATTGTTAAAAGGAATATTTTTCTGCAACCCGGAAGCGTATATAACGAAAATACAATGCGTTCAGACATTTTAAGATTAATGGGAACACAAGCATTCAAAGATGTTCAAAGAGAACTAAAACAAGATGAAAGAACAGGCCTTTATGATGTATATATAGCTCTTGAAGAACAAAGAACCGGAAGAATATCACTCGGTGTCGGTATTGATTCCGCTTCGGGCTTTTTTGGTTCAGTAGGCTTTGGAGAAAATAATTTCAGAGGACTCGGACAAAAATTAAACTTAAACCTTCTTGCAGGTACCGGTATTTTAATGAATGACAGCTCCGTTATAAATAAAGCAAATCTGCAAGGCGAAATAAGCTTTTTAGAACCAATGTTTAAACGTGAAAATCAATCACTAGCAATTAGAGGTTTTGCAAGATACTACGGAAGTTATCAAGTACCTTTAGCAATAGAAAAAAGATTTGGTGCAGAAGCCACCATTTCAAGAAAATTTGTAACATATAAAAATTTATCAGGTTCTCTGGGCTTTGGAGTTGAGAGTGTAAATTTATCAGAAGGAGACGAAGGTGCAATAAGGAACAAATATCTTGCACATGGTATTCCTTGGTCTATGCGTGATAAAGAACTTGACGGGGGTTTCTTTATAAAAATAACTCCTGCTTTGATATATGATACCAGAGACAGTGCAGTTAATGCCAGAAGGGGTGTACTGGCAAGAGCGATGTTTGAAGAAAATCTGGGTATCTCAGGAGAAACTTTCGGCAAATTACATGGTATGATTAGAAAATTTACTCCGTTAGGAAAAAAATCCTCAATTGTCTTAACTGCTAAAGCGGGCGGAAAAATCCATGGGGACATGCCTGAATTTGCCGGTTTTGCACTTGGCGGTCCATATACAATAAGAGGCTTTAATATATCAGAAGTCGGCGTTGGCGACGGATATATGATGGGAAGTGCCGAAGTTCGTGTTCCGATTCCATTTATAGACAGACTTACGTCAAACTCCTTCTTAAACAATTTAAGACTTGCTGCTTTTGTTGATGCAGGTACATTGTTTAATAAATCTATCGGTTCAGACATATATGATAAACCGGGCTATGCAATTTCAGCAGGTGTCGGATTAAGAGTATTCATACCGGGATTAGGCCCAATTAACCTTGATTATGGTATTCCTCTTACAAATACTTGCGGGGTCGACAGAGGTTCAGGCTTCTTCACATTTGGTATGGGTGAAATGTACTAAATCCAAACAAATCACTAAAACATAACTCAAACCAACTTTAAATCTTCATGTTACCATTCAAATTTTTATTTGTAAAAGTCATAAAACTTGTCATGGATAAAGGCTGTTTTCTGTTATAAATGCCGGTTCCGACACGTGTTGGATCATAATAGGGTTTATGAGGTTTGTTCTTTAATTCCGGATTATTTTTTTCCATCCTCTTTTGAACAAAATATGCACTGACATCTCTTATAATAGGTGTTAAAATAGAACAACCTATAACCGCACCGGCAAAAGCACCCGCAACGCTTGCGGCAGCTTTTACATTATTTTTATAAGCATTTTTAGCAGCTTCTGTTATTGTGCCATTAATATCCGCACCGTTAAAAAAATCTTTTTTCATCGATACTGCTAATTCAGGTTTTTTAAAAATACCTTTCTCTGCCTTTTTAACAGCTCTTTTAGCAAAATCAGTCGCTTTTGCCACTAATTCGTTGTCTTTCATTTTATCAACATAGCTAAGTGCTGATTTTTCAAGGTATTTAATTATTTTTCTTGTCATTAAAAAATATATACCAATGTTTGCAACACCGGTTGCAACACCTGCAGGAATTAAAAATTTCTTATCTTCGGGACGAGTGTTTTTATCTATTGCAGTGGCGGTTGTATTACTCGCAGCAGCAAATAACATACCTATCGCATTTAAATATAACAAAGCATTACCGGCTTTTTCAGCATTAGGTGTGCAAGCTTCCAATAATTTCCATATTCCATTAGTTGTTTTTTGAATATCTTGAGCCACTATTTAACCTCCTTTGAATTTTTATCTTCTTGAGGTTTTTTAAATTTAACACCAATATTTTTAACAACCTTTGTTGCATTTTTATTAATTAAATTTATAAAAGGAGCGTCAATTAAAAAGTTTGTAACTAACATAACCATTAAAGCTACCGCACCGCCGATATTTTTACCCCACGCGGAAGCATTTGATATTTTTTCATAATCACTACTTTTTTTAGTTAATCCGTTGTTTACAATACTTGCAAATTTATCAGGGAATTTTTTACCAAGTTCTTCACCTATTTTTCCACCCGCTTTCATACATAAAGCAGTAGCCCCCGCTATACAAATACCTCTTATTATAACACCTACAATAGTTCCGCCAACCGCTTGCGAAAATGTTCTAACTGCTTGAACTTTTGAACTTTGCTTTGTCCTTCCGTCTTTTTCGTTAGTAATTTTTGATATTGTTTTACCTATCGCAATATCCATAGCAGGTCCGATAGTTGCTTCCGAAGATGACATAACAACTTTTTGAGCAATAACCGAAGAACCTGCAAGAGTAGCCAATAAAGCAGGATGTTTGGTGATAAAACCAACGGTTTTTTCACCAAAAGAACCTTTAAAATTTTGTTGCTTGTTAACGCTGTTTACCTTCATAAAATCACTTTATAATTAACCAATATTCTAAAAACAGTAAATACAAACTTTTGTTAAAAAAAATAATGTATTTTACATTTTTTTACATAATCCCCGTTGACCATATAAGTCTATTTAGAATAGAATTTATTATAACAAAAAATATAAAAAAATAAACTATAACAGATATTAAGATTATGCAAAGAATGTCAAAACCTCTACAAAAACAAGAAAAACCGTTTTTTTATGATATTACATTAAGGGACGGTAACCAATCATTAAAAAACCCTTGGAGCCTCAAAGAAAAGGAATTTATATTTGATAAAATCGTTTCACTTAACATACCGGCAATTGAAATCGGTTTTCCTGCTTCATCGCAAATGGATTTTGAATCCTGTAAAGCACTTGCAACACGTTCAAAAAATACGCTCGTTTCAGTTCTTGCAAGAGCCCACAAAGATGATATAGAAAGGGCAATTCTAGCTGTTAAAAACGCACAAAAACCAAGATTGCACACATTTATTACTCTATCACCATTTCATATGAAATACGTTTTAAATAAAAAACCCGATACTATTGCTTCACTTGCAATCGATGCCGTCGAATACGGATATAAAAATTTAATAAAAGAAAATAAAAACGCAGACATAGAATTTTCAGTGGAACATTTCGGTGATTGCCTCGAAAATCTTGATTTTGTAATTGATGTATTAAAGGATATTGTTAAAAACGGAGCAACAACAATAAATTTACCAAATACTGTTGAAAGATATCGTCCAAAAAGATTTTTGGATATGGTTACAAAAGTTAAAGAAAACTTACCTGAAGATATAACGATTTCGGTACATAATCATAATGATCTTGGAATGGCAACAGCAACAACGGTTGAAAGTTATTTCAGGGGTGCAAGACAATTAGAATGTTGTTTAAATGGTCTTGGAGAACGTGCAGGAAATACAGATTTCATACAAGTAGCAGTTGCACTGCATAATAGCGGTATCGAAACAGGAATTAAACTTGAAAAGTTATATGAAACGGCTTTGATTATTTCCCAAATGTCAAAGATAAAAATTTATGAAAAAGCTCCTCTTATAGGCCCTGAAGCACTTGCTCACAGAAGCGGAATACATCAAGACGGTGCAATAAAAACAAAGGATATGAATTTTGGTGCATACAGGCCAATTCATCCTGATTTAATAGGCAGATATGATGATGAAAAAATCGGATTTACTTCTCAATCGGGTAAAACTGCAATTTACGATATCATCAAAGCTCTTAAATATCCTATTACAATCCAAGAATCAGTTAATCTAACTCCTATTGCAAAAAAAATCGCAGAAACAAAAGGAGAATTATCCGACCAAGAAATACTTGAACTTTATTTTAATAAAATTTGCAATATAGAGGGTGCATTTGAACTTATATCCCTAAAAGAAATAGAAAAAGGAATATTTGACCTATTCTTTAATTTCAAAGGCGAAAGAAAAGAAGTGATAGGTAAAGGAAATGGCCCTATGGACGCTTGTTTAAACGGGTTAAAAAAGTTGGGATTTGAAACGAAATTATCCTATTATAAGCAATACTCGCTTGACAGTGACAAAGAAGGCTCATCCGCAAGAGCAATGAGCATGGTTTCCATGCTTGATAAAAACGGAAAAGAAATTATAGGTCGTGCAATCGATACATCAACGGCTCAGGCAAATGTTAAGGCAATATTTAATGCACTGAATCAAATATATGTTTAAATGCTGAAATTTGAAACCTTATATAACGGCTCTTTTGTTTTAACATCAAAAAAGTGTAAATCTTTCGGATTGATTGAAAAGTTAATTTCCGCACCTGTTGGGATTTGAGCATTTACGGTTGAACAAAATTCACTTTCTCCGATTTTAAAATAAATATTTTTATATGCACCTAAATTTTCTTCAAAAATAACTTTTGCACTGAATTTTATTATATTAAAAGGATATAAAGGATTACCTTCACAAACAACGTCTTCCGGACGAACACCAATTAAAACTTCACTCTTATTTTTAATTGAAACAGGCATCGAATTTAAACTCAAAGAAATATTGCCCATAACTATAATTTCATTTTTTATATCCGCATGAACTATATTCATGGGATTAGCTCCCATAAATGTTGCCACAAAAACATTTTTCGGGTGATTATATATATTAAAAGGGGTATCAATTTGTTGAATAACACCCTCATTTAATACAACTATCCTATCTCCCATGGTTAAAGCTTCTGTTTGATCATGAGTAACATAAATGAAAGTTGTTTTAAGTTTTTTATGAAGTTTTTTAATTTCTGAACGCATTTCACTTCTCAATTTTGCATCAAGATTAGATAATGGTTCATCCATCAAAAAAACTTTAGGCTCTCTTACAATCGCTCGAGCTAAAGCCACACGCTGACGTTGACCGCCAGAAAGCTCTTTAGGCTTAGAATTTATATAATCTTCAAGCTTTAAAATTTCAACAGCTCTGGTAATTCTTCTTTGGATTTCACATTTTGCAACGTTTCTAACCTTTAAACCCAATGCAATATTTTCTTTTACAGAAAGATGAGGATAAAGAGCATAATTTTGAAAAACCATCGCTATATCTCTATCTTTTGGTGCAACATTATTTACCAATTTATCATCTATAAAAATCTCGCCTTCTGTCGGAACTTCAAGGCCGGCAATCATTCTTAAAAGTGTAGACTTCCCACAACCTGAAGCACCGACTAAAACTATAAATTCCCCATCATTTATTTCAAAATTAATATCTCTTAAAATTTCTTTTTTACCAAAATTTTTGGAAATATTTTTTAAAACTACATTTGCCATTAAATTTTACTCTTTTATCCATCTATCTTAAAGGTAGCACAAAAGTAAACATTGTACCAAAATTTTCTCTTGAATAAACCCAAATATCTCCCTTAAAATCAGTTATATATACTTTTAAAAGATTTAAAGAAGCTTTAAGCCCAATAGGACGTTTTACCGAGCCTTTATAATAAGTATCAAAAATATTATCAAGCTCATCTTTATTAAATATTAAATCAGCTATTTTTGCCTCAAATAAAACATATTTTTTAGTATCATAAGAATCATTTGCCAAAAAATCTCTGTTTTTAAGAAAATCTAATGGCGGATGTCCAATATTCAATGAACATTTACCTAAATTAGCAAATCTTAAAAATATTTCCATTATACATCTTAAAATATATTCCACTGCTTCACCATCTAAAAAACAATCTCTTTCAGTTAGTGTAGAATAGTCCAAAGAAAAAATAATCTTTTTATCCTTAAAATCCTTCTCATATACCCTATTAATAGATTTTATAAGACTAATCAAATCAAACGATTTATTTTGATACTGAATTTTTTTAGATTCTAACTTGAAAAGCGTAAAAAGTTTTTCAAGGTCATAACTCAAATCTCTGGAATTTAAATTTATGATATTTAAATATTTTTGTTGCTTTTCAGACAAAGCACCACCTATTCCATCTAATAAAGCACGAGAAAAACCACTTATAGAAACAAGATTTGATAAAATTACTCCGGAGGAATCCAATAGAAAATCGTTCTTTTCATCAATTATCTTTTGTGCAACCGAAAATTTTTCTTTTATAACCTTATGCTCACTATGCTGTTGCGTAGCATTTCTTGCAACAACATATACCTTATTTGTTTCTAAATTTCTTTTGGCGGTTATTTCAAGTAATAATGAAGGTTTTTCTTCGTCTTTCACAAAAGCCTTAACAAGTTCAGACAAACCTTCGCTAACAATCTTATTTAAAATAGCAGTCCCGTTTTCGACAAAATCAGAAAAGTACCTTCCCAGTATATTAAACCTTGTGGTTTTATATATTTCCAAAACCTTATCATTAACATCTATTATTTTGCCGTCTTGTTCTAGTGTAAAAATTCCGTCTGGCAATAAATTGAAGTTATTTTCTTCTTTTTGGCTTTTAAAATACTCTAATATTTTCATTTATTTCGCTATAAATCTTTCCTAAAACTATACTATCATGATTTTTTTTCAAACGAAAGTTATAGTAAGCTTATTCTTTGTAATAATTAACATTTTATTTTAAATCTTGTAATATAAAAGAGAATAATTGGGATGACTCTAAAAAATGGATTTTTACAAAACAATTTATAAAAATAAGATAATTATAACCATAAATAAAAATAAAATTGACGATAATTTGACTGAAGAAATAACAAAAATAACAAAAAAACACCAAATTATAGGACTTGATATGAAAAATGTTATTTCTATAAATTCAAAAAAATTTATCGAATTTCTTTTAACTGATAAATTTAAACTTTTTAACCTAAAAAATGAAGTTTTACTATATATTTCAATAATTTTAAAAGAAGGTTCGCTAAAATCATATATTAGTAAAGACGATTTTATTGAAAATAAAAGAGAACTAATTAAACGTCGTTTTCTTGTTGCCTAATTAAAACATAGTTTGTAAAATTAAAATATGTTTTTTTTGGGAGTCTTACTAAACTTTTTTTCATCATATATAATTGCTTCGATATTTGGAAGCGAACTCATTATATTTATAACTTTCTTTGCATTAATTATTTTAAACATTGAATTTTTATCACTTATCAATTCTATTAGTTCAATAAATATAATCATATTAAATACAATTGAATCAATAATTTTATTTTTCTTTTGGAAAAACAAAAAATTCCCAAATTTGAAACTAAACTTGGACTTAACTAAATTAAAAAACGCTTTTTTGCTTGACAAATCATTAATTATTTTAGCAATTTCTTTTGTAATTTTAATTTTAACAACATTTATTTTAGCTGTTGTCATGCCGCCTTTGGAACCGGACAGTCAAACATACCACTTCTTGAGGGCAGTTGAATTTGTTTCACAAAAAAATTTATCACACTTTGAAACAAATGACATCAGAGCTTTAATTATGCCAATAAACTCGGAAATTTTTTATACGTGGATGATAACTTTAAAAAATAATTTTCAAGGATGCGGGCTTTTATCATTTTTTTCTTATATTCTTATAATTTTTTCAAATTTTCATATTTGTTCAAAATTTAAAATTTCATACAGAAAAACTCTCTGGTCTACTTTCTTATTATCATCATTAGCTGCTGTAATAATTCAAATTCCAAGCCTGCAAACAGATATAACCATAGGAGCTCTTTTTTTATGTGCAACTGCACTTTATTTAAAAAATGATAAAAAAAATCTATATTTTTCTTCATTAGCTATTGCCATTGCTTTAGGTACAAAAAGCACTGCTTTTATGATGCTTTTTGGTTTTATAATTTTAATTTTTGCAATTTCATACTTTATAAAAAATGAAAAAGATATTAAAAATATAAGCATATTTATAGTTTTCCTTATCATAAACTTTTTTATTTTTTCATCATATAACTATATTTTAAATTTTATAGATTTTCATAGTCCCTTCTCAAACCATGCTGCATATTTAGGACATAGATTTTGGGGCGGATATAAAGGTTTTATTGCTAATTTAATACATTTTTCTTTTCAAGCAATGGATTTTACAGGTTTTAAATGGGGATATTATTTAAACGACAAAATACTTCACCTAAAAAATCTTATTTTTCAAATAATAAATATAAGCCCTTCAACAGGATGCAATGTTGAAATGGAAAAAGTAAATATAATAACAGACGAACAAGTTGCAGGCTTTGGAATATTAGGATTTTTGATTTTCCTACCTTGTATTTTTATTTCAATTTTTAAAATATTTTTTAATAAAAATAAAAGAACAATTTTTTTGTTTTTCTTGGCAATTACTTTTTTGATTAATATTATTGTCTTATCTTTGAGCATTGGTTATATGATTTTTTCTATAAGATTTATTGTTGCTTTTGTTTGCTTATCAAACATTTGTCTTATTTATTCATATCGGAAAAAAAGCATCTTAAAACCCATATTTATATTTTTTATGATTTTTTATATGACATTAATTTCAACACATATAAAAAGAATACCTTTTTTTATTGTAATTAAAAATTTAAAAGAAAATCATTTTAATTTATCTAAATTTAACGACGATTGTTTTCAAGGCAAAATCACAAAAGTTTTTGAATTAGCACCCGAAATACTAAAAACTGTTGATGAGAAATATAAAAATGCTTCAAAAGTGGCAATCATTAAAACAACAAATTCCTCTCTGTTATATTTAAAAGACAAAAATATAACAAAAATTAATTTTGATTTTTTAAATGCAGCAAATTTAGATAAAATAAATCTCAATAACTACGACTTAGTTATATTGGAAGGAGAAATTCAAGACGACAATGTTTTTAATCCTGAAGATGTGGAAATAAATTATATAATACAAAACGAAAAAATTATTTTTAAAAAACAAAAAAATAAAGTTCAATGTTGTTATAATGCACTAAACACAAATCCAAACGAATCTATATCAAGAAATTGTCTTGGATATAGCTATATGTTAAATAATAAAAATTTTAAAAAAGACTTTACAAAAATTTTTGAATCAAAAACTACAAAAGTAAAAATTAAAATTCACTACTTTAAGAATATTAAATTTTCTGGTAATATATAAAAGTTGAATGAGATTTACGAGGATATTTTATGTTTAAAAAAGTTTTATCTGTGACTTTACTGTCTGCAATTATTGCCTCAACATCAATGCAAGCTTTTGCATATAACTATAATGATACTGATGTTGAGCATTTACAAACCGTTAAGGACGCAAAAATTGACCTTGTTAAAATTACTCCAAGCGGAAATGTAATCCAAAAAGAAAATAATCTTGTTGTTAACTTTGCACAAAATTTTAATTCAAAATATTATAAAACAGGAGACTACGTTCAATTTGTCTTTGAAAATGATGTTAAAACGATGGAAGGAACTTTATTAATACCCTGCAATTCTTCTCTTATTGCAAGAATTACTTGCATAGAATCTCCAAAATGGTTCTCAAGAAATGCTAAAGTATATATGGAATTTACACACATACTCCTGCCTGACGGAACAAATATTCCTGTATGCGTTGAATTGGCAAACAAAAAATATCTTCAAGAAGGTGCTAAAGAAACAGCAGGAAAAATAGCAGCTTACACTCTTTCAATCGGAGGCGTAGGCTCCGGATTAGGTGCTGCAATAGGTGTTGCAGCAGGTCATACAATAACAGGTCTTATTATTGGCGGATCTATTGGTGGTGGAGTCGGACTTGTAAGCGGTATCGTTTCTCCGGGGTTACATTATAAAGCCAAAAAAGGCGAAAAAGTCATACTTGAACTTCAAGATAATTTGAAATTACCCGTCAAATAAAATTGATTATTGTAATAAATAATTGAACTAATTACCCTCTTATGCTATAATCTTAGTATAAGAGGGTAATTTTTATGTCATTTGATATTAATTCAAGCAGAAATTTATCTAACGTACAAGCTTCTTCGAAAACAACCGGTGGTGGCGCAGGAAATACCGGATATTTTCAACGTGGAGAAAATGAAGAGGAAACTCTTGAATTTGCAAAAGACTATCCGGAAGATACTTTTGAAAAACAAGAAGAAGAAATAATTGAAGAAGATAGCTTAATTTCAATTATAAAAAATCTAGTTTTAGATTTTATTACGGCTATAAAAAATTTCTTTACTAAATAAAGTTGAAGATTGTTTATATTTATTCTAAAATTACCTTATGTTGTTATTACATAAGGAGTTTCAGATATGAAAAAATCAATTAAAGATTTAGGCGACATCAGAGGAAAAAAAGCTCTTGTTAGAGTTGATGTTAATGTTCCTTTAGATGAAAACAACAATGTATCAGATGACACAAGAATTCAAGCTATTTTACCTACAGTTAAATATTTAACCGATAAAGGTGCAAAAGTTATTTTGATGGCTCACTTGGGACGTCCAAAAGGAGAAGTAAAACCGGAATTTTCTCTTGAACCTGTTGCAAAACATTTATCAAAGGTGTTGGGTCAAAATGTTTTATTTGTAAAATCCTTAGTCGGAAAAGGTGCAGACAAAGAACTTGAAAACCTAAAAGACGGACAAGTTGCACTATTGGAAAACATAAGATTTTATAAAGAAGAAGAAGCAAAAGATGACGATATGACTTTTGCAAAAGAACTTGCAAAGCTCGGTGATTTTTACGTAAATGATGCCTTTGGGGCGGCTCACAGAAAACATACTTCAACCGCTAAATTGGCACACATTCTAAAACCCGCGGTATCAGGCCTTTTGATGGAAAAAGAACTAAGATGTTTAGGCGAAGCCTTAAATAATCCATCTCATCCTTTTACGGCAATCGTAGGCGGTGCTAAAGTTTCTACCAAAATCGGTGTTTTAGAAAATTTAATCGATAAAGTTGACAATCTGATTATAGGTGGCGGTATGGCATACACCTTTGTTAAAGCAAACGGCGGAAAAATAGGTAATTCAATTTGTGAAGATGACCAATTAGAAACAGCAAAAGCAATTGAAGCAAAAGCAAAAGCAAAAGGAGTTAATCTTGTTCTTGCAACAGATGTTCTGGTTACAAATGATTTTTCAGGCAATGGCGAAAACAAAGTAGTAGATGTAAATAACATCCCAGATGGTTTTGAAGGAGTTGACGCAGGTCCCGAGACTCAAAAAAGATTTGCCGAAGTAATAAAATCATCCAAAACAATCTTAATGAATGGCCCAGTGGGTGCTTTTGAAAATCCAAAATTTGCAGAAGGTACAAAAGCTGTATTAAAAGCAATTGTTGAAGCAACAAAAGCAGGTGCAACTTCGGTTATAGGTGGTGGAGATTCCGTTTCTGCTGCCAAAAAATTCGCAAAAGCGGAAGATTTCACACATGTTTCAACAGGCGGCGGAGCTTCTTTAGAATTTATTGAAGGAAAAATTCTTCCGGGTGTTGATGCACTGGACGATTAATTTAAAATTTATATATTTTAAACATAAAATACCACACTTTATAGTGTGGTATTTATTTTTCATACATATAGATGATTTTTTGTTTATGATATTAAAGCATAATCATATAGAATCGATAGCTTGATAGTATAATATTTTTCTATCAATGCAAGGACTGTAAATGTTAAAACAAAAAACTAAATTTCCCCAAAGAAAAGACGATACAACCATGACAAATTCTGAAAAAACACTGGAATTAGCGGTTGAGGCTCATCAAAGGTATCTTCTTAAAGCTACAAATGAGGATTTAACCACAGCTATAAACTGCTATATCGAAACAATAAAAGAGGACCCCGACCAAACAAGTGCGTATTACCGCCTTGCAACGCTTTTGCACAAAAACGGACAAATAGGGGTTGAAAGTGCTATTGAACAATGCAAAAAAGCAGTCAAAATCAACCCGAATGACGCAAATGCACACATGTATCTGGGATATTTTTTGTCTTTAAATTCAGAATTTGATAAAGCAAAAGAAGAATTTAAAATAGCAATAAAATTGAAACCTTCTGCCTCGAGAACTCGCCTTGTCCTTGCTTTAACCTGCTTAGAAAAAATTAAAAATTCAACCGAAAAGAAAACGGTAAATGATTTTACAAATGCCCTTTATTACGGAATAACCGGAACTTTAATGAGCTTGTTCGACAAAGCAAGCATTAAAATGCTTTTAAGAAATATTACCGACGATATAAATTTCACAAAATATAAGGCAGTAGGAGAATTTTTCGAAAAAATAAACTCGGAAAAAAAAGCATACGATGTTTATTTAAATGCCGTTGATAACTCAAAAAAATCAATCAGTTTATATGAAAGAATGGCACGCATCGCAATTAAGAAAAATCGTTTTGATATTGCTTTTGATTGTCTGAATAACGTAGTCATTTTATCTGATAATGACCCTATGAAAGTTGTTAATATTATTGAATTTGTTGAACAATACCAAAATGATAAAATTGATGAATTAATTGATTTTTATACTATTTTAGCGAATAAATACCCCGAACTTTCCAAATGTTACTACGAATTAGGGCATTTATACCTAAAAAAAGACGAAAAAATAAATGCCCTAAGTGCATTCAAACTGGCTTTAAAATACGATGAAAATAATCCATACTATCAAAATTCTCTTGCTTACGCCTATGTTCAATTAGAACAATATGACAGTGCAATCGAATTATACAAAAAAGCTCTTGAAGCAAACCCGAATGATGAATGGACATCAGTTGTTGCTCAAGCTTTAGCTGCAATATATCATCAAATTAAAGGAAATTCAGAAGCTGCTATTTCAATGCTTCAAAACAGCTTACTATTAACTAAAAATAAATCACAAATCCATGAAGCAATAGCAGACATATATTATGACATTGAAAACCTTGATAATGCTATTGAATACTATAACTTAGCATTAAATGAAGATTTAGACAACCCTAAAATATATTCACGACTCGCAATGGCATATTGGGAAAAAGATTGCATAGAAAAAGCAATTATATTCTATTCTAAGGCAATTGAATTAGATTCAAGCTACGATATAGCTTATAACAATCTTGGAGTTGTATTTCTCGACGGTCTTGGAGATGCAAACAGAGCAGCAGAGTACTTTAAAACAGCTATTGAAATAAATCCTGAATATGTGCTAGCACATTTCAATCTGGCAAGAAGTCATGAGATACTAAATGAAAAAATAACAGCTGCAAAACAATATCAAAAAGCCTTGAATCTTAATAAAGAAAAAAATGAACTTGATAACAAAATTATAGAAGAAAGACTATACAAATTATTTGAAGCCTAATAAATAAAAACCTTCACCAAAATGAAAAAATTAAAAAAAATCTTTGAATCAACCGTAGCAAAAGTGATAAGTGCAGTGCTTATCATACTTTTTGCTTTAAGCATTTTTGTTTTTTTTGATTTTTATAAAAGAGAAATAAATAAATTTCAAGGATATTACTGGATTTATAAAGGTGATAAAGCTTTTAAAAAACACGATTTGTCAAAAGCTATATATTTCTACGAAAAAGGAATCAAGCTCCACCCAAAACACTATAAAGCAATGTACAACCTTGCAAATATATATGTTGTGTATGAAGACTATTATTCAGCATTAAAAAACTATGAAAAAGCACTTCTCGTAAAGCCCGATTATGAAGTTGCAAGAATAGATTACGCTATAATTTTATCTGAAACATACAAAACAGACGAAGCAATAAAGCAATATAAAAAAGTTATCTCAAATAGACCGCATTTTATAAGGATTCCATTTTTAGTAGACAGCAAAAAATCATACATTCACAATAGAGGTGTTGCTTATTACAACATGGGATTAGCTTATCGCACGAAATCACTTCTTGCCGGATTAAATCAAGATTCAAGCAGATATTATCTTCAAAAAGCAGGTGAATCATACGAAGAAGCAGTAAGCATACTAAAAACATACAATTCTAACTATAATCTTGGACTTATACATCAATTATTAAGAAATCAAAATCAAGCAGGTTATTACTACTGCAAAGCAATGGAAATAGGACCCTTTGAATATGAAGCACACTTTAATCTCGCCGTAATTTTAAAAGACATGAAAGATTATAGAGGTGCAGCTGAAGAATTTAAAAAAGCAGCTTTAATTTTAAACATTAAAAGTGATCCCGATAAAACCCGTTATATTTTTGATATTTTAAGTGAAGTTAATCAAAAAATCGCAATTTTTAGCGACAAAGAATATTTTGAAAAAATAAAAGAACAAGAAGAAAATGCACCCGCTAAATATAAAGCCGGAAAACTTGTAATTAACGATACCGATAAAAAAATACAAGAAGAATTAATTGAAGATTTCAAAATTTGTGAGGGAAGAAAAGTATTTATAGGCGATATATAAATGGAATTTGAAACTTTATATAATTTTTCATATACACTTGTTAAATCTTTTGAAGAAGCTAAAGACAGGTATGACCTAATCGAAAATTTTTCAAAAGCATTAAGACTATTTTTTAATATTGATGAATTAAAAATTTATATGATGGATGAATATTCCTATCTTTTGAAAGATTTTACAAAGCCTTGGGAAAATCTTGTTCATAGTGAAGAAAACATTAACATCAAACAAAAATTTGACAATTTTTTAATACAAAAAAGTACATTTGAAATTGAAGAAAATATATTATATTTTCCAATTTACCAAAAAAATAAAACACTTGGAATTGTAAAATTAAAATCTTGTGAAAAAATAAATTCTAATAATGAATTTTTTAAAATTCTTCCACTTGTAATAGCTCAAATTTCTATGCTTACCATAACTTTAAAAAACAAAGAAATGATTAAAATAAGCTCAAAATTTCATCAAACGGTAAGAAATATTGCAAAAATAACCGAAACGCAATATGAACTAGACTACATTCTTCCCATAATGGGCGAAATGATTGACCAATTTATATCAGAACATTTAATATATATTTTTATAAAAAATAAAAATAAAAAAGAATATAAATTAATCTGGCCAAAAAACTGTTCAGATAATAAAATATACAAATATCTGGAAGAGATAACACCAAAATCAACAACCATGATTAAGCAAGAAGGAAAAATGGGGATTTTCCCGCTTGTAGTTGATTCAAAAGCTTATGGAGCAATTGTTGCATATAATCATTTTGACAAAATAAACAAAAAAGAAATTGAATATCTGGAAGAAATTAAACAGCAAGCACAAATTACCCTATCAAAAGCAAAATCTTATATTGAAGTACTCGAATATGCAACAATAGACGCTTTAACAGGATACAACAATCGTCATCAATTTGAAAAAAGATTAAAAGAAACAATAGCCGCAGCTAAGAGGCAAAATCAACCGCTTTGCTGTATAATGTCTGATATTGATTTCTTTAAAAAGGTAAACGATACATACGGTCATGCAGTCGGAGATTGTGTTTTAAAAACAGTAGCCAAAACAATTAAAAAAGAATTAAGAGAAGAAGATATTGCCTCAAGGTATGGCGGAGAAGAGTTTATATTCCTACTTCCCCATACAAAACTTGAAGAAGCGGTTGTCGTTGCTGAAAGATTAAGAAAACAAGTAGAAAAAAAGAAAATAAATATTGAGGAATATAATATTCAAGATATAAAAGAAATTTCAGTTACCATTTCAATAGGCGTAAGCGAATATAATAAAAACGATAAGGAACCTCAAACCCTTTATCAAAAAGCAGACTCCGCCTTATATAAGGCAAAAGAAAACGGCAGAAATCAAGTTGTTTTTTATGAATGATTTTCTTTTGTAATCCACCAAAACATATTTAAACCGTAAATAAAAACATTAAAAAATAAAACTAAAATAATTAAAAAAGAATTTGATGTCAAAATAAAACTGCTCAAAACAACAAAAAATGCTATTAAATACCCTTTGATACCATTTTTTTTATAACAATTTAAAATTAAATTTATAAATTTTTCCTGCGGTTTTCTAAAATAAAAAGCTTGTTGAGAATAATTAAAAAACGGAATCAAAATAAGCGTATTAATAATATAAATTAAAAGAATTTTAAAAGACATAAGACTTTGAAAAAAATTTATTGTACCGTATGGAAAATTAAAAAAAGAATTTAAAGACACAGGTGCAAAAATATTACACAAAACAAACGCCGGAATATAACCCAAAATTGAAAATAAAGCAACATAAGTTACCCAAAGAGCTAATTCTTTCTCATTCTGTTTAGCTATTTTATAACATTCTATTAAACCAATCGAATTTTTATTATAAAAATGATTTGCTGCAATATTTAAACTGTATGTTATCAAAATGCCTCTCCAAAAAGAATAAAAAATACAAGGAATAGTGATAAAAATACCTAAAATTGCAAACAAAGGATTAACAAACATAAAAAGCATTGCAAAAAAGCCCATTATTCCAACTAATATGGGTTTTAACAACAAAATAAAATATTCTTTTATATATTTTCTAAAAAAATCAAAACTTAATTTTAATAATATTTCCATTTATTCACCTTCAAATTTTTTAAGTAAAACTACTTGAAAACCTAAATATAAAACAGCAAAGAAATATATTGAATACAAACTCAATATTGAATCAAGAAATTCTACCGTTTGAATTAAAAATAAATTTTTAAAATACGAAAATACATAAACAAAAATTACTAAAATAATAAATTTCAACAAATAAGCAACTAAATAAACAATTAAAATGGAAGGAAAAGTATAGTGAATTTTTTTAAAGAAAAGTTTAATAGAATCCAAAACCGCAACAAACATGTTTTTATTTTGTTGAGATATTTTGACTAATGAAAAACTTAAAGAAATATAAAAAATAATTGAAAAAATACTAATAATCCTTTGCAAAACAAATGTCAATTCAGGAAAAAATTTAGAAGCGAAATACCCCAAAATAAAAACAAAAAAAGGTATTAAATTAAAAAACCCCAAAATTAAAAGTGCTTTTATTGTCTTTATATTTGAAAAATCTTCTCCATTAAATTCATTTGATAAAAAGGACAGCATTTTTTTAAACATAAAAAATAAGCCAATAAAATACAACACTAAAGCAGCAATAAACCTTAAAATACTTCCAAAACTATATATGCCTTGTCCGAATGAAAATAATGCGAACATAAGCTCAATATAACCCAATATTTGTATTAAAATCATTGTCCAAATATGGGGCATTAAATTCCTAAAATTTTTAAAAGAAAATTTAAAAGACTCAATTATTATATTAAACAGACCTTGAAAATAATTAATTACCATATTAAAATCTCCTTAATCGAATTATACTATTTTTACAGATATTTAGGCAATATAATGAATATAAAAGAATTATTTTTAAGCTTTAAAAAAGAAGATTTCTATTCAAAAATAAATCTTCATATACATTCTAATTTTTCTGACGGTAAAATGGATTTCGATTTTTTAGTTGAACAAGCTAAAAAATTAAAAATGAAATACATCTCAATTACAGACCACAACACCATTAAAGGATATAAAAATTCAAAATATATAGATGACCCTATTTTAATAAAAGGAGTTGAATTTGATTGTTTCTATAGAATGTCTCTTCTGCACATTTTGGGTTATGGAATAAATATTGAAAACGAAGATTTAAATAAAATTTGTGCAAAAAATGAAAAAGAAACAAAAGATGATTTTATAAGACTTTTCAAATCCAGACACCCTAAAAAAGTAATTGAAATAATACACAACGCAGGCGGAATTGCGGTTTTAGCTCATCCCTGTTGTTGCAATGTTATATCTTTAAAACATTTTGCAAAATGCCTTAAAAACTACGGCTTAGACGGAATTGAAACATATTATCCCTATGACAGATTTAGGGGCATAATTAAATTCAGCTCAAGACAACTACCCTTCGAAATAGCAGACAAATTAAATCTTATAAAAACAGGTGGATCAGATGAACACAAAGACCTGTTTAATCATAATTATTATTGATTTCCTTATATAAAGTTGAATATTTCATATAATATTCTTCAGGATTTTCTTTTGCAGCATTTATTATATCCTGAATTTCTACAAATTTTTTTGCAAGTTGAGGATCAAATTGACTTCCGGCACATTTATCTATTTCATTTATTGCTGTCTCATGAGTCAACGCAACCCTATATGAACGAGTAGAAGTCATTGCATCATAAGTATCTGCAATAGCAATAACTCTTGCAGCAAAAGGAATTTCTTCTCCTTTTAAACCGTCCGGATATCCTCTTCCATCCCACCTTTCATGATGATGTTTCACACCCGGCGAAATTTCATGAAGTTTTTTAATACTTGCAATTAATCTTTCGGAGTTTGAAGGATGAGATTTCATAATTGTAAATTCATCATCAGTTAATTTTCCCGGCTTGCACAATATAGCTTGCGGAATAGCAATTTTACCTATATCATGCAACAAACCTGCTGTTTCGATTTGCTCCAGTTGATTCTCAGGAATATTTAATTCTCTGGCTAAAATAATCGAATATAAAGTAACCCGCATTGAATGTCCATGAGTATAAGGGTCTTTAGCATCTAAAGCTGAAGCTATAGATTTAATTGTCTTATAAAATAATTCTTTCAAATCCTTTAAAATCATAGATTTAGAACTTACAAGATCAAATTTATCCAAACCGTTTTTTACAATTTCTTGAAGCTCCTCAGGATCAAAAGGTTTTAAAATATATTGAAATAAATTACATTTATTAACGGCATCGGTTATAATTTCAACATCAGAAAAGCCTGTTAAAAGAATTTTTATGACGTCCGGAGCTATATGATTTGCTTCTTCTAAAAATTTTGTCCCTTCCATAATTGGCATTTTGTGATCGGAAACTATTAAAGAAATATCATTTATATTTCTTTTTAATATTTCAAGTCCCTCAAGACCGTTTGACGCAGTTAAAATAGTATATTTTCCTCTAAAAGTTCTTTTCAGAAGCTGTAAATTATTTATCTCATCATCCACTATTAAGATAGTATGTTCGTTGTGAAGGGATGTTGCACTGATTAAATCCCCCACACTATTTAAAAATAAATCATTTTTAACATTTAACACTATATTATCCTCGCATGCCGTAATTTTACAGCTTCCAGTTTTATATCGACATTATTTTCAAATTCTTTAATTTTTAAGTTAAGTTTTGTTAACAATATAATAGCAGACTTTTCTGTTTTTTACATCAAAAAGCCCTCTCATCTTGAGCAGGGCTTTACATTTTTTATCTCTCTCTTTTATTATTGAAAATATCCAAAACTATCTTCGATATTCTTTTGCAACAATTCTTTTATCGATTCTTTATCTGCTTTCATTGCTTCTAATTTCGTTTGCAAATTATCATTTTCAAGCTGAATAGCAGTTTCATAATCGGTTGCCGCATTTTCTTCTGCTTCAACTTCGTCATCTTCCATATCTCTCAATTCTTTTAATTCAGTCATTAATTCTTCATATTCTTTACTTGAATTTTCTTCATCAAGAGAATCAATTTTATTTCTTATTTTTTCTTCTTCAACTTGATATTTTGCACGAATTTCAGAAATTTTTGCAGATGATTGTTTTTGTTTCAAACGAATACACATGCTATTTGATGTAATTTGATTTTCTGTATCACTTTCATTTGCATCTAAACTGAAAATATTTAATAAATCTATTAACATATTTTTGCCTTTTTTATCTACATATTAATAAAAACAAATATATAAACTTGATTTCAAAAATATATATTTTAGTTACATTTCTTAACACAAATGTCAATATTTTTTATATAAATTTTTTTACTAATTTATATAAACAAGAGGAGAAGTAAAATGACAAACATTACAGATATTCAAACTTTTGACAAAATGAAAAATTGGCAGCAGCAACACGAAGCTCTTACTCAAAAAACATTAATTGAACTTAACGCTGCACAAGATCAAAATGGCCAAAATGCTATTATGGAAAACTATTATAGCCAAATGGAAGAAATCGGATATGAATTTAATTTTATGGAAGATAAAAGCTCTAATGATAATACTGCCTACAACGAAAGACTTCTGGAACTCGGACAAGGCGAAGTTATCTCAAGGGACACTAACGGTGATGGACAAGTAAGTTTTGAAGAATTTATTGTATCTGAAACAGCAGACTTAAATGAAAACGATGATAAGGATACGGTGGTTGATACTTATACAATGGCTACTCTTTTATATGAAATAATAGATAAAGGTTTGGGAAATTCAGATGGTTCAGATTCTATCAGTGCTGAAGAATTTGCAAGTTATTATCAAAACTTAGACCAATTTACTTTAGATGAAAACTGTAACGGATATTTAACAAACCAATATGACGGAAAATTTGATATAGATGAAGCAGCGGAATTTATACCGTTCTTAATTAATAATTTAATATCACAAGAAACTTACAACGAATTAAGGGAACTTTATGCACAAGAGCTATAATCTATAATAATTCAGTCATAATTAAAGGACCGTCTTCACTTGCTATAACAGTATGTTCAAAATGTGCAGACGGTCTTTTATCATCTGTTACAACTGTCCAACCGTCAACTAAAGAATGAACTTCATCACAACCTAAATTTAACATAGGTTCGATTGCAATTGCACAATTTTTCTTAATTACAATATTTGAATTAGTCCTATAATTAAACAAGAAAGGTTCTTCATGCATTTGCCTTCCGACACCATGCCCACCGTATTGTCTCACAATTCCAAGCCTATTTTCGAGTGCTACATCCTCAATTGCAGCTGATACATTTTCCAACAAAGTATCGGGAATCATTTTTTCAATCCCAGCATACAAAGCTTTTTCAGTAGCTTTTAATAAATTTTCAATCTCGGATGAGATTTTTCCAACAGGATAAGTCCAAGCACCATCTCCTACCATTCCACGAAAAGTTGCACCAACATCAATTGATATTATATCACCCTCTTTTAATATTCTATCTTTAGATGGAATTCCATGAACCACTTCCTCATTGATTGATGTACAAATAGACGCAGGAAATCCTTCATAACCAAGAAAAGTTGGAATTGCTTTATTTTTTTTAATAATGTCATAAGCTATTTTATCAAGTTCGAAAGTAGATATACCCGGTTCTACAACCTTAGCCATTTCCTGATGAACTAAAGCAACAATTGAACCTGCGTGACGCATAATTTTTATTTCTTCTCTTGATTTTTTATTTATCATATTTACCTCTGTCTTAATGTTATTATACAACCAAAAGAAATAAATTTATGCTTTTTTAATCAGAACCTTGTTTTCATTAACCGTAATGTCTATATAATCGTTTGTAGGATCTATATTAAGAATTTCTATTAACGTTGCAGGCAAATATATTCCGTAACCGCAACCATTTTTTTGAAAATTGCGTACCATATTATTTTTGTATTTATCAAGTTCATCATAATTTACTGGTGAAAAATAAAGACATGAATTTTTTGCAACGATTAAAATTTTGACCTCATTTGCTTCATAACCTAAGAGTTTAAGCAAGGATTTTTGAAAATAGAGTACCCAACCATTGCCGCTTGGCTTTAATTTTTTCTTCATATATGCCTTTTAAAATGTTAATATAATTCCAACAAAAAGTATTATTTGACTAGATTATAAAAAATTGTATAATTAATTATACCTTATAAAGGACTTATATTAAATATATATAAACATGCTCAGGCTGTTTGGTTTATTGCAAAAAAGACCCTCTAAAGGTCTTTTTTGTGGGATTGTATTTAGTAGTGGTGCTATTTTTCTTCAAAAATCAAATTTTTTAAATTTTCCCAAATTTCACTTATAGGTTTGTTTGCATCCAATTCCTTCAATATTCCCATCTGTTTAAAATAATCATACAAAGGTGCTGTTTCCTTTTCATAAGTTTCAAATCTTAAACGAGCGGTTTCTTCATTGTCGTCTTTTCTTTGAACTAATTTAGTATCGCAAATATCACAATAATCCATTATCTTTGGCGGATTGGAAACAAGATTATAAATAGTTCCGCATTTTGGACAACTTCTTCTATTAACGAGCCTTTGAACCAAAACATCAGTAGGAATATCAAAATACACAGCTAAAGCATCTTCCTTTAAACTAAATGTATTAAGTTCATTCATAATATTTTTTAATGCCTCTGCTTGTTCAACAGAACGAGGAAAACCGTCTAAAATATAACCATTTAAACAATCACTTTTTTGAAGCCTGTCCTTTATAACGTCCGAAACAACCTTTAAAGGCACCAATTGACCTTTATCAATATAACCCTTTGCAATCAATCCTAATTCCGTTCCATCTTGAATATTTTTTCTCAAAAGTGAACCGGTGTCGACGTGGGGAATTGAAAGCTTATCAGCCAATCTTGAAGTCTGAGTACCTTTACCCGAACCCGGAGGACCTAAAAATATAAATACTTTCTTCATTATATATCCTTTATTGTTGTAAAAAACTTTCATAGTTTTTAGCTAACATGTGGGTTTTTATTTGATTAATAAAATCAAGTGCTACACCGACAAGGATGATTAAACTTGTTGCACCAATACCTTGAAATGTTGTTATATTAGTAATTTTAGTTGCTATTGTAGGAATTAGAGCAATTATACCCAATGCTAAAGCACCAATTAAAGTAATTCTTGTCAAAATTTCATTTAATTTATCTGCTGTTGGCTTTCCGGGTTTAACTCCGGGGATAGCGGAACCGTATTTCTTTAAATTATTCGCAATTTCCTTTGGCTGCATTGAAGGAATAATTGACGCATAAAAGAATGTCAAAGTTACAATCAATACAAAGTAAATTACATAATAACTTAGAGAATTTGCACTAAATAACAAATTCAACCTCTCAAATATTCCGGCTAAAACCTGATTTTTAACATGCATTTGTTGAACAAAACCAAGTACTGTTGCAGGAAACAACAAAATTGCAACCGCAAAAATAATTGGCATTACTCCACCGGGATTAAGTTTAAACGGAATATTTGTATTTTGTCCGCCATATACTTTATTTCCGACTTGACGTCTTGCAGAAACAATGGGAACTTTTCTTGCAGCTTCATGAAGAACTATGATAAATATTATAGTTGCAAGGAATATTGCAATTAATGCGACTAAACCTAATTGTAACATAGTATCTTGACTGACAAGTGTTGCTGTTCTGTCACAATACAAAGGAATACCTGCAATAATACCAACAAAAATCAACAAAGAAGCACCGTTTCCGACACCTTTTTCTGTTATTAACTCAGCAAGCCACATAACTATCATAGCTCCTGCCGTAAGAGAAACAGCAGAACCCACAAAAAACATTACAGGATTTACTCCATGCATTATAGCTCCGGGAAGCTTATACAAAGCAAGAGCAAAAATTACTGATTGAAACAAGGCCAAAAACACTGTAAAAACTCTCGTTAATTGTTGTATTTTACGGCGACCCGCTTCTCCTTCTTCTTTTTGAGCTTTCTCTAAACTTGGTATAATAACCGCCATTAATTGCATAATAATCGAAGATGTAATATAAGGTCCGATACCAAGAGCAAATATAGAAACTTTACCCAAAGCACCGCCCGAAAACATATCCAAAAAGCCAATCAAATTATTACCGCTGGCTAAATTTAAAAATACCTCGTTATTAATACCATAAATCGGTAACTGTGCTCCAAATCTAAATAAAGCAATAATGGCAAAAGTGAATATAAGCTTTTGCTTTAATCCACTTGCCTGCCAACTTGCCATTAAATTTTGCACAACTTTTTCTGAATCAATATTCTGTTGCATTATACTAATTCTGCCTTTCCGCCTGCCTTTTCAATTTTTTCTTTTGCACTTGGGCTAAAATAACTTGCTTTTACAGTAATTGCCTTAGATATTTCGCCATTTCCAAGTATTCTTAAAGCGACAGCGGAAGAAGAAGCCTTCTTATTTTCTTGTAAATATGCTAAATCAATGATTTCAGCATTTAACTCAGCTAATCTTGCAACATTTATAGCACAGGATTCTTCTCTAAATTTATTTTTAAAACCTTTTAATTTGGGCATCTGTCTGTATGATGGCATTTGACCACCTTCAAAACCACGTTTGTGAGAGTTACCTGATCTTTGTCCTTCGCCGTTATTTCCACGACAAGATGTTTTGCCATGACCTGAAGCAATGCCTCTTCCCTTGCGTTTTTTCGTATGTGTGGCACCTTCAGCCGGTCTTATATCTTCTAAACTTAACATTTATTTTTTACCTTTCTTATTCAACAATTTCAACAATGTGAGGTACTTTATTTACCATACCAAGTATTGTAGCACTTGCTTGATGTTCAACTACTTGATCTTTTTTTGTTAAACCCAATGCACGAACAACTTTAATTTGTTTTTCGTTTGCACCTATCGTACTTTTAACTTGTTTAATTTTAATTTTTTTATCCTTCATTTTTATATACCTTTAATTATTTTTGTAACATTTCTTTTACACTAATACCGCGAACAGCAGCAACATCTTTAAATGTTCTTAGTGATTTTAGAGCATTTAAAGTAGCATTTGCAGCGTTCAATGGAGATTTAGAACCTAAAGATTTAGATAAAATATTTTCTACGCCCGCAAGTTCTAACACTGCACGAACCGCACCGCCAGCTATAACTCCGGTACCTTTTGAAGCAGGTCTTAAAATAACCGAACCGGCTCCAGAACGACCAGTAATCATATGGGGAATCGTTGCATTAAATAAAGGAACACTAACAAGATTTTTTCTAGCATCTGCAACTGCTTTTTGAATAGCAATAATAACTTCAGCAGCTTTTGCAACACCCATTCCAACCTTACCTTTTTTGTTTCCGACAATGACTATAGCTCTAAAAGACAATTTTTTACCGCCTTTTACAACTTTTGTTACACGACGAATTTGAACAACTTGTTCTTTCCATTCAGATTCAGTCGGTTCAACTGTTTCAATTTTTCTTCTTCTACTTTTTCTTTGAGGTTTTTTACCTTCTTTTACTTCTTCCTGAGCTTCTTCAACAACAACTTCTTCAACAGCTTCAACTGTTTCTTGCTCTTGGATTTCAGCTTGGATTTCTTTGTTTTCTTCCACGTTTATTACCTTTCTTAATGTGAATTATATTTGCGACATTCCCTAAAATTAAAAAACACCAAAAACGACTTTATTTAAAAAGCCAAATTTTTTATGTTTGATGTTGGGATTTCTGACATGAATTATTTTATAATAAGCAAATTTTTTTGCAACCTTAAATTTATTTCACACCGCTTTTTCCAATCGGAACTATATATTGATCAATACCAAGGGTATTAGGCTCTTTATCACCATTCACATCAAAAAAAATCAATCCGCAACTGTTTGTTGCACTTCTATT
>CALVGZ010000008.1 GCA_944327225.1 Candidatus Gastranaerophilales bacterium | reverse complement strand
CAACGGCTGAACCGACTGCAACTCCGACAGCTGAACCGACTGCAACTCCAACGGCTGAACCGACTGCAACTCCGACAGCTGAACCGACTGCAACTCCAACGGCTGAACCGACTGCAACTCCGACATATTGTCCCGATATAGATACTGATGACTCATCCGATGATAAAGATAATAACACTGATGATGGCGGAGCGGATTTTGAAGATGTAACCAATCCAACTGCACAACCAACAACCAATCCAACTGCACAACCAACACAAGATCCGACACCATGTCCAGATACCGGTACCGATGACTCATCCGATGATAAAGATAATAACACTGATGATGGCGGAGCGGATTTTGAAAACTATATATCTTCTACAACCGTTCCAAGTCCTTCTCTTGACAAAAGCTTCAATGCAGAAATAAAAGATGATTCACAAAATGACGGTACAAAAAACACTAATAACACTGAAGCACAATTTGAAACACTAAATATCGGCGGTAAAAGAAGATCATTTACGGAAACAATTATGGCACTCCCAATAATCCGTCTATTTAAAAAAAGAAAAATACAAAAATAAATTAAAGCGGACCGTTGGTCCGCTTTTTACAATAACTAAATTTTTTCGCAACATTTAAAAGCAAAAGTTTCAATGTACTTAGATGGAATATTAATCCATTTATACTCCCTTACGTAATCCTCATTTCGACAAGTAACAACAGCATCTTTCAAGGTAATAACACCTTCATAACATCTGTTTTCATGAAATTTACTGTCACACATGTGCAATTGCCCTTCAATTCTTTTATTTCTCAAAAAGCAAAGTAAAATATCAGATTCTGTATGTTTTGATAATTCATAAATAGCATCATAAGTCTTACACATAAAAACCTCCAAATTATACAATCAGGTTCCCATGGTACAATTAAACTAAAGAAAATACATTAACCCAAATAAAAAACTAATGAGCAATTCTAATTAAAGAAAGATTTTGAGCCGCTTTTATATATTCATCAATTTCAACATCATCATTTAATTCTGATACAGAAACCAATATTCTTTCATCATCTAATTTTAAACCTGCCAAAATATTTTTTTCTTTCATAAAAGCCAAAAATTTATCACTAAAGCCGACATTCACCGTAAATTCATCAAAAAATTCTTTATTTTCAACCGTAAAACCAAGTTGAATAAGTCTTTTTGCTAAATTGTGAGCATTATTATAAGAAGTACTTGCAACCTTTAATAAACCGCTTTTTCCAAGTTTTCTTGTATACAAATTTGCCATAAAAGCAACAAGAGCCTGATTTGAACATATATTTGAAGTTGCTTTTTCGCGTCTTATGTGTTGTTCCCTAGCTTGCAAGGTAAGACAATAAGCAATTTTACCATTCTTATCAAAAGTTTTTCCTGAAATTCTACCCGGTAATTGCCGTTTGTATTCATCTTTACAAGCAATAAAACCTGCATAAGCTCCGCCAAAATTCAAACCAATTCCAAAAGATTGAATATCCCCGACGGTAATATCTGCCTTAGGAGGTTCATATAAAACACAAGACATTAAATCAACACAAGCTATAATCAATTCCTTTGAATTTTTCTCGGGCATTTCTTTTAATTCGCCAAACTTATTCGGACTTTGATATAGCTTTGCACAAAGCTCGTTTTCATCCGTAGTTTTGCCGACAATAAGTTCTATATCATTTGCCCATAAATACGTCTTAATAACTTCAAGATAATTTGGATTAATATCTTCGCTTACAAAAGCTTTTCTTCTTTTAGTCAAACGTGATGCCATCAAAATAGCTTCAGCACAAGCACTTGCACCATCATAAACGGAAGCGTTAGAAACATCCTGATTAACAAGTGAACATATTACTGACTGGAACTCATACATTACTCGTAATGACCCTTGAGAAATTTCAGCCTGATAAGGAGTATAACAAGACAAAAATTCAAATCTTGAAGCAATATCAGCTATTATAGGCGGGACAAACCTTTTCTTAGCACCCGAACCCAAAAAACAAAGATAATCGGTTTTATTCATCTTTGAAATTTTTTTCAAATTTTTTTGAGCCTCTATTTCATTAACTCCCTCGGATAAATCCAATGATTTCATCATCGCTTCCCTTGGAATTGAAGCATACAAATCTTCAACAGATTTAACTCCAATAACTTCGAGCATTCTGGCCCTATCTTCAACGGTTAAAGCCTCGTTATTATACATTTTAACCTTCTTTATTGAACTTCATCTTTATAATCATCATATTCCATTAAACCCACTGTATCTTCCTGATAATTAGAAGGTTTAACTTTTACAAGCCAAGCAGAATAAGAATCTTCGTTAATTAATTCAGGCGAATTAATAAGCTGTTCATTTACCTCAAGAATCTCCCCGGCTACTGGCATATAAATTTCACTAGCTGCCTTAACCGATTCAATCGTCGCAAAAACTTCATCTTTTGAAAAACTGGAACCAACTTCAGGAAGTTCAATAAAAACCACATCTCCCAACTGCTCAATAGCCCAATCAGTGAGACCAACTGTAACTTCACTGCCCTCTTCCAAAACCCATTCATGGGTTTTTGAACATAAAATTCCTTCTGGTATATTCATCTATTCTTATCTCCTATTTTTCATAATTCTTTTTTATAAAAGGTTTTTTGGTTAACTTTGCACTATATAATTTATTTCTTACCATAATTTGTATTGTCATGCCAAGACTTTCTTGAGTATTGTTAAGTCTTGTAACCAAATCAGCAGGTAAGTTCTGAAATTCTATCATACAAAAACCTATATTTTTTCCCAATGTCGGACTTGGAGCACCTGAAGTAACACAGCCCACTTTGTTTCCTTCGATAAAAACTTCATATTCGCTTCTTGCAATCTGTCTATCTTCCATAATAAATGCAAAAAGTTTTCTTCTTAAAGGTTTTTGTTTTAATTTTTGAGCTAAAATAATATCCCTTCCATTATAATTTTCTTTTTTATCCTTTGGAACAAAAAAACCCAATGAAGATTCTATTGGTGTCGTTTTTTCATTTAATTCATGTCCATATAAAGGCAAACCCGCTTCCAATCTTAAGGTATCTCTTGCACCAAGCCCAACGGGAACGACGCCATCTGTACTTTTATAAGATAAAATATCATTCCAAAGTTTACTTGCATATTCATTTTTAAAAACAATCTCAAAACCATCTTCGCCCGTATATCCTGTCCTCGTCAATAAAACAGGAATATCGTCAAGTAATATTTTTTTAATTGTAAAAAATTTTGGTTGATTTAAAAGCTCCACGCCCAATTTTTGTATAATAAATTTTGAATTTGGACCTTGCAAAGCTAACATTGAAAACTCATCACTTTTATTTATAACTTCAACATCAAATTTCTTAGCTTCTTCCTTCATAAAATAAATATCATCATTAATTCTTGAAGCATTTATAACAATAAAATAATCGGCCTCAATTTCAAGACCCTTAACATTGTAAATAATTAAATCATCGATCAAGCCGCCATCTTTATTCGGAAGTTGACAATATATTGCACAATTTTCTTCTAAAGTTGAAATATCTTGCGGAACAATGCTTTGTAAATATTTAAGGCTTTCTTTTCCTCTAACATAAACTTCTCCCATATGAGAAACATCAAAAAGTCCTGCAAATTCTCTTGTAGCATTGTGTTCTTTAATAATTCCTTCATATTGAACAGGCATAATCCAACCGCCAAAAGGCACCATTTTAGCACCCAATTTTATATGTTCGCTATATAAACTTGTTTTCTTTTCTTCCTTTAATAAATTCATTTAAACCTCTCATCTGACATAAATTCTCGGTAAACGCATTTTTAACCTACAAGTTAATTCATAATTAATAGTATCAAGTTTCTCTGCCCATGTATCAATATTATCAAGTGAATTGTCTTCACCCAAAAGTTCTATTATATCTCCCTTGGAACACTCGACTCCCGTAACATCAAACATCATTTGGTCCATTGTAATTCGTCCAATTTGGCTAATTTGTCTACCATTTAAATATGCACTTATCTTTCCCGATAAATTTCTTGCAACCCCATCAGCGTAACCTAAAGGTATTGTTGCAACTTTTCTGTCTTCTTTTGCGACATATATATGACCATAACTTATTCCGTCACCCTTTTTTAATGTATGTATATTTGTAATTCGAGCTTTTAAACCCATAACAGGAGACATTGTTTTTATTTTTTCATTTTCTTTTGAATCACTTGAATAAGGACTTAAACCCCACATAATTATACCCATTCTAACCATATCAAAAGAAAATTCAGGATATGAAAAAATACCCGGAGAATTAAGACAATGAATTTTTGCTCCCATATTTTTAAATTCATCCCTGAAAGGTTCAATTATATCCTTAAAGCAATTTATTTGTTTTTTAAATAATTCCAAATTTTCAACATCGGCAAAATGCGTAAAAACCCCTTTCAGTTCAATAAAATCTGACCTCAACACTTTTTTTATATAATCATTGGCATACTCTTTTTCTAAACCGATTCTATTCATGCCGGTATCAAGTTTAATATGAGCTTTTAATTTTTTATTTAACCTTTTATAAAGCTGACAAGCTACATCCAAATGCTCCTCATTAAAAATTGAAACCGAAATATCATATTTTATGGCATTTTCAAATGCCCACAAGGGACTTGCACCCAAAACCAAAATTGGAGCATTAATTTTATTTTCCCTAAGCTCAATCCCTTCATCGACACTTGCAACACCAAATTCACTAATTCCACATGCCAATAATACAGGAGCACACATCAAAGACCCATGTCCATACCCGTCAGCTTTTATAACTGCAAAAATATCAGGTAACTTATTTTTATCTTGACAGTTCTCAGCCAAATACTTTTTAATTTCCAATACATTATGCTCTAAATTAGAAAGATTAATTTCAACCCAGGCATCACGATTTTTATTAACGTATGTTCCTCGAAAATTCTGCATTAAATTTGCCCCTTATTTTGCAATAAAAATAATTCATAAGTATTTTCCATTAAACAAGCAATTGTCATAGGGCCGACTCCTCCAGGGACAGGGGTTATATAACTTGCGATATTTTTAACTTTTTCAAAATCAACATCACCAACAAGCCTTCCATCAAATTGTCTTATTATTCCAACATCTACAACAACTACGTCTTTCTTAACCATATCTGCCGTAATAAGCCTAGGATGACCTGTGGCACTAACTATAATATCAGCTTTTTTAGTATGTTCTTTTAAATTTTTAGTTTTTGAATGTGCCAAAGTAACAGTTGCATTTTCATTTGTTAAAAGAGAAGCAATCGGTTTTCCAACAATATTTGAACGGCCTATCACAAGAGCATTTTTACCTTCAAGTTCAATATCGTAAGCCTTTAAAAGTTTCATTATGCCCTTTGGTGTACAACAAATAGCATAAGGATTAAGCCCTGCAAACAATTTGCCGACATTAACAGGATGAAAACCATCAACATCCTTTTTAGGATTAATTAATTCTATAATTTCATTTTCATCCAAATGAGGATATAACGGCGATTGAACAAGAATGCCATTTATATCAGGGTTTTCATTAAGTTCGTGTATTAATTCAATTAATTTTCCTTGAGTGATTGAACTGTCAAATCTATAAATACAAGATTTATAGCCCAAGGCAACGGAATGTTTTTCTTTTGATGCGACGTAAATCTTGCTTGAATAATCATCATTAGCTAAAATCACAGCCAGTCCCGGTTTTTTAACACTTTTTTTAACTTTATCTTTTAATTCTTCCAGAACCGAAAAAGCTACTTTCTTTCCGTCAATTATCAATTAAATCCTCTTTTCTGCTACTGCGGTAAATTCATTCTTGAATATGAAACTTCTAATACTTCTTTTATTTTATTATAATTCGGTTGTGCATAATCATCCTTGTAAGTTTCAACATAAGCAATAATATCCAATTCAAGACTTTTTGCCAAATCATTTATTTCTTTTAACTTTTCTTTTTCAATTTTATTTATAATAACTCCAAGCTGCCCTTCTGCTGCATATTTTCTGGAAGATTCAACTATTTTTGAAGCAAGCGACATAGAAGTTTTTGAGCAAAGTGAAACAACGATAGTTTCGTCAATCGGATAATCAACAAGTAAATTTAAATATTTTAAATCATATTCACAATCAAATATAACAAAATCATATCTTTCAATTAATTTTACGAGCGAATCTCTCATCAATCTTGTCGAAGGACAAATACAATCCTTCGGAGTTACAAACCAAGAAGCAATTAAATCAATGTTTTCATCAACACTTATAATTATATCCTCTAGTGCCCATTCGATAAACTCTTGTTTACTCATACCTTCAGGAATTCCGGTTTTATATTCATGTTTTCCGGATTTTATTCCATATATCGTATTCCTCGTCTTAATACCAAAACTATCAGACAATTCCAAAGTCAAATCATTATCAACCAACAAAATTGAAGCATCTTTAAATTTTTTTCTGATTAATCCGCAAAAAGCTTTAACGAAAGTTGTCTTACCGCTTCCTGATTTTCCTATGAACGCAACCGTAGATGTCATAAAGCTCCTTATTTGACTATGTAAAAATTGTACAACAAAAAATTATTTAATTAAAACAGTAAATAATTATTACCCTAAAATACATATATTTGAATTATTGTAATTAATTATTCCAAAAAGTAAAATAAGAATATAAATAAATAGGTTATATTATGTATCACAATCAAGTTTTAACAATGATTTTAGCCGGTGGACAAGGAAAACGCCTCTATCCCTTAACCAAAGATCGTGCAAAGCCTGCCGTTCCTTTTGGCGGCAGATACAGAATTATTGATTTTGTTCTAAATAACTTCGTTAATTCGGGTTTTTATAAAATAAAAGTTTTAACTCAATATAAATCAGACTCACTTAATAAGCACATATCAAGGGGTTGGAGTTTGTGTCCTTCAATTGACCAGTATGTAGATCTTGTTCCTGCACAAATGAGAACGGATGGAAACTGGTACAAAGGAACAGCAGATGCGATATATCAAAACAAAAACCAAATAACAGATGAAAACTTTAGTCATGTTTGTATTTTTGGCGGCGATCACATCTATAAAATGGATGTTCGCCAAATGTTAGATTATCATATTAAGAAAAATGCCGACTTAACAATTTCAGCAATTGCAATCCCTATTGAACTTGCAAGCGAATATGGAATTATAGAAGTTGACGACGATTGGAGATTGCAAAATTTTATTGAAAAGCCCAAAACAACTCCGAAACACATACCAAATGACCCCACAAAATGCCTTGCATCAATGGGAAATTACATATTTGAACCGAATAAATTA
This sequence comes from Candidatus Gastranaerophilales bacterium, assembly GCA_944327225.1. Taxonomy (GTDB): domain Bacteria; phylum Cyanobacteriota; class Vampirovibrionia; order Gastranaerophilales; family Gastranaerophilaceae; genus RUG14156. Next base: position 63,159 of record CALVGZ010000008.1, on the reverse strand, counting down.
ATTGAAGAACTTGAATATGACGCATTTGATGAAGAATCAAGTCATGATTTCGGAAAAAATATTATCCCGAATATGCTAAAAAACGGTTCAAAAGTTTATATCTACAACTTTAGCTCAAATACTTTTCAAGGAATGCTTCCTGCTGAACAAGGCTACTGGAGAGATGTCGGAAATGTAGACAGCTATTTTATGGCAAATATGGATTTATTGGCATATTCTCCGGAATTAAACTTATATTCGCAAGAATGGCCCTTAAGAACATATAATTACAATTTTCCGCCTGCAAAATTCATTTGGGATGAAGATGAAAGAGTAGGTGTTGCAAAAAATTCTCTTGTTTCAGAAGGTTGCATAATTTCAGGCGGTTGCATTTCCGGATGTGTACTGTCTCCCAGTGTCAGAATTAACAGTTATTCAAGTGTAGTAGATTCAATTCTGATGGAAAATGTTACAATCGGCAGGCACTCTCAAATAAATCGTGCAATTATTGATAAAAACGTCAATATACCGCCATACACAGAAATCGGCTATAACAGAGAAGATGATTTAAAAAGAGGTTTTTATGTGTCTCAAGGCGGAATAACTGTTGTGCCTAAGGGAGCAATTATTGATTAACCAAAATAATTTCATCTCCAATATTAAAAAACGGCTCAGCACTTTTTCTAAATTCTTCAGGACTTTTTGAGACATAAAATTTGACTTCACCTTTGCCATTATAAAAATCATTGCTTAAATTTGCGTTTTCCTTTACAATCCTTGAAAGACAACCAGCTGGATTAAAATATTCAATGTCCGAATTGAACTTTTTAAATATATTCAATAAATACGGATAATGAGTACAGCCTAAAACAACTCTCCTTGCACCAGACTGTTTAATTATATCCATTTTGGACTTAATTAATTCTAATGATTTTTCATCCTGATACAATCTTTTTTCAACTATTTCAACAAACCCGCTGCAATCTATTCCCAAAACATTAACTTTTGAATTATACTTCTCAATTTCCATTTCATACTTCTTTGAATTAACTGTTGCACGAGTTGCAAAAACTGCTATCGTATCATTATCCTTTAAATCATTTATGGCACTCTTTATAACAGTTTGAATTAAAGGAAAAATTTTCACAACATCTTTAAATTCTTCGTTCAATCTGTCATAAGCAACTGCAGAAGTAGTATTACAAGCAAACACAACATTTGTTACATTTTTTTTGACAAAAAAATTCAAAATATTTTTCGTATACGAATATATTTCATCCGGAGTCTTTGTTCCATAGGGCATATTTTTTGTATCACCGAAATATAAAAAATTACCTTTTGGCATAACATTTATCAACTCGGATAATACACTCAATCCTCCCACTCCGCTATCTAATACTCCAATATAATCGGTCATTTTATTTTAAATACTCCAATATACCTTTTGCAATTGAATCTGCGATTTGTTCTTGTCTGTCTTTTGTAAGAAGTTTTGCTCTTTCCTCAAGATTTGAAATAAATCCCATTTCAATCAAAACACTTGGTGCTTCTGTATGATTTATAACATAAAAACAGGATTTTATCACACCTCTGTCTTTTGTTTCCCATTTTTTAAGATTTTTTTCACTTGCAAAAACCGAATGAATTTTTTGAGCAAGCTCATAGCTGTCATCTTTATAATAATGTGTTTCAAGTCCGAAAGAATCTTCTTTAACTGTTGAATTAGTATGAATACTCACATATATATCAGGACTTAATTCATTTGAATAATTAACCCTGTCTTCAAGAGTCATGGTCGTATCTTTTGTTCTTGTCATGTAAACATATATATCTTTTTTCTCTAATCTTTCCTTAACAAGCTTAGCCACAGCCAAATTCAAAGTTTTTTCATAATAACCGCCACCTATTGCACCACTATCAACGCCGCCATGACCGGGATCAAGTACAACTTTTTTCATAGAGCTTATGGTAGGAGGTTCTTTTTTCTTTTTAGGTTTCTGTACTTCGGGCTTTTCATCCTCTTTTGGAATATATATAACATTAAGATTTTGTGATTTTTTCTCATCTTTTATTTCTTTTTCAACATTTTTTGCCGCAATTAAAATTTCATTTTTGACGGCAGGAATTACGGTTTTTTCTTTAAAACACAACTTAATTGATTTAGAATTACTTTCTACATTTGCATAAGCAAAATTCAAATCCTTCATCGGAATTATAAACCGAGTTTTATCCTGTGAAATTTTAAGTGCTTGAACTTTTATGTCACTTGTTTTTAGCATTTGTTCAAAAAGTAAAGTACTATAATCACCTAAATTGTTAACATCTAGATAAAAATTATCATTTAGTTCAAATACGTCATAAGTAACTGCTTGATTAAAAACTATATCAAAAATACTGTAACCATTCGAATTTTTAGTCATTTTATAAGAATTAACTTTTGCAGTATTTGTTGAAAAAACAGTATTTATTACATAAGTTCTATGCGACACAAAGAGACTTTGACCATCAGGAGAAACCACAAAGCGATAATCACGTACATTATCGCTTTCAAGAGTTAATTTAACCTTTTTTGAAGTCAATTTAGATATGGTTAACATACCTTTTATTTTATTTGAACTTGGAATATTGTATGTTTTATTTTCAAGTTTCGAAGCTAACATTGCACTGTCCAATACAATCTCCGCAACGGTATTATCAGAATTATAAACAGCTCTTTGCATTGAAATTTGTCCAAGCCCTCTTAAAATTAAGCCATCCGAGTTCTGACTTACTTGACTCAAATAATATCTGGTCTGAAGTCTGGGATTAATTTCCGTAACATCATTTGAAGTATTATAAGCTAAAATTGCCGATGTATTTTGCAATAATGAAGACTTATTTGAATCACCCGAGGGAGTATAAAATTTATATTGAATAGCATTGTCTATAATTGAAGAATTATATTTGACAACTATATCAGACCCGTTTGTATATGTTTTAAACTTAGATAAATCAGACTGCTTAGAAACACTAAAAACAATCCTGACTACATTAGGATTAACAGAAAACTGACTTAAGGCAACATTTTGAATTACAGAATTTTGAAGTTTATAATTTCTGCTAGCTCCTATTAAGGTTGAATTGGGAATGTCCACAACATAACGATACGGCGAACTTATTGTAAAAGTTGTTATATTGTTTATCAAATTAACCGAATTATTGGCATTTGGAGTTGGTGCATATACTGCACTTTGTGCCCCTTTAAAACTGCCTGAGCTTCTTATGTAGATTAATCTGTCTGAATTATCAATTAATATATCTTTTATTTTTAAACCTTCAGCACCAAAAGCGTTGCAAAGTACACCTTGCACCGCCAGCATCATCAAAAAAAATATAGTTGCTGTCAGTTTATGTAATTTCAATGATTTTCCTTTATTTCTTAATTTTAGCATTAACTTTTTAATATTAACTAATACGGATTATTGAATTTTTGTTTCAATTAATATAGTATTTACTTATGGATTTGAAGAAAAATATCGGAGCTTATTTATTTTTATTACCTGCTTTTATAGTACTTTTAGTATTTTTCTTTATTCCCTTTTTTCAAACTATTTGGCTTAGTTTTTTTAGTTACTCAAAAGACATTTATTCACCGGATTTTATTTTTTTAAATAACTACATTGAACTTATAAAATCGCCCTTATTTTTAAAAACAATATTTAACACATTTTACTTTTTAATTTTATGCGTTCCATTTTTAGTTATTTTTCCTTTATTTCTCGCTATTTTAATTAATCAGAATATAAAATGTAAAAATATATACAAAATAATAATCTATCTTCCGGTAATTATTTCAATTGTAGTAGTTGCAATTGCGTTTAAGTGGTTATATGCTCCAAGCGGACTTTTAAATTTCTTCATCGAAAAAATGGGCTTTAATTCTATTGGTTGGCTATCTGACCCTAAAATTTCTATGATATCCGTTGCAATAGTTACAATCTTTAAAGGTGTCGGATATTATATGATGATATATTTAAGTGCATTAATGAGTGTACCTAAGGAATTATATGAAGCAGCAGAAGTGGACGGAGCAACAGGATTTAAAAAACACATGCTTGTCACCATTCCGCATATAATGCCTATGATTGCTTTAGTTAGCACTATAAGCTCAATTTCGGCTTTAAAAGTTTTTGTTGAAATATATGTTATGACAAGAGGAGGCCCCTTGGATTCAACAAAAACAATAGTTTATTACATTTATGAAAAAGCCTTTGAAAACCTTGATTTAGGTCTTGCAAGTGCAGGGGCAGTTATTTTACTTTTTATCGTCATGGGATTTTCCATTTTGAACATTTTTGTTTTTGAAAAGGATAAATACAAAGTATGAAAATAAGAATAAAAAATATATTTACACATATAATACTGATTTTTATTTGTTTGCTTTCATTGATACCCTTTTTATGGCTTTTATCAACTGCCCTCAAAGGAAGAAGTGAAAATATCTTTGCTTATCCACCAGTTTTTATACCAAAAGATTTTACTTTTGATAACTTTAAAGAAGTTTTAAAACTGGTACCTATAATACGATATGTAATAAATAGTTTTATTGTTGCAGCTTCAACCGTAGTATTAAATGTAATTCTTTCGGCACTTGCCGCATATCCTTTAGCAAGAATGGAATTTAAAGGAAAAAAAATTGCCTTTTTTGCTATTTTAGCAACTATAATGGTACCGTTTCAAACAATAATGTTACCTATATATATAATCACCCTAAAATTACATTTAATTGACAGCTATTCAATAACAGCAGGATATTTAGGTATGATTATGCCTTTTGCGGTAAATGCTTTTGGTATCTTTCTTTTAAGACAAGCTTTTTTAACTATACCAAAAGAAATAGAAGAAAGTGCCGTTATAGATGGTTGCAATTCCTTTCAGATATTTTTCAAATTACTGCTTCCAATGATAAAACCATCCGTTGCACTACTTGCAATATTTACTTTTATAGGTTCCTGGGGAGAATTTTTATGGCCGAGCATTGTTTTAACAAATGAAAAATTATTTACACTGCCTGTCGGAATTAACAACCTTTCAAGTGCGTTTAGCTCTGATTACAGACTTGTTGCAGCAGGTTCAATAGTAAGCATCATCCCCATAGTCATATTCTTCTTGGCACTGCAAAAATATTTTATTTCAGGTTCAACAGAAGGAGCAGTAAAAGGTTAATTATAACCAAAATTTTTAATTGCATTTTTATCCTTAAGCCAATTTTTCTGAACTTTAACAAAAAGCTCCAAATAAACCTTTTTTTCCAATATCTTTTCAAGTTCAAGTCTTGCTTCTTTTCCTATAGTTTTTAGCATGGAACCGTTTTTGCCTATTAAAATACCTTTTTGACTTTCACTGTTTACAATTATTTTAGCCGAGATCTTATCTGTTTTTTCTTCCTCTTTATAGTCATCAACAAGAACAGCAACACTATGAGGAACTTCATCTTTAGTATTTAAAATAATTTTTTCTCTTATAATTTCAGCTGCAATTTCCCGCATGTTTGAATCACAAATCATATCTTCATCATAAAATTTTTCACCGCAGGATAAATAATTTTTTATCTTCTTAATTAAATCATCCACATTTCTTCCTGTTTTAGCACTAATGTTTATTGAATCAATATTTGTAGCAAACATTTTTTTATAAGAATATAAATTTAATTCACGTTTATTTAAATCTTTAATCAAATCAACTTTATTTAAAACCAATAAAACAGGAGTGTGAGAATTTTTTAAATAATTATCATATATCCAATTGTCCCCTAAACCGCAAGGTTCAGTAGAATCAACCATAAACAAAATTAAATCGGCATCTTCAATTGCTTTTTTTGACTGTTCTGATAAATATTTTCCGAGTTCATTTATTGGTTTATGAATTCCGGGAGTATCCGTTAAGATAATTTGTGAATTATCATCTGTATATATGCCTTTAAGATTTTTTCTTGTAGTTTGCCTCAATGGAGTTGCTATTGCAATCTTCTGACCTAAAATTTTATTTAAAAGAGTTGATTTTCCAACATTTGGACGTGCAACAAGAACCACAATACCTGATTTAAAAGCTTTTTTATCATCTTTTTTAATTATTTTTTCCATTAATCAACTTACTTCTTTTGCAATAATCTGTATTTATACTATAATATTAATAATTATAAATTAAAAACAAAAGGATAGTAAAAGTGAATAGAGTTTTAACAAAAATTTCCGTTCTTGTGCTTACAATACTTATAACATCAACGATTGCAAACGCAATTGATAACGAATATAAAAATTCCCTAACAAAAGTTGAACTCACAAAAACAAACGAAAACTCCTATAACATAAATTTATACACATCAAAAAAATATTCCGAACCAATTAAATTAATTAAAAAAAGCGATTTAAACTATTACATTTTACTTCCTGAGACAAACAACTCTACTTCACAAACTTCTTTTAATACATCAGACATAAGAAACGTCGACACAAAAGTCTATCAATATGCAGGAGCAGATGTTAATAACGGATATACAAAAATTAATATTAATACAACAAAACCTCTTAATTTCAAAATTGCAGTAAAAAATAATGCACAAGCTGCTTCGAAATTGCCATCTGAAATAGCATCAAATTCAGCAAAAGCTCCCAATAATATCGAAACAACAAAAAATCAAAAAAAAAATTTGGATTTTCAAAAGACAAAAATAAAAGAAAATTCTTATAATCAAACGAGCCAAAGCAAAACCATAAAAAGCGAAACCAAAATAACCTCAACAAAAACAAAGGTTGTTTCAATTCCAAAAAATGAAACATCAAAAAAAGCAGAACCCACAAAAAAAACTGTTAATCAAGTCAAAAAAACAAATACAAATATTCAAACCGAAAAACCAAAAGAAGAAAATATAATAAAACCTGTTGAAATTAAAGAAGAAATAAAAGAAATTAAAGAAGAAATAACGGAAAATGAAACGCCATTAGAACCCAAAAATACAGACCTCGAAGAAGAATTTAATGAAAATAATTTAATAACAGATAAACCACTTGAAAATATCGAACAACCCAAAAAAGATTTATACAACTATCTCATAGCTATAAAAAGAAAACTGGTTTCCATAAAACATAAATTAATAACATATAAAACAAGCTTTACAATCAAACTAAACGAATATGGTCTGAGCATACGTGATATTATTTTGATGAGTCTTGCAGGAATAATAAGTTTTATTGTTATGCTTCTAATTTTAACAAGAAAAACACCTCAACCAAAACTCAAGAACAAGGCTGATTTAATCGACAAAAATGAAATTCCGACACTAACTCCCAAAAAACCTACTGATGAAATAAAACAAACTCAAAACAACGGACAATATTTTATTTTTGACAAAAATATTAAACAAACAGGCTTCTGTGATCCTGCAACATCAGCTATAAAAAGAAATTACGAACTATCAAGCTACGATCCGGATTTAAGAGACAATTACAAACGAGCAGAAATTGAACCTTATGGAAATATAAAATGTTCAAAAACAGAAGCTCAACAATCAGAATATGATATTATTCAAAAAATATTAAAAGAAGACAGTTTTATTGAAATTGCTCCTCAAGAAATGGAACTGATACATCCTAAAGAAACTAAGCAAAATGTAACTTCACCCATTACAAAAGAAGAAATAAAGCCTCAGCTGCAAAAACAAACTCCACAACCGACAAAAGAACCTGAAGTCTTATCAAATGTAGAAATAGCACCCGAAAGAGGCTTTATGTGTGTATCGTACAATGATAATATAAGCCTCATGGGATATATTTTTGATGATGTTTTTGCATTGCATAATTTTAAAGCACCAAAACTGGAAAACTATAATATTAAATTCAGACTATCGGAAAAAACAGATAAAACTGCAACCTTCATTGTAAAAGTCGACAAAACAAAAATGCTGATTAAAGTTACAAAATCAACCATGACAAAAGAGGTTGTTATGTAATGAAAGACATGCGTCCAGATTCAACCAAGAAAAAGAAAAAATCAAAATATAAAAATCTGAACATAAAAAACTGGGGTATAGATTTTAACAAAAATGAATACCGAGAAGTTATTCTATCAAATTCCAATCACCCTGAAGTTTTTAAATAGTTATTATTTTTGTTCACCGCTCATCTGTTGCAAACTATCGTTGGATTTCATCTCCTGAAGTCTTTGCTGACCGTTCATAACAACTTGGTAAAGCCTGTTTAAATCTTGTTCAAGATTATTTAACAATGCTTGGGCATACTCTTGAGATTCTTCCTTCATTCTGATTGAATCATTCTTAGCATTCAACCTAAGCTCTTGTGCCTCATTAAATGCAGCCATCTTAATCTGCTGACATTCTTCAAAAACTGTCTGTCTGAATTTTTCGGCATGTTCTTCCATCGCTTTATTCAAACTGGATTCATTTAAAAGTTTATATCTTTCATTTTCGGCATCCTGTATAATTCTTTCCGCCTTAAGCTTAGCATCTTGAATAATTTCATCTTTCTTTTTCAAGATTATTCTTGCATCTTGAATTTCATCAGAAATTGCATTCGGAAAAGCATTGACGATTTTGTAAAGCTCTTTAGTATTAACTATCATACGTCCCGGAAAAATCGGTATACCATCATCGCACAATGTACTTAAATCATCTATTAAATCAAACATTTTATTTACTGATTCAGTCATCTTATTTTAAAACCTTTCTTAAATCGTCTTGTAAATATTCTACCACATTTTTTGGAACAAATTTAGAAATATCCGTTTTATAATTTGATAATTCTTTTACTATACTTGATGAAATAAAATTATGTTCGGGGCGTGTTGACAAAAACACAGTATCTATATCAGGAGCAATAACTTGATTAGTTTGACAAAGCTGAACCTCATATTCAAAATCCGTTATTGTCCTTAAACCTCTTATTAAAAAATTAGCCCCAATTTGTCTTGCGTACTCAACAGTTAAACCGTCAAAGCTTGCAACAGAAACATTTTCCATATCTTTTACAGCCTCTTTTATCAAACCAACTCTAACAGGAGCCGATAAAAAAGATTTCTTTTCGGGATTATTTAAAACCGCTATCACAACAAAATCAAACATTCTGCGAGCACGCTCAAGCACATCAATATGACCGTTGGTAATTGGATCAAAGCTTCCAGGATATAATGCGATTTTTTTATCAGATACGGATTCTATCATAATTCATATTATAGTATCAAAAAATATTTATATTCAATTTTAAATCCGTAATTAATAAATTTTTCAAAAATTCTTTACATTAATTAACAACCTACTCAGCTTTTGGTTGAAAATTTTCAATTAATTCCAAAAGTTTATCTTGCCAGCCGGCATCCTTTTTTAAAAATATGTCCGCACCGCCATTTAAACATTTAACTCTGTTTTCAGCTTTATTAGACGCTGTTATAACCACAATTTTTGTATCAAGATTATTTTTTGTAATTATTTTTTTTGTTTCATTTAATAAAGTATATCCTTCTTGCTCAGTTGAAACAAACAAATCCATAATAACAAAAGCATAATTTGAACGAACAAAAGTATTCAAACCGCTAAAAATATCTTTTGCAACCTGAACATTATATCCTAAATTTCTCAATAAAATTTTTAATTGGTAAGTCACAACTCCTATATCATCAATCACCAATATATTATTTGACGAAGGAGTAAAACCTTCATGATGAATTTCACCGTGAGCTTCAGGCTCATTACTTTGTTTGATTTTATAAACCGCCTCTAAAAGATTTTCATCGGAAATATCTTCAGGTGGTTTCATTCCTGCAATTTTAAAAACTTCTTTTAATATACCCGCATTTACTTCAATTTTTTTATCACTCATAGCTATACCAACTATACTATTCTTTTTTCCGAGATATCAGTAATTCTCAAACCGAAATTATCTTCAATAATAACAACTTCGCCTCTTGCAACTTCAGAACCGTTTGCAAGAAGTTTAATCGGTTTAATTGTTTTATTATCAAGCTCAATTATAGAGCCTTTTGTTAAATCTAAAACTTTTTTTAAAGATATATCGGTTTCACCTAAAATTGCCGATAGTTCAAGCTCAACATCAAGTAAAAGATTATATGTCTTAGATTTAGCAACTTTTACAGGCTTTTCTACACTTTCCAATTTTGTTATATCAAGATTTTGAGGCTCTAAAGACAAAATTTACTCCTTTTCATGATACTGATCAACAATTTTCACACAAATTTTATTTTGAATTTTTCCCGGAACAACAAAAAATTTTCTTTTTTTATTAACACAAGCAACAAGCTCCTTGTCTAATTTTTGATCCAATTTAATTACATCATCAACCTTTAAATCCAATACATCATTTATTTCAACATTTGCCATACCCAAAATTACCTGCATTTCAAGTTCGGCACCTTTAATTTTTTCCAAGGTTTCATTTTTTCCGATTTCGTTTGCTGCAACACTAGCATGTTGATATATATACTGAGGAGTCAACTTAGGCAAAACTGTTTCTAAAACAGGGTACGGAAAGCATATATTCATTAAACCAAAATTTTTCTGTCCCAAACGAACTTCGAATGAAATTAAAGTAACAATTTCGCCGCTTGTTGTAATAGGAACTGAATGATACCCGTTTGCTAAAGTTACAAACTCTGACTTAACAGGCAAAATAGTTCCCCAAGCTTCTTCCAATATTTTAATGATTTTTTCCACAAATTTTGTTGTTAAAAGTTCTTCTATTTGTGTTAATTCCCTGCCGTGATCATTAACAACTCCTGAACCGCCAAGCATCCTATCCAATACTACAGCTAAAACCTCAGGACTCATTCCCATAGAAATTTCACCGGACAAAGGATTTAATTTAAAAATCATATTCTGTACATGTGATGGCATTGAACAAATATATTCTTCATAAGTCAATTGATCAACGGAAATAACGTCTATCTCAACTTCCATTCTAAGATAACCCGTCATAACGGTCGCCAAATGACGTGCAAAATCTCTATGAATATCCTGTAAGGCTTTTAAATGTTCTTTTGAAAATTTATCAGGACGTCTAAAGTTATATAACTTGCAGCCTCTTTTAAATTCATCGGAAACAGAAACTTCCAAATTAAAATTATCGCCTTCATTTATATCTTCATCTAAATTAAAATTCTGATTTTCCATCTTTAAATATACTTTCCTAAATAAATAATACTATCCGTTCAAGTCTTTGTCTATCATATTGAAAGTGTATAAAATTTTTTTGATATAATTTTTTTATGGAAAAATTGGAACTTTTAGCACCTGCAAAAGATTATAATTGTGCAATAAGTGCAATAAATTCAGGAGCTGATGCAATATATATAGGTACAATTAGTTTTGGTGCAAGAAAAAATGCCTCTAATTCAATAGAAGCCATAGAAAAAATAATTAATTATGCTCATCTTTTTAATGTAAAAGTATATGTTACCTTAAACACTATATTAAACGACAAAGAATTAGAAGAGTGCAAAACGATAATTAAAAAATTATACGAAATAAAAACCGATGCAATAATCATTCAAGATTTTGGAATTTTAACCTTAGCATACAAAAATGAAATTCCGCCTATAATTCTTCATGCAAGCACACAGTGTGACAACAGAACAATTGAAAAAATAAAATTTTTTGAAGATATAGGTCTAAAAAGAGCAGTGCTGGCAAGGGAATTGCCCTTAAACAAAATCGAAGAAATTAAAAAAAATACAAACATTGAACTGGAACACTTTATCCATGGAGCTTTATGCGTTTGTTATTCCGGACAATGTTATTTATCCGAATACATTGGAAAAAGAAGTGCAAACCGAGGTGAATGTGCCCAAGCATGCAGAAAACGTTATTCTCTTGTTACAAAAAACGGAAAATATATCGCAAAAAACAAATATCTTTTATCCTTAAAAGATAATAATTTATCAAAACATATTGATAAATTAATAAAAGCAGGAATTACATCTTTTAAAATTGAAGGAAGATTAAAAGATGAAAATTATGTAAAAAATGTTACTTTATATTACAATAATTTGTTTAAAAAATACCCCAGAACAAGCCATGGCAAAATAATTGAAGATTTTGAACCAAATCTTGAAAAATCCTTTAACAGAGGTTTTTGCGATGAATACTTATTCAATAAAAAAGACAACATTTATAATTTTATTACTCCAAAATCAATAGGTGAATTGATCGGAACAATTGATAAAAACTATGAAAATTACTTATTAATAAAAACAAACAAAGAAATAAATCCGCAAGACGGACTTATAATATTAACAGAAAACGATTCAACGGGATTTCTTGTTAACAAAATTGAAAAAACAAAAAGCGGAGTAAAAATTTACCCTAATAAAAGACCTGATAACGCATTTTTGAAAACAAATACAAAAATATACAGAAACTCTGATGGAAAATTTAATAATATACTTAAAAATTCAAAAACAATAAGAAAGTTGGAAATTAGCTTTATTGTTTTTCAAAATGAAATTATTGTTAAAGATATAAATAACAATAAAGCTACTCTTAAATTAAATTTCAAAGAAATTGCAAAAAATCAAGAAAAAATAAAAGAAAGTTATATAAAATCATTGTCTAAAACAGGCGACAGTCCATATATTACAAAAAAAATAGAATTTAAAACAAATGAATTACCGTTTCTGCCAATAAGCGAAATAAATGAAATCAGACGTGAAATTTTAAATGAATTAACCGAAAAAATCTTAAAAAATTATAGAGTAAAAAAGCAGAAAAAATTAAATATTACAGACTATCCTATAAGACAAGGGGATTATAAATTAAATGTCCACAATAAAAAAGCAAAAGAATTTTATGAGCTTTCAAATTGTGAAGTTATTGAAGATAGCTTTGAAAGTCTGACAAATAGAAAAAATAAAGAACTTATGACAACAAAACATTGTCTAAAAAGAGCTTTCTTAGGATGTAAAAATACTGAAGAACTATATCTTGAAGATGAAAAAAATATAAAATATCCTCTGATTTTTGATTGCAAAAATTGTGAAATGAAAATTTTTTCTCCATAAGGGCAATTTTTTTTCTTGATTGTTTTTAAGGAAAATACAAGAAAGGAAATTACAAATGCAAATACAAAACATAACTCCTTATTCATACTATAGCAAAAGATTAAACAATCATAAAAAAGAAAACGAAACAACAAATATCTCATTTAACGGAAAAGAAAAACCTGCTTCTCAAAAAAACAAACCTTCTGATATAATAAGCAAAATTAAAAAATATTTCTTAGAAGCACCCAATTTTTATGATGCATGCAGCCATTTTACTGTATACAAAAGCAAAAAAATAGGCGATGAAAAATTTGACATAGAAATTGAAGACAACTTAGATTATCGTATGTACGACAAATCAGGAGAAGAAGTTGCTTCAATGCATCTTTGTCATCCTATCCTGAAAGAATTCCATTATGAAGATGAGTTTTATGAAAAAACAAAAAATGGTCCTCTTATAATCAGAAGCCTTAAAACAAAAAATAAAAAATGTAAAAATTACCTTATAAAAGAAGCTATTAAAACAAGTAAACGCCTAGGTTATAAAGGCTGTATAATTATATATGCTTCAAATAGTCAGCAAGAATATAATAAATGTCAAGGAATGGATTATGAAAATGCTTATAATTTAAATATAATTGCATACCAAGATAAAGGTTTCAAAGCGATTAGTAAAAAAACCCAAAAAGAAATTGAATCCGGCATAAAAACGCTAAATTGTTTCGGAGTATACACAGGTCCAATACAAGCGTATATGTATTTACCAAAAGAAAAAATGGACTTATACCTTAAATCAAATGATTATTAATATTATTTTATTTAATTCAAAATAAAAATGGTAAACAAACATTATAAAAAATCTCAAAATACAAAAATTTATGATTCTAAAATATAAAAAGGGATAGTCAAATGTTAATACAAAATATCTCATCTTATTCTAACTACAATAAAATACAAAACAACTTCAAAACAGGAAATCCAAAGAATATCTCATTTGGCAATAAGACAATGTCTTCAACTGATAGACCAAAAATAAACAAAATCAGAAGATATATTTCAAAGTTAACAAACAATCTTAAACCTCATAATAGAACTTACAGTCTAAAATTAGGTTATGACACTATAATTGTTACAATCAGAAACTATGAATACATAGTTCTGGATAAAAATGAGCAAGAAATTGGATACATGTCTATAAGACAAGCAGATAAAAATGAATTTAAATGCGATGATGAATTGTACAAAAGAGCAAAAAAAGGTCCAATCGTAATTGAAAATATTGTAACAAAAAACAACAGATGTAAAAATTTCTTAATAAGAGAAGCTATAAAAGAAAGCAAACAAAGAGATGCAGAAGGCGGCATTATAGTTAAAGCAAGATGCACAGATGCAGAATGTATAGACTGTCTTTATTGTTTATCGTCAGCATATGATATTGATACATTTGACTATTACAAGAAAGGCTTTAGAGGAATAGACAAAGAAACGGAAGAAAAATTACAAACAGGGATGAATTTCTATGAAGCAACAGGAATATACGGAGCACCGGAAGAAGTGTATATGTACCTTCCAAGTGAAAATATAGACTCATTTATAAAAACAAGTAAAAAACTTAATTACTGTCTTTAATTCTAAAAGCACAAAATAATTCAAACAAACTTAAAACTAAAAACAATGAAAATACAAGCAAATAAGAATTATTTGAATATATCAGAATGCCGTTAATATTCCGAGGCTCAAAAACATTCATAAGCATACCTGATAACATGCCTAAAATCCCAACCATCATAAAAAATCCAAAATTTTGTATACTGACTGCAGTAGCTGAAACCTCATATCTGTTTAAAAGATGCAAAGTCGAAATTAAAAGAGGTGAAATACTTCCGATAAAAGAAGGTATGCAAAATATCAAAGCAATTAATTTTGTATGAATATTAAAAACAAGCAGCAGTGTAATTAAAAGCATAGAAATAAAAGATAACACCGCAAAAGTTTTAAAAATTACCGAACGTCTGTTATTTATACACTTTGACACAATAGCCGTAATTGTTCCTGCAAAAGCAGAAATTACCGCCATAAAAGATAATATTAATGCGGCCTTATTAACTCCTATACTACAAAAATCCTCTAAAAATTTTTTGCCTATTACGGTTTGCAAAACATAATAAAGCCCATAATTAATACTTCCAAACAAAAATACATTTATATTTTTTTTATTAGACAACACCTCTTTAAAAGGAGCTATTGAAAGATGTGTATCCGATTCTATATGAACAGGTTTAAATATATATAAAACCGAAAAATAAACAATGGCAAGAAATAAAGTAAAAAAACCAAGCAAATATAGAGAATTTCTCCAGCCAATTTCATTGACACACATAACAAAAGGAGCATTCGCGATTATTCCACCGCTATATCCTATAAATAAAATGTAAGACACAGCAAGCGAAAAATTCCTGTCTTTTGCATATTTTTTAACTTCCCTAATTACGCTTAAATAAAACGTAGCAGCACCAAACCCCATAAACGCTCTGGATAAATATAAGCCCAAAACAGTCGAAGAATGAGGAAAAATAATTGAACCTATCGCAAACATGACGCTTCCTATTGCAATAACTCTGAAACCGCCAATTTTATCCACCATAAGCCCTACTACAAGTTGAGTTATCGCATAAACATAGCAAAATATCGCACCAAGAAGCGTGATTTTAGATGCACACGCAGAAAAATCACTCTGCAAAACATCAAATATAGCTCCAGGGATTGCCGTTCTTTGAACATTAGCCAAAAAATAAAATATAGTTCCGATAAATATTAAAATAAACCTGTAATGATGTTTTTGATGAAGCGTCATAAATTATACCAAAATTATTTTTTAAATATGAAAAATACCGCAAGCACAATAAATATAAACCCAACTAAATAATTCCAGCGAAAATGCTCCTTTAAATATAAAACACTAAAAAGCGAAAATATAATTAAAGTTATAACTTCCTGAATTGTTTTTAATTGAACGACGTTATAAACTTCGTGTCCGAAACGATTTGCCGGAACCTGAAAACAATATTCAAAAAAAGCAATGAGCCAAGAAACTAATATAACAATCCACAAAGCGGAACTTTTATGCCTCAAATGACCATACCAAGCAAAAGTCATAAAAATGTTTGAAATTGTTAACAATATAATTGGTGTCAAATATTTAATCATATACTTATTTTAATATAAAAAAATATTATAACTTAACCTACCTTGAAGAATTTTAATTTGTCCTTATAAAAAAAGTATGCGTATAATAATATTAATTAGTATATTGAGTAGAGGATTATGAAAAAAAATATAATTTTTGCAATAATTTTATCTTTTTTGTTGGGAAATAGCATTTTTGCCATTCAAGATACAACACCCAAACAAACAATTGATGAAAAAATCATTAAGCAATATAAAAATGTAACGGAAGACACAAACGTAATAGAAGCAATAGAGCTTTTAAAAGATACTACGGGAAAATACTCTCGTGAAGCTATTTTAGGTAACAATTTAACTAAAAAACCCATAAAAGTAGAATTCGCTAATCTCAGCACGATAAACCCAATGTACGCCAATTTTGATGCTTTAGGTTGGAAAAAAAAGAAAAATCTTTGTATATACATAAACGAAAAACATAAAGATGCTCCAATTGAAGCATTAAGTGCAATTTTAGCCCACGAAGCCATACACCAGGACGAGTTTAACTCATTAAATGAAGAAACGTACGCCTGGACACTTGAAGCTGCCGTTTGGACTCAATTAACAGAAGACAATCCAGAATTAGAAAAAATCTCACATCCATTAGTTGAACGTGAGAATGTAATAAAAAAATTATTCGTCAGAGGAAACTACACAAGTAAATACATCCACAAATTCGTTATAACAAACAAAGGATATCAAAATTTACCTGAGCGTTCTTATGGCTTTGAAGAATTATTATAACTTATTTACCGTATGAATTTACCCAACGTGAAGCAAGATGAGAAAAATATGCTGCTCTGAATTCTTCCGAAGATAAATTTTCAACCACAGCAGGTAAAATTACAAGAAATGTGTAAACTATCATTCCAAAAAACACAAGACTAAACAATTCCAACATTATATAACCTCGCTTTCGCTTGTCATCATATTTTATTCAAACGGATTAGAAAGAACAAAACTTTATAGTATGCAAATTTTTTTTAATAAAAATTTACATATTATCTGACGATTAAAATTCGATTTTGTTGCCCCAAGCAAACAATTTAGACCTAAAACACGCCAATATTATAATACAAAAAAGGTTAATTTTCAAGTTTATAAGTTTAATATTTTATATTAGAATACTTTTAAAAAAGGTTGAAATATGAAAAAAATAATATATTTCTTAATACTCTCTTTATATACCCTAAACCCAATATTCGCAAAGGATTATTTCCAATATTGCTCCGTAAATAATGCTCAAAAAACTTTTTCAGGAAACATAGCCAGCATTTCTGGAGTTAATTTTCTTTCAAGAAATATAATTGAACACGAAATTTCAAAAAATTTAGAAAAAGAAACAAATTCAAAATTCAAAATAAATATAGATAATTTTTATGGAGTTAATGTTTTAAAAGGCGAATTTAAATCCCTAAAAGCAAACAGTAAAAACTTTAACTACAAAGGTTTTTATACTTCAAATCTCAATATTGAAACTCTTTGCCCTTATAATTCTGTTATTTTTGATAATAATGAATTATTTTTTAAAGAAAATATGGTTTTAAAATATTCAACAGAAATAACCCAACAAGACCTTAACAAAACCTTTGAATCAAGCGAATATAAAACAATTATCGATAAAATGAACAATGATAAAATTATATCTTCAATTCTGAAAATCCAAAATTCAAATGCTGAAATTAAGGATGACAAACTAATTTTTAAATATGAAATTATGCCGACTTTAAATGAAAACTTAAGTTTTCTTATTCCTTATACTCTAAAACCTACAAAATTAACTTTTAGCACAAATTTAAAAGTAAATGAAGGAAAATTAGAACTTTGCGATTTTGAACTAAACTCAAAAAAATATTACAATGGTTATTTCCTTCCAATAATTAACCTTTTAAATCCTCTCAAATATGCAGTTACATTTGATAAAAATAACAAAGGCGAAAATGAAATCCAAACAGTTAAAATAGCCGATTCCAAAATTTCAATCAACGGTATTATTTTAATAAAGAAAAATCATTAAAAAACGGGGCATCTGCCCCGTTAAATTTATTTACAGCAATCAGTGCAAGGGAATTTATAAACTTTTGCATATTTTATAAGTTTTCTCATTTTACTTCTTTCACATCTTTGGAATTTTCGAAATGCCGAATATTGATTTTTACAAAGTTGTTCTTTGACATCATCTCTGAATTGTTTGCATTTTTCTTTAGCATCTCTTTTCATTTCTTTAAGAACTTTTGCTTGATCTTTCCAACAATCATTATTACATTCAATCATATTTAAAAGCTTATCTTTTTCTATGCGATACTTAGCATGCTGAGCTTCCATATCTGTTTTAAAACTTTTATATATATTATCAATGCAAGCTTCTTGTTTTTTTGTTAAACACAATTCTTTTTTCATTTTTTTATATTGTTTATCAAAGAAACACTGATTATATACGCAATACTCATCATCTTCTACATTACATTTATCACAAGTTGTTTCATCACAAGATGTAGTTTTTTCTTCACAAGGATTAGCTTTTTCGCAACTGGTAGCGGGAGCTTTAGCACAATCTGACTTTGAACATTTCTCAACACTGCAAGGAGCAGCAAAAGAAATAGAACTAAAAACCGTAAATGCCAAAAAAGAGAACAATAATTTTTTCATTTCTTAACCTTTCAAAATTGTATATCTAAAAAATAACAAATCGAAAAAAAATCTTAAATCAACCATCGGGTAATAACTTGTAAGCTAATATTAATTTTTTTAAAAAAATATTTGACGTGAAATTTTGTTCTTGATATATTGAATAGGCAATCAAGGATTGATTGTTTGAAAATTTGTTTAGCAAAGATTTTCTTAGATTCGGCAAATTCGCCAAACCAAAAGAAATAATTGAAAATTAAATAAAGTATAAAGTTTGCGTCTGTAGCTCAGCACTCGGTGAAGCTCGCTGAAACGGTAAATAAAAGCACATGCTCTACCTGCTGAGATAAGACAATTGAAAATTAAATAAAGTATAAAGTTTGCGTCTGTAGCTCAGCACTCGGTGAAGCTCGCTGAAACGGTAAATAAAAGCACATGCTCTACCTGCTGAGATAAGACAATTGAAAATTAAATAAAGTATAAAGTTTGCGTCTGTAGCTCAGCAGGTAGAGCACTCCCCTTTTAAGGGATAGGTCGCGCGTTCGAATCGCGCCAGACGCAAATTTTTTATGGATAAATTTTAGTAATTATCAATAAAACAAAACTTATAATTCAAATATAATAGAACAATACAAAGCAAATAACTATATTTTTCAATAATATTTAATTTATAATCACTTGCAATTTCTTCAAAGCAAATAACCGGAATATCCATAAAAAACTGTGAAACAAGAATAAAAATAATTTGCCTAAACTGCTGAGGAACAATTAAGACAGCGTTTTTTTCAATTATATCTTTTTTCATTTCTTTTAAAACTTTTTTAAATTTTCCAAACTTTGATAAATCAATTTTAACGCTGTTTTCTTCTTTGTTTGCTTGTCTTTCAAGTAATTCAATCGTCTCGTCATCTATTTCATAAGCAAAAATTTCTTTTTCTTTTGTTGCAACACTTTCTGAAATTTGTCTTGAAAGTGCCATTCTAAGCCTATCCAGCAAATCGGCTTTGGTTGTATCATCTGAAAAATCATTTAATTTTTCAAAAATAAAAACTATATCCTTAATGCTGACCCTTTCTCTAATTAATTGAGTTAAAATATACTTCAACTCAGAAACACTTACAAATTCACCCAAAATTGTTTCAACTAAAAACGAATTTTTATTGGTTACAAAATCCACGTAGCGATTCAAATCACCATAATCAAAAATTTCATCAACATGAACAATTGCAAAATAACTTAAATAATTTGCAATATACTCTGCAGGTTCCAATCCTTGAATCCAATAATCTTCGCATTCATCTTTTAAAATCCATATCATTTTCCTTTTGGTTAAAGGATCTTTTGTTTTATAAGAATTATTCGGAACTCTTTCTATATTTAACTCATCCTCAAAAAAAGCTAAATGATTAGGATACGCCTTAGCACAAATTACACTAACCCCATGAACATTTATTGTAAACTCATACTCATCCAAGGAAGAATTTTCTATAAACTGCACCTTCGGAATAATATATCCAAGTTCTTTAGTTAACTCCTGTCTAACTTTTACCGTTTGGGACAAAAGATTTTTTTCTTCCTGATAATCACAAAGACAATAATTTTCCTGAGATAAATTGATTGAAAGCTTTTCTTCACCTAAAAATTTAGACATCTGAGAAGGAGCCAAAACCTCTTTTAAATCTCGTTTTAAATCATTCAAATCATCAATATCTTTTTTTATCTCATCATTTAAAAGTTCACGCTCCGAATCTTTAGAACTTTCAAGAAACTTTTTTACACGTTCAATTTTTTCTTTTTTATCCCTTATTTTCTTTTGAAGATTTAAACAAAGTTCATATGGTTCTTCTTTTGAATACAGCATTTTTTCAACTTGAGAACGAAAATTTATAAGATCATCATCAATTTCATCCGATAAATTTTCACTTTCCTTAACAAAAATACAATTATAAACCACCTTCGAATTTTGCTCTGCTTCATAAATTGAATACAATTCAAAACCCCCGTTTGACATTGCATTCAAAGTATTTTGCAACAAAAGCGGGTCATCTGTCGGAACTTGTTTTATTGAAAATTCTTGTCTAAATTTACTCATAAAACAATTTTAACATAAACATTTTACATTTTTATAAAAAATGTATTATACTATTCGTGTCATGTTTGGTTTAATTAAGAATAATTTTTTAAAATATTTAGATTTCAGTTTTCAAAAAACAGATTTACTGGTTATATTTATACTGATTATCAGTATTTCTTACATAAAAATCTTTAATATAACGGAGATTCCTGAAAACAGTCTACTTGAAAATATTTCTTTAATACCTCTTTTTATAGCAGTAGTTTTATGTTATCGATTTAAAAGATATAAAATATTCTTTAATGTTCTTGCGTTGCTTTTCATATTAATGATTTTAAGAGAATTAAGCTATGGCAGAGTGATTTTTTGCCAAGTACCAAACAGTCCCAATGAATTTTACCCTTGGTCGCATTATAAATACGGCTATTTAGCACATATTATGGTAGGTATATACATATTTGCTATGGCATTATACGGAATTATAAATAAAATATGGCTTAACATTTTTGAAATAATTAACAAAGTAAAATTTCCCGTATGGACTTTGGGTTGCGGAATAATTTTTACAATATTACAAATATATTTTGAAGGAACTCATAATATCTGTGGTGAAGAAACCGTTGAATTTGCCTTATACTGCATCATAGTCTCGCTTTGCATGATATATACAAAAAAACTTAAATAAAAAAAGGCCCTTGTTCTCTCCACAAAGGCCTAAGTAGCAAATACGGCATTTAACTATTTAGACGAATAAGAAGTATTTTTGTTCCATATTTTTTATATGAACTTTTGTAAAACTTTAATACAATTCTGCAATTATTTTTTTTTAAACAACTTTATTAATACATAAGGTAATTAATAATTGAGAGAAAAGTTATGACAGAATTAGAACTCAATGCTTTATTCAACATTTCCCCTGAAAAAGTTGAAAATGTTTATGCAACAAACACGATTAAAAACGTTCAAGAGATTCAAAGAATCGTAAAGATTTTTTCTATTGCAAAAGAACAAAGAAAAACCTCACAACCAATTTCAGCAAGGGGACTTGCTGCTTTTAGAACAATTTTAACAAGCAACAACTAATCAAGTTGCGACTGAATATCAACATTAATTTGTTCAACTTTTTTGCATCCGTCTTTTTCGTATGTTGAAACCATATTTTTACCGTTGTGTTTAGAATGGTATAGTGCGGTATCGGCAGCATTAATAAGTTCTTTTGCTTCTTTGCCATCTGTTGAATACTGTGCAACACCCATTGAAACCGTCGGAGATAAATCTTGTGTTTCATTCACTTTAACAACAATCTTTGAAATGTTTTTTCTTATTCGCTCAGCTATAACACAAGCATCTTCTTTATCCGTTTCGGGAAGTATTACTACAAATTCTTCACCGCCGTATCTTGCCGGAATATCAATTTTTCTAACACTTTCCTGAAGCACAATTGCAAGATTTTTTAATATGGTGTCACCGGTAAGATGTCCGTATGCATCATTAATTCTTTTAAAATTATCAATATCCATCATAATTAATGACATATTTCTTTTGTATCTTGAACATCTTCTGATTTCATTTTCAAGTAATGTATAAAAATGACGATAAATATACAACTTTGTCATACCATCTTTTGTTGCAAGTTCGTATAACTTAGCGTTATCTATAGCAATTGCTGCTTGATTTGCAAGAGATGTTATAAACTCCAAATCTTTTTGATTAAACAATTTATCGTGTTTTTTATTTGTAATATTAATTACACCAATGACTTCACCCTTTGCAATCAACGGTACGCATAAAAGAGATTTTGTATTTGATAGGACTTCTTTAACAATAAATCTTGGATCGGCAGAACCTAAATTAGTAATTATTGGCTTTCTTTCCAAAAATACCGTTCCTGCAATACCTTCTCCTACGCCAATTTTTGCACATTGAACAGCACCGTTATTAATAGCTTCTTCTAATTTTTTATCTTGTAAACCAGATACAATTCTAACTTGCAAGGCATTTAAAGAATAATCATAAAGCATCAAAGATCCTTTTTCAGCATCCAAAGTAATTAATGCCTTTTGAATAATAACTTGCAATAACCTTTTAAGATCATCAATGAAATTAACTGCTTGAGAAATATTATAAAGTATAGAAATATTATGCAAAGACTTTTGTAATTGTGCAATTTCTTCTTCTTTTTTAATTTTGCGATGATACTTTGCAATTACAGGTTCTATATAATCAAAAGCACTGTTTAAATTATCAAAAGTTTCTTTTGAAATAGGATTATCTGGATTTTCTTTTATAAAAAGAAAACATATAGGAACTAAGTTATAGAAAAAAACCCTTACATGACTTGGATCCAAGGATAAAATATTATTATATTCCAAAAAAGGCTTAAATAAATGAGCACCTTCGGAATCTTTCATTACCGTAAGTTTTGCCTTATTTACAGCATCCCAAAACGGAGAATTTCCTTCTTCGCATTCAAAAAATTCATTATTTCTAACTCTTTCATTTGAAAGAATGCACTTGAAATGTTGATTTTCAAGAAGATAAACAGTAATATCATTAGAATCTATTTGTTCAGCCACATAATCTTTCAATCTTCTTAAAAGTTCATATACATCATCGGTTTGATTAGCAATTGTACTAACTTCAAACATCATGCTAAGATATTTAATATTATTTTCTAATGATTGTTCTTCAGGCATAATCATAAACTTATGTTCTAACACTATAGATTATAAATGTTAAATAAGTAAAAATCACTTTTCAATCTTTAAATACAACGTTTGGAGGAAAAATTGAGCGAAATATGTAAAAATTGGTCAACTTGGCTTAAAAAAACAAGGTTTTCATATATGAATGAAATTCAAAAAGAACAAACTTTAAACTGGTTAATAGCAGTAAGGAACGGTGTTTTAGACCTTGCAGATTTAAAAGAAGGGCAAAAAATTGCCGATTTTGGCTGCGGCTCCGGACTTCTTGCCTTCGGAGTGCTGGAAAAATTTGAGGATAAGGTAGAGCTTATATTTTCAGATAAATTTCAAGACTGCCTTGATGAATGCAAAAAAATCTTGGATGAATCAAATATAAAAAATAATGCAAAATTTTTAAAAACTGATGTATCAAACATAAAACTTGAAAATAATTACTTAGACAGATTAATGACAAGATCTGTTCTGGTACATATAAAAAATAAAAAACAAGTATTTAGTGAATTTTACAGGGTTTTAAAACAAAATGGTATCTATGCTGCTTTTGAACCTATAATATCCGAAAATACCAGATATTATGAACTTTTAACCCCAAAACAGATAAGCGATTATGATGATTTTAAAAAAGCTGAAAAAGAATTTATGGAAAATCCTGATGACCCTTTAGTTAATTTTAGTGCGGAAAGTTTAGACAAAAACCTTCTTGAAGTTAATTTTTCAAATGTTACCGTTAATGTACAAATTGCTTCTTCAAAATATGCTCCAACGAAAGAAACAATAATTAATTGGTTTCAAACGCCTCCGGCACCTGACCAAAAATCAATGAAAGAAAGATTTATGGAATATTTTGAAGAAAAAAAAGTAAATAATTATATTCTAGAAGTCCAAAACGCTTTAGATAATAATATGATTGAAATAAATTCAAAAACCGCATTTATAAAGGCAATAAAATAATGAAAGAAATTAAAAGAAAATGCCAAGGCTGCTTAAAAATTCAAAATAGAGACCTTATGATTAAAATTACTAAATTAAATAACGGGCTTTTGAAAATAAATCCTTCTTCAAAAGAATTGGGAAGAAGTATATATGTATGCAAAAACATTGATTGTATTAAAAATCTTATTAAAAAGAAAAAACTAATTTCAGCCCTAAAATGTTCAAATATGGATGAAATTTTAAAAATCGAAGAACAATTAAAAAAAATGCTCCCCTTATAGGGAGCATTTTAAAGCTTTTTAAAAGAAACTATTTCTTTTTAGCTACCATTTCTTTGAATTTTTTACCAGCTGAAAAAGCAGGAACTGTTTTAGCAGCAATTTTAATTTCTTTACCTGTTTGAGGATTTCTTCCAACTCTTGCAGCTCTTTTTCTAGCTTCAAAAGTACCAAATCCAACTAAAGTAACTTTCTTTCCTTTTGAAACAGTTTTTTGTACTGTTTCAATAACAGCACCAATAACTTCTGCTGTTTCTTTTTGAGAAAGCTTTGTGCTTGTAGCAACTGCTTTTACCAATTCTTCTTTGTTCATATCTAACTCCTTTTAAGTAATACAACATAATTATACATATTTTTCAACCTTTTGCAAGCTTTTTAAGTTAAAAAAATCATAATTTTAGCTTATTTACAAAAACAAGTTAGTCTTCTTTTGTTTTTATTCTTGAAAAATTAATATCTTTATAAAAATAATTTAATATCTGGCGAGCACTAAAACCTCTATTTGCAAGGTTGTTTGCACCATACTGACTCATACCAACTCCATGCCCGTTTTTTCTTATGCCTCTATCAAAACTGTCAACAGATTGAATATAAGGAAGATCATGATTCCATACTTGACCCGCAGAAATTGTCCTTCCGCCTGACGCTGCATGATAATATGCAGGAATAATCTTATTATCATACGTCAAAACTTCGCCTCTGGTTGAAAGAACTGCTCTTGTAGTTTGCGGCGTTTCACTGCTTGCTCCGCCATAAGCCTGATCAGCAGGAGTGTCCTTAAGGTCATAACCTCTTGAGCCTCTTTTGTTTAAATTTGCAAGAGCATAACTCCTTGCAGCAATAGCTTGAGCTTTATGAGCTTCTTCATTCCACTTCGAAGGCATTTCAGCAGGCACAACACCCATTAAATATTCTTCTAAAGGTAAAGAATTAACTATTGTCAATGTACCTTCAATATTATATATTACAATATCACCCCTATACCATCTTTTTTTAGTTGCCAAAAATCCTCTGCTTTCCGGATTTTGTATATATACAGCATTAGTCGAGCAATCATAATATCTTCCTTTTACTTTTATTGCTATTGAATCTCCGTACGCCTTAATTGAATAAGGAAAAAAAGAACGGGAAATAAAAAGAAGTTTTCCTGTATTTGCATCCCTAAAGGAAGCGTTTTGAGAACTTCCGACATAAGTTTTTCTAACACCTTCACTTAATCCAATTCTAATAGCATAAGCATTTTGAATAAAAAAAAGCATAACAAAAAAAACAAAAATACTTTTTGTAACCAAATTGAAATTATTTTTTTTAACAAAATACTTCATAATCGTCAACAAAATTCTAACACATCAATATAAACATGTGTATATTAGAGTTTATTACAAATTATACCAATGAAATTACCATAAAAATTTTATAAAATAAGTTAAAAACGGTGCAATTATGCGTAAATTTGTTCAAAACAAAAAAATAACCGAAAAAAATCTTGAAGATTTAAAGGTTAAAGAATATATGGATAAATATATAAAAGAACTTCAAAGACATTTTGATGTTCCGGATAGAAGAATGCGTCTTATTTTATATAAAATATACAAAGAATATAGTCCGTATAACTTTTTTAAAAACTTTTTAAAAAATCAATTGGATATGATAAAATCCCTATATAATCAAAGATTTAATTTAAAGGGAAAATAAGATGTCGAATAAAATCAGTATAAAAAGCTTTCCAAACGGAATATTCGGTGCAACAACTTATCTTGTATACGATAAAGATACGCTACAAACCGCTATAATTGACTGTACCAATTCAATAAATGAAATCGAAGAAGAAATAAAAGAAAAAAAACTTAATTTAAAATATATTTTAATAACTCATGGACATTTTGATCACGTTTACTGTGTTAAAAAAATGAAAGAAAAATTCCCGTCAGCTCACATTTTTATGCACAAAGATGATTTACCTCTATTAAAACAAGTAGAAGTGCAATGTTCCATGGCAGGAGTAGACGGAATAGAAACCCCTTGTATAGACGGGCTATTAGATGAAAACACAAAAAACCTTAAATTAGGTGAAAATGAAATAAAAATAATACACACAAAAGGACATTCAAAAGGCGGGGTTTGTTATTTAATAAACGATTCACTTTTTTCGGGAGACACTCTTTTTTGCGAGTCAATCGGAAGATGTGATTTATTCGGCGGTTCTTTTGCTGAAATAGAAGAAAGCATTAAACAAAAACTCTTTAAACTAGACGAAAATATAACCGTATACCCCGGCCATGGAGATAAAACAACAATAGGTCATGAAAAAAAATACAACCCCTATTTCGGTTCTAATTATTAATTAATCTTCTTTTTGTGGCTTTTTTTTGCCAAAAATTATATACAGGAATCCCTAAAAAAGTAATCAAAAGCCCAGGGACAGTGTATAACGGTTTAAAAAAAGTTAAAGCCAAAATTATTATTACAGAAAAAATAACAAAAGTTACCGGAATGAAATTTGGAACTTTATATACATCTTTTACATTTCCATATAATTTTCTCATCCTAAAAATTCCAAAAATTGTAATTGCATAAAAAATTAATGATGAATATATAACATAATCCAACAATTGAGTATAATTACCCCAAAAAATCAATACACATATCCAAAAACATTGCAGCCATAAAGAATTTTGAGGAACTCTTGTTTTTCTGTCAATATATGCAAGGCTTCTAAAAAAAACCCTTTCTTTTGCCATTTTATAATATACTCTTGACCCCGTTAAAATCATTCCGTTTGCACAACCAAAAGCAGAAATTGCAATAATAACCGCGATAATTATTAAGCCTTTTTGGCCAAATATATTTTGCATCATTTGTGCTACAACAATGTCCTCAGGAGATGTCTTAATTAAATCCAAAGGTAATGTTGATAAATATATCATATTTAAAAGAAAATACAAAGAAATCACAAGCATTGTACCGATAAACAAAGCCTTTTTAATATTTTTTTTGGGATTTTTAATTTCTGAAGTAACAAAAGTAACATTATTCCAAGTAATTGAAGCAAATAAAGCACCTACAATGCTTATTGAAACCAGTTTTAAAGTATCAAAATTAACTTCAATATTATTATTTAGAATAGAGAAATTTGAAATCAAAGTATCAAAATTAAACCCAAAAAATACTCCGCAAACAATTATTGCAACAATAGATAAAACCTTCGTTACGGTAAAAATATTTTGAGTTATAATTCCCGCCTTAACTCCCCTTGAATTAATAAAAGTTATAAATAATACCGTTAAAATCGCAAAAACCTGCTGGTTTGAAAGATGATACGTTCCTATTGATAAAATTTTATGGCTAGAATCTATAACAGGAAAGATTAAGCCCAAAAACTTTGCCATTGCAATATTAACCGCAGCAAGCGTTCCTGTTTGAATAACGAGAAACAAAGTCCAACCATATAAAAAAGCAACCTTTCTTGAAAAAATTTTCTCAAGATAAATATACTGCCCGCCTTCATGAGGAATAGTAGAAGATAATTCTCCATAACTCAAAGCACCCAAAAGAGTTATAAAACCTGCCAAAATCCAAACTAAAATTAGAAGTATCGAACTATTTGTAACTCTTGCAATGTGCGATGACACAATAAAAATCCCGCTTCCTATCATGGAACCTGCAACAATCGATATTGAATCTTTCAAGGATAATGTTCTTTTAAGTTCGGACATAAACCCATAATATCATAAAAATTATTTATTGCTTTCTTTTATTCCGACAAATTCATCACTATTTGTCAATTTACGTCTTATTTTATATTGAATTTTCGGTATCAAAAATCCAAGTGCATAAATTGAAATCGCTGTTCCCAAAGCATAAAAAACAAAATTTTTTCTTATATTATTTTTAGCAATTTTTTCAACAAAATTAGAATCTATCACACAATCTTTCTTTTTAGCCCTTTCTTCGACTTGAATTATAAACTCTTCTATCGATTGTCTTATTTTTTCAACTTTTTTTGCTGAAATAAAACGATTTTTTTGCTTATAAGCACCTTTTGTTACACTGTCCATGACATTATGCAAGAATTTAGGTTCACTTATCCAACCGCTTTTAACTATATCTTGTGCTTGTATTTTGCTTAAAACCTGTTTTCCTGCTAATTCGGGTTGTAATTTTGACATTAAATCAGCTTTTATATCAAAATTTGAAAATACCTCTTTAAATTCATCAAGAGTTATTGATTTTCTACCCTTAAACAATTCATCGACTTTTCTTAAATCATCAATATTTGCCCTGCCCAATACTTTATTTAAAAAATTATGACTATCGGTCAAATTAGATTTTTCAAGCCTTTTTTTCAAGATTTCAACAGTTTTTGAAAGGACTTTCGGATCAATATCAGTATTTGAAAATAATTTATTTAAAAGTTTTACGGTATGTTTAGTTGAAAAAAGATAAAAATAAATCGAAGAAATATCCCTAAATGGATTTTCCACCCTTTCAGATTTTGATCTGGCATTTAAAAATCTGCCACCTATAACACCTGTGTCCGTAGCCAAAAGACGAACGGTTGAATTATTTTCAAGAACATTTGCAAAATTATATAAACAGGAAGTAAAAGAAATATTTTGGGTTTTATTTTTAAATTCATTAAATGTAATATTTTTTTGATTATTAACGGTAATTTCGTTACTGTTTTGCTTTTGCTTTTTTAATTTATTTCTTGTTATAAGGTGATTAATTTTAGGCAAACCAAAACCGATAAATAAAGTCGCAATAACAGTGCTTAAAAGAAGATTTGCCGTTTTAAATTTTAAAGCTTTCTTGTCCAAATTCTCAAGAGGATTTCTTAGATAATCAAAACCTAAATCAAAGTCAAAATCATCTCTTTTTAAAATTTTCTTTCCGATTGCTTCACCCAATTTTTGAAGCATTTGAACACCCCAAAGCCAAACAATTGCACTTGTTCCTTGTTCCACTATACGCTCAGATGCCTCAATTTTACCGCTTTTTTTGTAAGCACTATATGCTCTGCCACTTGTAACACCGCTTTCAATTATAAGAGTCGGGATTGTAGCATTAGAATTATAAAACATTCCCAGCGGCTTTGATAATAATGAAACATTTTGAAAATTCAATTTATTTTGAGATTGATTTATTTTCATAACTAAATATTTCTAAACATATAAATAAAAAATTTTGCCCAAAAATAAATATTTAATTTTGTAAAATAAAAAAAATATAAACCGCTTTTAATAAGGTTTTATGTTTAAATATTTATAATTATGAAACATTTAACATTAGATGACATAAAAATAGCCAAACCTGATTTTCATATTTTAAAAATTCCAAAAGGTCAGGCAGTGACTTCTTGGCTTATAGAGTGGGTCAAGCATTCTTTAGAATGCGGTATAGCTGATATTGGCGATTTTATTCCTTCAAAAAAAATTCTTGCCTCTTTTTTAAATGTTTCAACTGCAACTATCCAAAACTCTATCAGGCAAGCAAAAAATCTAGGATATTTAAGTTCAAAACAATCAATAGGAACCAGTATTGCTGATTTCTACTCAAAAGATATAAAACAACAGGATGAGCTTTATCATGGTACTCTAACTGAATGCAAAATCAAAAAACTTGTTCTTGACGAGGGAATAAAATTAAATTCTGCACTTCCAAGCATAAAAAAATTATCCGAAATGACTGATATCTCTCAAAACACAATTCGTTTCAGCCTCATTAATCTTGCAAATAAAGGATATTTAAAAAAAATTTCCTTAAGAGGAAACAAATTTTCCTGGATTTACATAAAAGAATTTGAATTAACAAAAGAAGAAATAATAAACGGAATAAATGATGAAAATTTTACTCTAACTCACCAACTTGTTGATAAAATTCAAAAATATATTGAAAAAACATACAAAACGGGAGAAAAAATTCTGCCAAATATGGCATTTTCAAGAATGTTTGATGTCAGTATTAAAACTGTTAACGATGCAATGAAAATATTAAATGCAAAAAAAATAATACTTTCTCGCAGAGGAAGGTACGGAACAATATATTTAGGAAACAATAAAAACAAAAAAACAGATTTTATAAGCTCCGATAGAAGAAAAAATTTAATTCCTCAAAATTATGTTTATTCTTGGCAAAAAGCTCTTTCTCATTTAAAAAAATATATAATTGAAAACTATAAAATAGGAGATAAAATTGCTCCGATAAGAGAACTTGCAATCATTTTAAATGTCAGTCCGAATACAATAAGACGAGCATTGGCTGAAATGTTTGAAAACAAATATTTAATTTCAAAAAGAGGAAAAACAGGCGGAATTTTTATAACCGAAATGCCTCAAGAAGAAACCGAAACATATAAATGGCTTGCTATTAATCCTGATGTTATAAATTTCAATAATTAATTGGACATTTTATAAAAAATCCTTAAATATAATTCAAATAAATTCATACAAATGTATGAATTTTATTGGAAATATTTAATTTAAAAACCCTTATATCCGTTGTATATTCCAAGGGGAAAGAGTAAAAATTATGTTCAGTCCTAAAATTCAAAACTATATCAATTCATCAGGTCAAATGCAGGCTTTTAGCCGAGTAAATGAGCTAAACAATTATATTAACTCTATTTATCCCAAAGAAAACATTGAACAAACAAAAAACCTAAATGCTTTTCAAGAGATTTTGGCTGAATCAAAAGAAGAAAACAAGACTCCGAGCATATTTGAACTTGACCCCCCGCCAAATGTTAAAAAAATAAAACCGTTGCCTTTCGGTTCCCTTTCAAAAAATATTTCAGCATCATCAGATAAATCTGAAACTGCCATCTTGGGATATATCAAAGATGCAAGCGAAAAATATGGAGTCGAAGAAAAATTGATTAAAGCATTAATCAAGCAAGAATCGGGTTTTAACCCCAATGCCGTCTCAAAAGCGGGTGCCAAAGGATTAATGCAACTAATGCCTTTAACGGCAAAACATCTTGGAGTAAATGATGTCTTTGATCCGAAAGAAAACATTGAAGGCGGAGTGAAATATTTAAAACAAATGCTGGATAAATATAACGGAAATAAAATTTTAGCACTTGCTGCCTATAATGCCGGCCCCGGAACCGTAGATAAATATGACGGAATACCACCATATAAAGAAACTCAAAATTATGTAAAAGCAATTTTAGCACAATATCTATAAAGGGATAAAAATGGATAAAATAAACCAAGTTAATTTTTTCAAAATGAATTCAATTGAGCCTATTCAATTAAACGGGAATATTTCAATTAATTCAGAGGAAACTAATGTTAAAAATTTTAAAGATGTTATCTCGGATATGATTGTTCAAATGAACGAAGTAACAAATAAACCCGAAAAACTTACAATTGACGCTATGCAAGGAAAAGCTGATGTACACGACGTTATGGCAGCAATAGCACAATCTGAATTAACAGTTCAAGCCGCAACAACAATAACAGGTAAAATCCTTCAAACGTATGAGAAAATAATGCAAATTCAGATTTAACTTAACTTTCAAAGATTATAATAGTATAATTTAATTAAAGAATATTCTAAAAATTTATGGAAAAATTTGACCTAAAACAAATAACTGAAAATAAGCCTCTTTTCTACACAATAATAATTTGTGGAGTTGCTGTCGTAATAATGTTTATTATGATGGTTATTGCTTTAAGTACAAGTATGGCAAACCCGACTTCTCAAGAAGGAAAAATAAAAGCAGCAGAACAAGTAATTAAAAATGACCCCGTTACACTTTTCACAACAGATAACACAGGTAAAGCTCTTGAAGTGCAAGCACTTTTAGCTCGCGAACAAATTACAGCCACAAAAGTCGAAAACGGTTCAAAAGTAAGTATAGTATTAAAAGAATACACAAAAGACCAAAGAGATAGAGCCTTATTAGCCATTGTAAAAAGCGGTCTTATGGATGAACACACCGGACTTGAAATTTTTGATAAGGGTGATTTCACTTCAACAAAAGACGACAAAAAAATTCGTCTTATAAGAGCAATAAATGGTGAATTAGCAAGACTAATAAGAAAAATACCTCCTATAGAAAATGCCCAAGTTTTTATTTCAATTCCTGAACAAACTTTCTTTTCTCAAGATCAAAAACCAATTACGGCAACTGTACAAATCACTATGCCTTCAGGTGAAAGACTTGATAATATGAAAGTTAAAGCCATATCAAATTTGCTTTTAGGAGCAGTCCACGGGCTTCAATCAGATAATATATCAATAACAGACACAAACGGAACAGTGTATAATTCAATAATCGGAGCATCTGATGACGCAATAGCTAAACTTGAAGAAAACGATAAATACATGCAATCAAAAGTAAATGCTCAATTAGACAGATTGCTTGGAAAAGGAAATTATATTGCTACCGTTTCTACATTCTTAAAACAAGCACCCATTGAAAAAACAAGTATTTTATACGACCCCAATCAAAAAACCTCAGTAACAGAACAACGCTTTAAGGAAAATTTAGGCGACAACCAAAATGATTTGTCTTCTTCAGGAATGAATCCGGTTAGCGTATATGTACCAAACGGAATAAAGACGGGAATCCAATCGGGTGCCTCATCTCAAGACAGACAATATTCAAGAACGGCAACTGAAACACAATACGGGGTTTCAAAAACTCAAATAAACGAATATATGCAAGCAGGAACAATAGAAGAAATTACTGTTGCAGTTTCAATTGAAGAAAGTGCAATACCAACCAATATGAGCTTATATGAACTTAAAAGCTTGATTGCAAGTGCGGCAAGTCCAAAAGTTAACCCCGAAGATGTTTCTATCGCTTTTGTAGAATCAAACAGTCTTGTTTTAGCTCCCGACAAAGAAAATGAACTTCCGAAACCGGCAGAATCAGGAAATCCCTGGTGGCTGGTGGGTTCAATTCTTCTTGCAGGACTCATAGCAGGTCTTACTCATATTGGAAAAAAAGTTAAAGATGAAGCAAAAAAACAAGAAGAAGAACTTGAATACCTTAAACAAATTGCAGCTTCTCAAGAACAGCAATTAAAAGATGTTACAAATCAAGCCTCCAGTCTAATTGCCCAACAAGAACAAATGGCCCAAAGTTTCATTGAACAAAAAAATCAATATGCTCTTGCACTTGAACAAGCAAAATCAGTTGCTCAGTCTGCACCAAAACATAATCTTTCAGATGTTATTGATGAATTAGAAACAGATTTTAACAGCATAGACGAAAATGAAGCAATAGAAAAAATTAAAAATTGGATCGAAAGCACATAAAACGGATAAAGGGGAGAATGGCAGAAACGGATTTAAAAAAATTTGATTATGAAGCGTTTGCAAAAGACCTTTCAAGTCAAGCAAGCCAAGTTATTCCTGCCGATATTAAAAAACCTGACAGAGAATTTATTGTTGAAATCATATACAGATTTTGCAAAATGTCAGGTGATGCACTTGTAAAAGAAGAAAATTCAAAACTAAACGCTCAGGAAGCAAGTCTTGTAACGCAATTTATAGGCGAATGGATTTTCCATAAATCAATAGACATTATACGTGCTGAAATTGAACCAAAATTTAGAGAAGGAATACTACAAAAAATTGCCTTTACCGTTTTTGATATTGCAAAAAAAGCAATTGAAAATAAAATTCCGCAAGAACAATTAATAACCCTTGTCGAAGCACATGTTAAAAAGTGTTTTTCTAAAGCAATAAGCGACTTAAAAGAAAAAGGCATAATAACGGAACAAACTTCATCAAATGCTCTTTCACA
Source organism: Candidatus Gastranaerophilales bacterium (assembly GCA_944327225.1). Classification (GTDB taxonomy): domain Bacteria; phylum Cyanobacteriota; class Vampirovibrionia; order Gastranaerophilales; family Gastranaerophilaceae; genus RUG14156. The sequence continues at coordinate 28,530 of CALVGZ010000008.1, read as the reverse complement.
ATCAAATATTGATGCTATGGCAAAAGAACAAGTTGAAGAAGAAACAACCGCAGAAATTGCTTCAATGAGTGATGCAAAAATAATTAAGCTTGCATCTTTAGCTATTTTAATGAAAAATTTTTCAAGTGAAAAAACTAAAAACATTCTAATGAAATTTAACAAACCAGAAAGAGATGTACTGATAAAATACTTAAAAATGCCTGATTTAGAAAAAAAATTAGATATAAAAGCGACTATAAGATGCTTTGATGAAATAAAAAATACACTTCCGGAGGCTGTCATCGTGAGTTATGATAAAGCTTATAAAAAAATGTATAAAATTGTTAAAAATTCGGACAAAAACGAAATTTTGAGTATTATTAAAAACGAAAGACCTGCTGTGGTTGATTTTATTTTATCTTGCTATGATAAAAAAAGATGCAAAATTCCTGCCTATGTTGCAGATGTTATATCTAAATATTTAGAAGAAAATGTTTCATGATTATAAGAAATAAAATATCTCAAAAAAAAGAAAAATCATCCGCTAAACAATCTTCGACTTTAAAAGGTAATGTAATAAAAAAAGAAGATTTAATTTCGAATGCAAAACAATCAAATGAAAAAGACCAAGAAACAACTTCTCAGCAAAACAAAAATTTATTAAATACAGAAAAAGAAACTTTTGAAAAAATAGATATTTCAAGCATCGATTTTAAAGAAAGAATTGAAAGAAGAAGAGGAGACAGACGCAGAGGATATAGAAGAATAGATGAACGCTCCCTTGTTTCAAGAGCTCAAGCTGAAGCACACTCAATTAAAGAACTTGCCGCTCGCGAAGGATATCAAAACGGTCTTAGAAAAGCACAAGAAGAAATAGAAGAAATTAAATCTTCATTAAGTGAATTTTTATCCCTGAAAGATGAAATGTATAGAGAATTTTATCCGCATATAATGGAAATTTCGCTTGAAATTGCAAAAAAAATTATTAAAAAAGAAGTGGAAACCAACGAAGATATTTTAAAAAACATAATTATGTCTACTCTTGAAGAAATAAATTCGGATGCTGAAAAAATCACCATAAAAGTAAACCCTGAAGATGCAGAGTTTGCCGCTGCTTCATTACCTGAAATAATTGAAGCAAAAAAAATTACAGTTAAAATAAATATAAATGAAGACCAAACAATTGAAAAAGGAAGTTGCTTAATAATAGCAAACAATGGCGTAATTGATGCCAACTTTAAAACTCAACTTGCAATATTGCAAAATGCTTTCGGGATATACAAAGGAGGGTTATAGCAAATGGCAGCTCCACCCAAAGCTAATTCAAATCCCTTGAGTGAAATTGCTCTTGCAGGTTTTGTAATAATTTTAATTTTAGTTTTACTACTCGAAATGCCAAACTGGGTTATAAATTTTTCGATAAGTTTTAACATAACTCTTGGTGTTGTTTTACTTATGATATCATTATACGTTAACAAACCTTTAGAACTTGCTGCCTTCCCTTCTATATTACTTATCGGTACAGTTTTTAGATTAGTTTTATCAATAGCATCAACTCGTCTTATTCTGGCAAAAGGCGACGCAGGTCAAGTAGTCGAAGCATTCGGACACTTTGTAACAGGCGGAAATATGGTTGTAGGCGGGGTTATATTTTTAATCATCACTGTTGTACAATTTATGGTTATAACAAAAGGTGCTGAACGTATAGCAGAAGTCTCTGCCAGATTCGCACTCGATGCTATGCCAGGTAAACAAATGACCATTGACGCCGATTTTAACGCAGGCTTAATTTCACCGGATGAAGCTGTAAGAAGACGTGAAGAACTCCAAAGAGAATCAAGTTTATTTGGCTCTATGGACGGTGCAATGAAATTCGTAAAAGGTGACACAATAGCTGGTATCATAATTACAATAATAAATATTGTAGGCGGTTTAATTATCGGTATTTTATTGAATGGAATGCAACCCGCAGATGCCGTACAAAAATATACAATTCTAACGATAGGAGACGGCTTAGCTGCTCAAGTACCTTCTCTTTTAATGGCGATATCATCAGGTATAGTAATGACACGTGCAACAGGCGGCGGAGTTGCTCTCGGCTCTGATCTTGCAATGGAAATACTATCAAAACCAACAAGCTTATTTTTAGCGTCCGGTTTTTTAATTCTTATCGCTCTAACATCCGGAATAACAGGACTTCCCTGGTTACCATTTGTTGTTTTCGCAGTTATTTTAATTCTTGGCGGTTTATCCGTTTTAGTAAATCTTGATGTCCAGCAACAATTAGGACAACTTGATGCAGTAAAACAAAATATGCAAGACTTAGTTAACCCGAACAAAATGTATGAAAGACTTGGAGTTGATGTTTTATCATTACAAGTCGGAGCAGGACTTCTTGTTATAGCAGATCCGGAACAAGACGGACAATTATTAGCTAAAATTGCCGCTCTTCGCCAAAGAATAACCGACAATCTCGGATACATCATTCCAAACATCAGAATAATGGACTCATCCGCCATAGGCGATAACGAATATTTAATTTCAATCAGGGGAAACCCCGTTGCAACAGGAACAGTTTACCCGGGGAAATTAATGGTAATAGCTGATCAATATGATGCATTAGGGAAAAAATTACCCGACAATGCAATAGTTTCTATTGAGCCAACATTCCAATCTCAAGCTTATTGGCTGAATCCTCAACATATAAATAAAAATGACAAAATACAAGCAGTAGACGCTGTTGACGTTATTGTTACACATTTGCAAGAATGTGTCAGAAAATATGTAGATGAAGTAATGACAAAAACCGATGTTCTAAAATTAATGGAACTTGTTAAATCTCAAGACCCAACACTTGTTAATGACCTTGTTCCAACAATAATTTCAACTTCAGATTTAAGAAAAATATTCGTAAACTTAATAAGAGAAAAGGTTTCAATAAAAGACATTATCTTTATTTTTGAAAGGCTTTGTGATTATGCACGCTTTTCGAAAGAACCAGATATTTTATCGGAAAGGTTAAGAGCAGCTTTAGGAAGACAAATTTGCCTATCTAATTCCAATAAAGAAAAAGTTCTTTATGCCTTAACCTTATCAAGTGAATGGGAAAAAATTCTTGATGACAGTTGCCAAAGAACAGAACTTGGAACAATGTTTCTTTTAAATCCTATGCAAGTTCAAGAATTAATTGAATTAACGGCAAACACTCTTATGCGTGCTCAACAAGCAGTAGGTGTTCAACCCGTCATATTATGTTCACCAAGAATAAGACTCCCGCTCTACCAAATGCTCGAAAGACACATTCCAACCATTGTAGTTATATCATACTCGGAACTTATAACCGATATTAGAGTTGAAGCAATTGATACAATTGGAGAAGGCTATTAATTTCCCATTTGTTTTTTCAAGGCAGCCTCAAGAGTCTGGATTTTATTTTCAAGAGTTTTAACTCTTAAAGAAGAATCATCAGCACCTATTGATTTTTTTTCGTACTGTCTTTTTAAAATTTTAATTTCTTTTTTTAATTTAGAAACATAAAAACCAAAAACAATACTTGCCACAAAAAAACCTGATAAAATATAACAAATATCGTAAAATTCAATATTAATGTTCATTTTTACTCCTTAAAAAATTTAAAACCTTTACAAAATCTTTGCTAAAATCTTTTTCTTCCAACTGAAATTCCATAAATTCATTTGTTTTGGGATGATAAAAGCTTAAATAATATGATTGTAACAATTGTTCAGTTGTTTTCAAATTATAAAATTCATTTCTCATAAAACTTTTAGCACCATATAAACTATCACCAAAAACAGGATGTCTAATGGAAGAAAGATGAACTCTTATCTGATGTGTCCTGCCTGTTTTCAATTCGAGTTCAACTAAAGCACAGCCTCTAAATTGTTCAATAACCTTATATTTTGTTATTGCCTCAAGTCCTTCATTATTTTCAGCTACCGACATCTTAACATCATTTTTAATATAATGCACAAGAGGTTTATCTATTATCCCTTCTTTATTTTCAAAATCTCCCAATGCAAGTGCAAGATATTTTCTTTTTGCAATTTTTTCTTTAATTTGTTTAGCTAAAATTTCGTGAGAAAAATTATTTTTAGCAACAACCATAAGCCCTGAAGTATTTTTATCAAGTCTGTGAACTATTCCGGGACGATTTTTTCCGGATAAATCGGAAAGACTATCCTTGCAATGGTATATTAAAGCATTACAAAGAGTATTATCCCTGTCAAATTTTGTCGGATGAGTCAGCATTTCTTTTGGTTTATTTACAACAATTAAATCTTCATCTTCAAACTTTATATCAAGTTCAAAATCCCATGGCTTCAAAGTTAAATCAGGATTTAAAAAATCGAAAAGTTTATTTTCATCAAATTCAACTAAGTCATGCAACCTTAATTTATATGAAGACTTTTGTTTTTTATTATTCACTAATACATTATCGTCAATATAAGAACTTACTTTTGCTCTAGGATATACATTATCCAAATATTGAGTCATAAATATATCAAGTCTTTTTTTAAAATCTTCTTCATTTTTAATTTCAATTATTGTCATTTATTTGCCCCTTAAAAGCTTTTAAATCCAATAAAAGAAAAACAATATATAAAAACACGCCGAAACAAATCATTATATCAAACGCATTAAAAACGGGAAAATTTATGAAATTCAATTTTATATAATCAATGACATGCCCGAATTTTATTCTCTCAAATAAATTACCCAATGTTCCGCCCATAAAAACAGTTAAAGAAAAAAGTTCTATCTTATCTTTAAATGACAAATTTTTATATACGTAAAGGGAAATAATAAACACTGCCATAATACCGATAACAACAAGCAAATCAATATGATTTTGAAATAAACCAAAAGCACTCCCTGTATTATTAACGTGAATAACAGAAAAAACAGGATTATTAAAATTGTCAAAAAAATTATTGTAACTAATTTTTCTTAATTGATTTCCAAAATCCCAAAAAATTATACTCATTAAAAAATAAAAAATAAATGCCTTTTTATCCTTCATTTTATCCTACTTATTTTCAACAAGAACCGATTTAGTACCTTTAGCCCTTTCCATATTAATTCGCTTCATTATATATGCCATACCTAAAACTTCAATTCTTGCTTTTAACTCTTCTTCATTAACGGAAACTTTAGTAAAACCTACTGAAGCTATTGCGTATTCATCAAGATTTTTATTATTAGCCTTAACTAAACGCTCCAAATCACCCTCATCAGGCATTCTTCTAAATTTTTCCTGATAATCTGACGGAGGATAAACAATTTCTTCTCTTGAAATAGAGGCAAGTGCAACTATATCATCAGGTTTATCCATTTTTAAAGACAGGTCATATTCTTTTCCGTTTTTAACAAAGACGGGAGTTACAAGCTCCATATTAATTTTATTTGCTATTCCATATTTAAGAGATGTTTCTTCCATTAAAATTTCATCTGAAACTATCTTCCAACCGTCGTTTGTTTTATTCAAATAAACAACATAAGAACTTTTTCCATCCAATTTTCCAACTTTATCTTTATTTTTCTTATCTTTGTCAGGATAAACCTTAGCACTTGACGTATCCGACATTTGAACAAGGGCCCAATTGTCAAAAGCACTTATATTATTAATTTTTGTCTTATATTTAATATTTCCATAAGCATCATAGGTTTTTTCCAGCATTGTAATCAAATCATCAACATCAAACCCGTCTGCACTCAAATAATCTTTATCATAAAAAGTTTTGATTTGCTTAACATCACGATTTTCCATTGCTTTATTGTGCTCTTTTAAAAGTGTTTTAATTTCACTTTGCGGAGTTTTACTAAAAAACGGAATTTCAAAAGCCAAAACATTTGAATTAACACTCAAAAAAACCATTAAAAATAAAAATATAATTTTTTTCATTTATTTTTCCTTATTTAATCTTTCTTAAAAAGAACATAGTATTTTTTCATTCCATAATATAATACCATATCCCAATAATTTCCTGCATCATTAAACTCGATATATGCTTCAGGCATAGGAGTTCTTTGATTTTTTTTGCCCCATTTAGTTCCTATAAAATCCATTGTTTTTTTCCTGATTTTTTCATAAAAAGTAGGTTTTTTTCTGGGAAATTTTTCTTCATAGAAACCTTCATATACAACATCTTCTTTATAAACAGGAATTACATAAGAAACCCTGCCGTTTTCTTTGAACAATATCCAAGTTTTTCCGTTTTTTTCTCTTGGTGTTAAAAGATAATATCCGGGAGGTATTTTTTTAGATTTAAAAACCAAATTAACTCCACTTCTGAAAAGAGGATAAGGAGACCTCATATAAATTGTATAGTCGTCTGTTTGATAAGGATCAATTCCAAAAATATAATCAAAATCAGCCTCTTCAAGAGAAGAATAAATTGCGTCATAATCGCCCGACCTGGGCTTTGAATTGTTTTCATCAGCGAAAACAAAACCAATATTTAAAAATATCGTCAAAATTAATGATATAATTATAATTTTATCTTTAAAATTTGCCATAATTCCTCATCTAATGCTACCATATTGACTATGGAAAATAAAGTATTAGAAAAAAACCTCGAAAAAATATCTAAATATGATAAAGAACTGTGTAATAAAATCTTAATGTCAGATTTTGAAAAATCAAATATAAAAATAACAAAAACTCAAAAAGATGAATATAATTTAATTTACAATAATTTTTTAATACACGCTGACACCGGTGCTGTTGACGAAGCCAAAAAAATTGTCGAAAAACTCGAAAACAAAGAAAATAAAAACACCTTGAGAATTGTTTACGGGCTGGGATTAGGATATTTAGCAGACGAAATAAGTTCAGTTAATTCTAAAATAATAATTTATGAACCAAATATCGATATTTTAAGTTTTGTGTTAAATATAGCTGAAATTGATGCAATTTATAAAGAAAACGTGATTATTTGTGCAGATGAAAAAATGCTAAATGAACACACAACAAAATTTTCTAATCCTGAAACAAAAATATCCTTAAGCTTCTTACCATCATACAAAGCATTATTTTACGAAGATATTTTAAATGTAATAAAAATTGTTCAAAAAGCTCAAGGACAACATCTCGCAGCCCAAAATACCTTAGTTAAAAACGCTCCCAAAGCAATTTTTAACAGCTTCAGAAATCTAAAAAACATCATTAAAAACCCAAATATCCAAGATTTAAAAAATTTATACAAAAACAAAAATGCGACAGCACTTTGCCTTTCAGCGGGGCCATCATTAAGAGAAAATATTGAAATAATAAAAGCAAATCAAGATAAATTTGTAATTTTCGCCGTTAATCCAACAATTAAACTGTTGCAACAGTTTAATATTAAACCTGATTTTATTGTTGATATAGAAATAGGCGATACCATAAGACAATTTGATACAATAAACACTAAAGACCATTACTTCATACTTGAAAGTTTTTGCAGCTTTATAATTTCTCAAATGAAGACCAGAAAAACTTTTAATTACATTTCAGACTCAAATTTTATAAATCCCTGGATAAGAGATTGTCTTAAAATAAATGATGAATTAAAAACCCTTGGTACCGTATCGTATACTGCTTTTATGAGTGCATATATAATGGGTTTTGAAAGAATTGTTATATGCGGACAAGATTTAGCTTACAAAGATGGCAGATGCTATGCAAAAGGAAGTCAATTTGAAGATTTAGAATGTATTTTTGATGAAAATGAAAAGAAATTTAAAATCGTCGCACCTAATTTCGAAAAATACGCATCTTCATTTAAAACTGAAAGAAATACACAAGAAAAAGCAAATATCATTGCAAAAAACAACCTTGAATTTCTAAATAAAAATATATATACGGTTAAATCCCAAAATGGAGAAAATATCCCGACTCAAACCGGCTATGCTCTTTTTATAGACTGGTTTTCTAAGGCAAGCAAAGAATTAAAAATAAAAAATCCAAACATAAAGCTAATAAATTCATCGACAGGAGGAGCTCAAATTGACGGTTTCGAAAATCTTAATCTAAAAGATATAATTCCCCAATTAGAAACCGTAGAAAAACCCGGTTTGGATAAATACGAACCTCAAACAGACATACCTTTCATAACAAAAAAAATTCAACTTATGAAAGATAAATTGGAAATATTCAATAACGGAATTAAAGAACTTATCAATTTATTGCAAAAAATTATAAAAGAACTTGAAATAAAAAAAGTTTTAACCCAAAACACAGAAAAACTTATTCAAAAACAAGAAGAACTTTTATATCAAATAATTTCCCTTAAAAAAGATAATGATCTCAAACTTGTAACTTTGGTTTTCCTGCACAATTTTTCAGAAATTATTAAAACAAACTGCAAAAAAGATTTTAAAACAACAAACGATACCTTAAAAAAATTACTTGAACAAGCTTTATTTACAAAAAAATATATGGACTTATACATAAAAGATTTAGCAAATTGTCAAACGCTCATCTTGAAGTAATTTTTCGGCATCAAGAACCTGATAAATTTCTCCATCTTTCACAAATTCAAGCATTTTATTTTCTTCTTGAGAATTCAATCTGTTTTGTAAAATCTCCTCGAAATCAACATTCATACTTTCACAAATCTCATCTGCAAGAATACCTACTCTATAATCAATGGAATTCAATATAATAATAGTGGATTTTTCTTTAATTTCGGTTTTTGAAGTATTAAAAAACCTTCTTATATCTACAACTGTTATATAGTCTCCTTTGATATTTATAAGACCAAAAATATAATCAGGGGTACTTGGAATCTTAATAAATTTTGAATTGTTAACCTTAAAAAACTCCTTAACACTCGCCATATTAATATAATACTTAACATTATTAATAATAAAAGATACACCCCTGTCATATAAAGGAGTAATTGTGGGAACATCATCAGTAACTTTTAATAAAAAATTCTTTCTTTCCGTTAAAACTTTTTTTGATTGCTCATCATCAACAATATAATTTATTTCATTATGATTATTTTCAAAAACTTCCGGATTTGATTCTATGTAAGAAATAATATTTTCAACATTTAAAATGTAAATATTTTCTTCTTCATTTATATATAAGCCCTCATAAAAATCAGTCTGCTTTTGATAAGGAAGAAGATGAATCTTATCTTTATTTAATTTTTTAATATCTAATACTTTATCACAAATTATAGAAACAGTGGCTTTTTCGGTTCTTAATATTAATATTTTTGCACTTAAATCATAAACAATCCTTTTATTTTTAAAAACCTCTCTTAAATCAATGACGCCTATTGGAGCCTGTTCATATTCAATAATACCCAAAACGCAAGAAGGCATTTTATTAGGATAATCAAGCTCCATAACTTTAACTATCTCAAGAACACTTTTTGTTTTTATACCATATATTTTTTCGTTAATCTCAATTAAAGTATAATATTCACTTAAATCTTCTTTTTTATCAATTTCTATAAAATTTCCATCCGAAGCAACAATATTATTTTGCATTATTGCACCACCACCCTATCGGATGCACTTGTAAATTCAAGAGCCACTCTTGCCGTTTTTTGTGCTTCACGCACATTAAAGACCTTATCTATAATACAACAACTTGCCCCGACTACAGATTCAATTCTATAAGTATTGTAGGAAATTTCATCCAATAATCTTACAATACAATTAAATTTATATGCGGCACGATTTTCGTTTTTAGCGTAAATAACAACAACATATTCATCTTCATCATTTTTAAATACGTATTCATCTTTATCAATATAACTAACAATTTGTTGAGAAATTTTAGAATTTATAATATCTAATTCTTCAACGGAAAGATTGGCTTTTAAATCGGAAAAATTAGTTATATCAAGTATTCCGACATAGGAATTTTTTTCTTCATTTTCAAATTTATTATAAATATCTAAATCGGATTTATTTGAATAATATCTATTTGAAATGCCGTCTTTTTTATTTTGTTTCGAAAATTTGTCTATATATCGATTTTTAAATAATTTTTCAAGAACTCTTTTAACCGACTCTATATTAGCCTCATTTTGCCATTTATTTTCTTTTTTAGAATAAAATGAAACATAAGCTGTTTTAATACCTTTATATTCAAAACTAAGCTCAACCGTTGAAGTAAAATCTTCTTCTTTAACAATTGTTTTTAAGTTTGGTGCATACTTTTTAAATAAAACAACATCATCGGCTTTAAATTTATTTAATATATAATTTTGAAAAAAACGGCTTAAAATTATATCTTTTATGTCAAAATAAATTAATTTTTTATTTTCCTCACAAAAATAAGGGGAAATTATCATCAAATCATAATTCAAAAAAGGATATAAAATTTTAAATACATTTGAAAACAGATTCTCATCATCTGACGAATAATCGCAATTTTCTTTTGCCATATTTTCCAATAACTGAAAATCAATTTCGGGTTCAATTTCTTCTTCTGTTTGCTCAATTTCATCAAAAGATTCAACAACTTCATCAACCTCTGTCTGAGAAACACTTTTTACTTTTAATATTTCTTCCTTGTAACTATCATCAAGGGGGTACTTTTTTGTTATTTCGTCCGCAAGCTTAATTAATTCATCATAATTATCATCTTTAGTTAAAAAATACTCTATTGAATCTTCCTTCATGTAGTACTTTGCATTATTTTCAGGCAAAACGCTATATACTATAACAGGAATTTTTGAAATTTTTTCATTTTTTCTGATTGTTTTAACCAACTGGAAACCACCCATAACAGGCATTATAGCATCTGTTACAATCAAATCCGGTGCAACTTCAAATATTAAATCATAAGCAAAAGAAGCTGTTTTTGTAATATAAACTTCCCAAAAACAATTTTCGAATGCTGCTTTTAAAAGGTTAAGAGCCGTTGAACTATCATCTATAATAATTACTTTTTTTATCATAGCTTAACTTATTTAACATAATTTTATATAATATGATTATACATTTTTTTATTAAAAGGTGAAATATGTCAAAAGAAGTAGAAAAAAACAAAGTTAATATAACAAAAGAACTTATTAAAAAAGAAATTATTGACTGTATAGCAATATTTATAGTACTTTCAATTATTTTTTATGTCGTATATTTTCAAGACTTCGGCATGATAGAATTTGGTGTAACACTCGGAGTATTATATCTTATTACTTTTTTAGTCTTTGAATACAACAAAAATGATATCAAAAGACTTTTAGATAATATCATTACTTCATCAACCGATGTTACAATAACAGAAATAGAAACAATACAAAACAAAAACAATTCGCAAAAACAAAATAACGTAATTTCAAATTCAAAAATAAAAGATGCCATAAACATAATTGAAAATCTGCAAAAATATTCACAAAATATGAAAGAGCTTACAGATTTAACCCAAGAAAAAACAAATCAATCTTTAAATTTTACTAACAATGAATATGGAGCAGTCAAAACCAACATTGAAAAAATGTTTTCGATAAGACATAAAATTCAAACAATCGCAGAATTAATACTTGAGCTTTCTGATTTTGTCCAATCTATTTCATCCACCGTAGGACTTGTTGAAGATATAGCAGAGCAAACCAATTTGCTCGCACTGAACGCAGCAGTTGAAGCCGCAAGAGCAGGTGAGCATGGCAAAGGATTTGCTGTTGTTGCTTCTGAAATCAGAAAACTGGCAGACGAATCAAAACAAGCTACAACAAAAATTATTTCACTTATTAATGATATTCAACAAACAGCTAATTCAACCGTTCTGGCAACTGAGGAAGGCACAAAGGAAATAGAATCGGGACTTGAACATGCTCATATAATCAGTGAAAATATTGAACAATTGATAAATGTTATGAATGAAATTTCAACAAATATGAAAGAAATCATAATTTCATCCAAACAAATACAGACAGATTCAAAAACAACAGATAATTATATGAAAGAAATTTCTCAAATTGTTGAAGAAAGTCAAAAAATTACGGACGAAAACGAAACAATTTTTGAAAAAATTGAATCAGCTTCTAATAATTTAAAGCAATCTATTGTTTAAATTTAAGGCTTTAAAATGGAATTTCAAAAAGAAGAATTAAATGAAATATTAAATATTTTTCAGCAAGAAAGTATGGAAATAATTTCATCAATGGATGGAAAACTTCTAATGCTTGAAAAAGATAACTCAAATACCGAAATTGCCATGCAACTTTTTAGAGATGCTCATTCCCTAAAGGGTTCGGCAAGAATGCTTGGCTTTGAAGATATCCAAAATATTGCTCATAAAATAGAAGATATTATAAGCCTTATTAAAGAAAATAAACTTATTATAACATCTAACATAACAGACACGATTTCGGAATGCTTGGAATTTATTTCATCATTAATTAACAAAACAGTGAACCAAAAAGAAGAATATAAATCACCCGAAACTCAAAACTACATTCAAAAACTTGAAAATATTATAAATTATAAACAAGAAATTAACACATCCAATGACGAATTTGAAAATAATCCGACAAAAAAAGAATTTCTTGAAAAATTTGAAAAAATTGAAAATATATTAATTGAAATATTATACACAATTTCATACGTCAGAATATCTAAAAAATTTGAAAAAATTTTTGATATAGAAGGTAACATAAGAACCTTTGAAAGCATAATTAAAACAATAGATTCAAATATTGCCGGTTCTTTAGAAAATTTCGCACAAAATATTTTAAATTCTCTTGATAAATTCAGAAACTCGGATAATAAGGAGTTTTCTTTTCTGGAAGTGAATAATTGTGTCATGGCCTTAATTGAAGCCATAACGCAATATGCAGACAAAGAGCATATTCAAAGAAAAGAATATTTTGAAATTGTAGAAGAAAAATTAAAAGAAAACGAAGCACCAAAAACACCACAAATTAATAAAATAAATTTACCAAAAAATGAAAAAATCGATGAAATAATAGAAAAAATCCCCTTGCTTGAATTAAACAACGACTTTATAAAAGAAGTAATTGATATTATAAATGATCTCATTTTTAAAGAAAATGAAGCACAAATAAAAAATATTTATCTAAACGTAAAAGAAATCCTTGAAGTATTCAAAAACAAAAATTTAACAATAGCTAACGACATTATTTTGGGTTTAAAAGAAATTCTAAGTTCAATAAAATCGAACAATGAAGACCAAATAAAAGAAGCTATAATTAAAGCCGATGTCATTAAAAAAATGACAAAATTTCAATATAAAGAGCAAAATGAAAAACACGAAAAAATACATACTTCAGGAGAACTGACTCAAAAGGAAATTCTAAATACAATAACAAACACAGAAATTAAAACCCTAAGAGTTGATTCAACAAAACTGGACAATTTAGTTGGTCAAATAGGAGAGTTAATTGTGTCAAAAATCAAAACTAATGAACAACTCTCTCTTGCCAAAAAAATAAGCAATGACCTGTCAGATTGGCAAAAAAACTTCGTTAAAATGGGATATTACATAAAATATTTTGATAAAAAATATTTATCTAACCCAATCAATGATGAAATGCAAGACTACAGAAAAATAATTGCCTATAACAAACAACTCTGCACACTTGCAGAACAGCATCAGGAAAAAATATCTAATCTTATAAAAGAAATGTCTGTTTTATTTAAACAACTACAAGAAAGCGAAACAAAACTTAACTCAACAACAACGGAAATTGAAACAATGGTTAAAAATATGAGAATTTTACCTCTTTCTACCATTTTTCAATTATTCCCAAGAATGGTACACAACATTGCACGTGACAAAAATAAAAAAATTGATTTAATAATTGAAGGTTCTGATATAACAGCAGATAAAACCATTATTGAAGAAATAAAAATACCGCTTATTCACATAATAAGAAATTCTATAGACCATGGAATTGAAGATGTTGAAACAAGAAAATCATTAAAGAAAAATCCAATAGGAAAAATTGAAATTAATGCAACATACAAAGATAATAAAATTATAATTGACGTAAAAGATGACGGCAGAGGTCTTGATATTGAAAAAATCAAAACCAAAGCACTTGAAAAAAAACTTTTAACACAAGATGAACTTAACGCAATAAGCGACGAAGAACTTACAAATTTAATATTTTATCCCGGCTTTTCAACTGAAGACTTTGTAACTGAACTTTCGGGCAGAGGATTAGGACTTGATATAGTAAATACTAAAATTAACCAAATGAATGGCAGAGTAGATATATTCTCCGAATTAAACAAAGGTACAGTCGTAAGAATAGTTTTACCTGCAACAGTTGCAACCAAAAAAGTATTCATAATTGAAGAACAAGCACAACTTTATGCAATCGAAACTTCGGTTATTAAAACAATAATCAGAATCAACTCTGACGAAATTTTTGAAAAAGATAACAGAAACTATTACATATATAATAATTCAGCAATTGCAATCTATACATTGTCTCAAATCTTAAATTTTGATAATGTGGCAAGAGAAACAAATAAATATACCCTTTTAATTATAAAAACAGATAACAATACTTTTGGTATTATCGTTGAAAAACTAATTTCTGACCAAGAAATTGTCCACAAAAAACTTGCTCCGCCATTATATAAAATCAAAAACATTTCAGGCATAACAACACTTGCAAACGGTGAAGCCTGCCTAATATTAAACACTTCCGATATAATAAATACAATAAATTCTAAAAAAATAAAGAGTAAAATAATAACCAAAAATGGTATTATCAAAACTCAAGACAATTTTAAATATAAAATTTTAATAGTTGATGACTCTCATACAACAAGAATTTTACAAAAAAATATTCTATCAAACTACGGATATAATATTTCAACTGCAACCAATCCTATTAAAGCACTTGAAAAAACACATCAAAATAAATATGATTTAATAATTTCAGATATCCAAATGCCGGAAATGAACGGTTTTGAATTTATAAAAGAATTAAGAAAAAACCCTGAATATGAAAATACTCCAGTTATAGTAGTAAGTTCAGAACCAAAAGAAAAATATATTAATGAAGCAAAAGAAACCAAAATTAAAACATATATAGAAAAGAATTTATTCAAACAAGAAGAATTAATTGCAGAAATTGAAAAAATATTTAATCCTGATTAATCAACATTTCCAAACCATCAACAAGAACAAACCTTCCCAAAGGAACAACCTTACAATATTGTTCCAGGCATTTTATAAAACATTTATTTTCACAAAACCCACCTGAAATACAAATCTTTTCCGGACTTTTAGTAAAAATATAAGCATTGTAAGCAATTCCGTGTACAAATTTTGATATTGCAATTTCAGGCTCCAAACCTTTTGAAACATCATCCATAATCTTTTCCAAACCAAAAATACCGCATGTAATTGAATATTTTTCCTTTGTATAAATTAAATCAGACACACTTACATTATAGAATTTTAAAAGCATCTCAACAGTTGCCCCTGTTGCACTTGCACAAGAAGAATTCCAATCCATATCTTGAAATTTTTTATTTTTATACTTAACCCATTTTATATCCCTTGACCCCAAATCAAGTGCAATAAAATCATCTTCCAAGTATTTTTTAGCACCGTTTGCTAAAGCCACAACTTCATTCTCATAATTTTGAGCTTGTATAATACTATGTCCTGTAGCCTTTTTAGGATTTAAATCAAGTTTTTTCAAGTCTCTTGTTGGTATAACTTCATATTTTTTTTCATTTTCACTAACTTTTAAAATTTTAGTCCAAGTTGTACCGGCGTCAACATATATTTCCATTATTACCTCAATTTTATAAATGCTTCTATTTTTGCTCTTATAGAGGCATTAGGACTAACATCAACATCTATAAAAAGTCCCTCATATTTATTTGCAAGATACTTTGCAAGTTGAGTTTTGGAACAAAAAGCCTGAGTAAAAAATATAGTAGGAATATTTTTATCAACGTAGGTTTCAATCCTATAATCTCCCGGATAACCAGCCTCAACAGCTCTACACCAACCAAAAACCTCTGTTCCATCAGGAAACAAATCCAATAATGAAAGATCATTAGGCGGAACACCCCAAAAACCAAACCTTGGATTTGATTGCTTTAAATAATTATACTCTTTTTGTTCAACAATATTTTTTGTAATTAACTCAATTTTTTCCTTAAGAGGTAAAGAACTTTTTGAAATAGGAACACTAATTTTTGTCAAATCTGGACAAACATCCTCAAAAATAGTTTGTATAACACAAAAACCTGCTTCTTTTAAAATTTCACTAGCAAAATATGCACTATCGCATTTATCTTTTCCTATCGGAGCAAGAATTTTTATAATTTTATCTTTCAAAAACAAAGCATTATTGTAAATATTTTTAATTATCACACAATAATTTTCAGGTAATAACTTTAAATCAGGAGCATTTATATCTATATCCAAATCCACCCACTTGGCATTCGGATATTCATTTTTTGTTTTCTTAATTAAACTTTTTTCGGGATATCCCCAAAAAGCAATAATGTCTTTTGTCATAGTACTGATTTTATATTTATTTTCTGTTTGCAATAACTCTTGCAACATGCACACCCGAAGCACTGGCCTGCATTAATCCTCTTGTTACACCCGCCCCATCGCCTATTGCAAAGAGATTTTTAACACCAAAAGTTTCAAGTTCATTCGAAACCAATACTCTCGCAGAATAAAATTTAACTTCAATTCCATACAACAACGTATATCTTGAAGCAACTCCGGGAGCAATTTTATCAAGTGCATAAAGCATTTCAATGATGCTCAAGAGCTGACGATAAGGCAAAACAAGGCTCAAATCCCCGGGCGTTGCACATTCCAAAGTTGGTTTAATAATAGATTCTTTAATTCTTTGAGGGGTAGAGCGACGACCGTCTAATAAATCGCCAAACCTTTGAACTAAAATTCCGCCTGAAAGCATATTTGCCAATGATGCTATATGTTGACCATATTTAATAGGTTCATGGAACGGTTCAGTAAACTTTTTAGAAACCAAAAGTGCAAAATTTGTATTAGGCGTCTTTTTATCTGCATACGAATGACCATTTACGGTTGAAATACCGTTATAATTTTCATTCACAACTTCACCGTTCGGATTCATACAAAAAGTTCTAACTTCATCACCAAAAGTTGGTGCGTGATATATTAATTTCGACTCATATAATCTTGATGTTATAGGCTCCATAACAGCAGCGGGTAATTCAACACGAACACCAACATCAACTGCGTTATTTACCATTTCAATTTTATGTTTAATAAATTGTTTAGATAACCAATCCGCACCTTCCCTGCCCGGGGCGACCACAACAAAATCAGCTAAATATTCTTTTCCTTCACGAGTTGTAAAACCCTTGATTACATCATCTTTTATAATAAATTCTTCTACTTGTTCGTTATTGATAATATCAATTCTAGATTCTAAATAATCCTGCATTGATTTTAATACTGCAAGCGATTTTTCCGTTCCCAAATGCCTAACAGGAGAATGAACAAGCTTTAATTCTGCTAAAGTCGCTGCATGCTCAATATCCGCAAAATCAGCCTTATTTGTTCCAAACACAGTCTGAGTTGCACCATGATCAAGATAAATATTATCACAATATTTGATTAAATCTTCTACTTCACCATAAGGCATATAATCAACCAAATGCCCACCTACCTCGGGTGTCAAAGTTAATTTACCGTCTGAAAAAGCTCCGGCTCCGCCCCATCCGCACAAAAGACCACAAGTCTTACAAGACAAACACTTTTTTTGCCCCTCTCTAATCGGGCAAATTCTTTTCTCAATTTTTCTGCCTTTTTCAATTAAAAGAACTTTCCAATCAGGTTTTAATTTTGTAATTTCTAAAGCAGTAAAAATTCCCGCAGGTCCGCCACCTATTATTGCAACGTTGTACATCTTTTTTCCTTCTTACAGACTACATTTGAAAGATTAATCTAAATAACGGGCAATACACCCTTATTTAATTTTACTACAAAAAAATAAATTCCCGTTTTGTTTAATCGAAATTTAAAATAGCTTAATAAAATACTAAAATCAAATGAAAATTAAAATAAATTTTATATTATAATATTAAAAAAAGGGGAAAAATATGTACGGTATAAATGAATATAAAATTGTGGACTACGTTCCGACGGTAATTGAAGCTTCAAGCAGAGGAGAAAGATCTTTTGATATATTCTCAAGACTATTGAGAGAAAGAATAATATTCTTAGGCTCAGAAATTGATGATGATGTCGCAAATTCCGTTGTAGCACAATTATTACTGTTGGATAGCGAAAACTCAGAAAAAGATATTATGTTATACATAAATTCTCCAGGCGGAGTTATAACAGCTGGAATGGCAATATATGACACTATGAAACTTATTAAAGCGGATGTTTCAACAATTTGTCTTGGAGATGCTGCTTCAATGGGAGCATTCTTACTTTCAGGCGGAACAAAAGGAAAACGTCTTGCTCTTCCAAATTCAAGAATTATGATTCACCAACCTTTAGGGGGTGCTAAAGGTCAAGCAACCGATATTGAAATTGAAGCAAAAGAAATTTTAAGAATGAAAGCTATGCTGAACGAACTTTTAGCAGAACACACTGGTCAAAAATTGGAAACAATTAAAAAAGACACAGAACGCGACAACTTTATGAGTGCCGAAGAAGCCCTTAAATACGGTCTTATAGATAAAATAATCACAAAAGATTAATACTGAAATTCATAAATCGTCCAAGAATGCAATTGCTTCTTTTTAACATAACTCAATTTTGAATTAGCGACATCAATGACAGAATTTCTAACATAGCTTGAAATCAAATACAAAAAAGGAATTTTTTTGTATTTAATTTCGTTTTCAGCAATGCTTTTTAGACTTTCTTTATCAAATAAACTAACACTGGTTAAATCAACAATAAAAAGTCTTTCACCCATTTTCATTTTGCTAAAAATTTTTTTATCAAGCCTTTTTTCAACTTTTTCAATATTGTTTTCTAAAAAAAAACTTTATACAAATCATGCCCGTCTTTAAAAGCATCATAAGTATTACCTTTTTCAAAAACATAAGGGAAATTATATTTATCTATAGACGAAGCTATATAATCATTGTCGTTATAATATTTTGTAAAGTGCGTCTTAGGATAAAACAAAAAAAGAATTTTATCATTTTTTTGAATACCCATATCCTGCATTGCAACTATAGGAAGTCTTTGTCCTTCTTCTCTAACCAACCTTATGGCTGAAGTATGAGAAACAACAATAAAAAATAAACTCATAAAAATATAAAACGTCGCAAGGGTTATTTTTAAATTTTTAGAATTCAACTCTGCCCAGCCGATTGCCATCATCAAAATTAAAATCGGATATAATTCAGTTAAATATTTTGTTAAAAAGATTATTTTACCCGCAATAGAAGCAATTAAAACAGTTAAAAAAGTTGCCGTAAATACCGCAAGAAAATATCTATTTATTCTTTTTGAATCAATATTAGATTTGATTATTAAAAATAATGCTATTGAAGCAGGAATAAGTGCAAACAATATAAATCCGACATTTATAACATCATTCCTCACAATTTGATGATAGAAACTCATAGGTGAATTTGTAATATTTTTTAAAACAGGAGAAAACAAATCCGTAAAATAGAAAAATATTTTCGACCAGCTAAACGGAGCCCACCATTGCGAAAAATATGTAGGGTGAGCAAAAATTCTAAATAAAAAAGGAATTAAAGGCAAACACAAAATCAATCCCGATAAAATAGGAATATAAAAATCATCTGCGTCTTTTTTCTTTTTAGCTCTCTGTCTAAATGCCAAAAGTCCGAATATATTAAATAAAACAAATACAAAACCTATAGTATGCTCTAAAATCAATAAAATTGAAAAAAAGGTAAGCCACCAGCAATTTTTTTTGCTTGGAGAATTATACATTTTTATTGAATATAAAAGAATTAAAGAAGAAAGAAGAAAAATCATAGAATAAATTCTGACTTCCTGTGAAAAATATATTAAAAACGAACTAATAGCACCTATTAAAACACAAGCAAGTCCGATTTGAACAGAATATCCTTTGGTTTGATAATTTTTTCCGACAAAATACATAACCAGACATCCCAATAAATTCGGTATTAAAGACGAAAGTCTCAACATAAAATCAGAATTTTTAAATATTGCCATCCAAAGCTTCAAATAAAAATAATGCAACGGTGCATGACAATTTGTTTTTATTCCTTCAAAAAAATCAAAAGGAAATTTTAACATGGAAATAGAATACACTATATACTCATCATTCCACAAGCCTTCAGGCTTGTTTAAATTCCATAATCTTAATCCTAAACCTACAAGTAATATTAATATTAAAATTACTTTATTATCTTTTAAAAATTCTTTCATAAAATTAATTTTAACAGATTTGATTTATATTGTCATTTGTAAAATTTTTTGCTAAAAAACATATTTTTGTAGTATTGTAATAATTAAGTAGAATTATTTTGGAGTAATTGTAATTAATGGCTGATGCAAATACCGTTGTAATTGTTAGCGATAGACAAGAGCTTGTTAATCAAATTTCACAAAAACTTGTTTTATTAAGAAATCTTGATAAAATCAAATCTTGCTCCATAGAAGAAGCACAAAATATGTTTGACGGTTTTTCTCCAAATGTCATAATTCTGCATTGCGACAATAACAATTTACATGCAATCAATTTAGTTAAAAAAATTAAAAAACAAGAACTATACAAAAATTTACCCATTCTTTTAATTAATGAAAATTGCTCAAGAGAAACTATAATCGAAGCCTTCGACAGTGGTATCAGCGATGTTCTTTTCATGCCAATTATAGACTATGAACTTTTAATAAGAGTTATATGGTGTTTACAAAAAAATGAATTAAATCTTAGTATAGAATCAAGAACGGAGTTTTTAACCACTCTTGGTGTGGTTCAAGCAGATACAGGGGTTTACACTCAAAAATACTGTGATGATTTTCTAAAAAATGAAATAACACAAACTCGCAAATATCAACAAAGAGCTTGTATTTTACTTGTCGCTCCGGATAAAAAATATCCCGAATATAAAAACCCAAAAGAATTTATTTCAATAATAAAAAAATCTATTCGTTTGAATGACTCAATCATCATAAAAGATGTCGATCAATTTTATGTATACTTACATAAAACAAAATTAAACGGAGCGTATAGTGTATTTGAAAGAATCAATAACAATTTAGGAATTGATGCAGGAGCTAATGCCGGAGTTGTTGAAGTATTGGAACAAAAGTTTGATGATATAAAGGAAGCACTTGAAGCAGCTCTTGAAAAAGCATCCGAAAATACAAACTCTTTAATTGTTGCATCCGATTTTTATGCAGGCGAAAGCAAACCTACAATGAACTTCGAAGCAAGGAGAGAACTTTTAAATCCTAAAAATCTATCACAAGAAGTCGAACAATCAAAAGATATTCCAACTAACGAAGCACAAGGTGCCTTTGACAAAAACAGTATTAAATTATTTAACCAAGCCTACCAAAGAAAACTCAAAGTCGTTATATCTCCGGTGTTTAAAAAATACGAAAATATATTAAAAATTAAAAGACAAGATTTTGCAATTAATTCATATACCGGAAATAAATCGCTTTTTAGCGTATCTTCAGGTGACGTTTGTGCTTCAATGGCAATAGAATACGATGGAATAGAACATGCTTTAATTCGCTTAACCATTATGGACAACGAACAGAAACGACTTTTTGAAACCGAAACAGTAGATTTTACAATTCTGGATTACAGAAGAATGTCTATGATGCTCGGGGAATTAATAGATAAATTTATAATTATCCTAAAGAAAAAAGCTTAAAAAATTTATATATTCATATCAAAACTACGCTTTTGTTCTGCAGCTTTTAAATTCATACCAACAATCATAGCTTGACGAGAATACATATTGATTTCTTCAGCCACTTCCCCATTGAATACATTTTCATATTTTGCAACATAGCCTGTCATGGAATCAAATAAATTAGGAGCTGTTTTTTCTGTCTCCGCTTTTTTAACTTCGGCAGATTGAAGCTTGTTCCCTTTAGAAGAAACATTCAAACCGAATTTAGAACCTAAATTATAATTTTCAGCCATAAACCGAGAACAGCTCCTTTATTGCTTATCCTTACAATATCTAATACGGCAGCATTCGGTTATTTCTTTAATGATTTTTATATTTTTGTAAAGTTTTATTGAGCAGGTTTTGTATTTTTGTGAACTTCCTGCAATAAAATCTCGCAAGCTTTCGCTAATTGAGGATCTTTATTTGCTTTAATATCTTCTTCAGTTATATCAACAATATAATCAGGCGTAATTCCCTTCTTATTAATATCGGTGCCACTTGGAGTTAAGTACTTTTGAATTGTAATATGTAAGGCAGAACCGTCCGGAAGCTTATTTATTTCTTGAACTAAACCTTTTCCGAAAGATTTTTTACCGACAATTGTAGCTCTGTTATTATCTTTTAGTGCCCCAGATAAAATTTCCGATGCCGAAGCAGAACCGCCATTTATTAAAACCACAATAGGCTGAGTAGTACTTACTTGAGAAAGAGAATTTTGAGTTTCTTTATAACCGTCCCTATCCACAGTGGAAACAATAACCTTAGATGAAAGAAGCATATCAGCTATATAAATAGCATTAGTTAAAAGTCCGCCCGGATTAGAACGTAAATCAATTATAATTCCGTCTTTATCTTTCATTTGATTTAAAGCATTCTGAAATTCGGATGCAGCATTTCTCGAAATAAAAGAACTCAATCTTATATAGCCTAAATTGTCATCAACTTTGCCAATTTTAGGCGGTTTAATAGAAACTGATTTAAGCTCAATATTTGCTCTTGTAATTGTATAATATTTAGGTTCTTGCCCTTTTCTTTTAATCAAAAGCTTAACTTGAGTGCCTTCGGGGCCTCTTATTTTATCAGCAGCAGCCTCAACGGTTATACCCTTTGTAGATTTTCCGTCTATTTCCAAAATTTCATCTTCACTTAAAAGTCCTGCTTTTTCTCCGGGAGTATCTTCAAGAGGTGCAATAATTAACAACTTACCATCTCTAACTCCGATTTGGACACCAATGCCCTTGAGCGAACCTTGTATGCTTTCTGATTCTTCTTTATACTCCTTAGGTGTTAAAAATTTTGTATACACATCCCCGAGACTATCAACCATAGTGCCTATCGCAACATAAGCATCTTCTTCATCTTTTATAACATTATCATATTTATGACGCCAACGTTCCCAATTTTGTTGATTTTGGGTATCATCTACATATTTTGTATAAATTAATTTCCAAGCCTTATCATATAACCCCTGAGGTGTAATTGCTAAAGCCGGATTTTGCACATTAGTTGCACAAAACAATAAAAACATAACAAAAAATATTGAAAATCTTTTAAGCATTTGTTTAAAACCCATTTATTTTTTTCCTATAATAATTTTCCTTTATTATAACAAAATCAAAATTGATTTCTACATATAAAATGATTATATTCTATAAACCTTATTGATGAATAATTAAAAAAATGTTTTAATTAAGTTAGATTAAGCCACAAGGAGCGAGTATGAGAAGTAATATTTTAAAAGAAGGAATTGAACACGCACCGCATAGAGCATTATTATACGCTGGGGGACTGTCGGATAAAAATATTAAAAAACCGTTTATAGGAATTGCAAGCTCATTTTCGGATTTAGTGCCGGGACATGCTGGAATGCGAGATTTAGAACGTCAAATTGAAAAAGGAATACATTCAAATGGCGGGCAAGCATTTATTTTCGGAGTTCCTGCCGTATGCGACGGCATAGCAATGGGTCATTGCGGTATGAGATATTCACTCCCAAGTCGTGATTTAATTGCAGACTGCGTTGAAACAGTTGCAAATGCTCATCAATTAGACGGATTGGTACTGTTAACAAACTGCGATAAAATAACTCCCGGAATGCTGATTGCAGCACTCAGATTAAATATTCCTTCAATTATAGTAACAGCAGGGCCCTCACTTGAAGGACACTGCAAAGGTGAAACCTTAACATTTATAAGAGGCTCCTCAGAAGCTGTCGGAAGGTACAGAATCGGACAAATATCAAAAGAAAAATTATGTGAAATGGAACATTACGCATGCCCTACAATAGGCTCATGTCAAGGAATGTATACCGCAAATACACTGGCATGCCTTACTGAAGTAATGGGAATGAGCCTAACAGGTTGTGCAACAGCGGCGGCAGTGTCTTCTAAAAAGCGTAGAATTGCATTTGATTCTGGATTTGCAATTTGTGATTTAATTAAAAATAATGTACTACCAAGAGACATAGTAACACTGGATTCAATTAAAAATGCCATTGTAGTAGATTTAGCACTTGGAGGTTCGACCAATTCAATACTTCACCTTCTTGCAATAGCTCAAAGTGCTGGTATTCCTCTGAGTTTAAATGATTTTGAAGATTTAAGCAAAAAAATTCCTCAAATAATCAAACTTGACCCTTCAAGCACACTTACAATGACTGATTTAGATAATGCAGGTGGAATTCCGGGAGTTATAAAAACAATATATGGCAAGACCCCTGAAATGAAAAATACCAAAAATGTTATGGGAATATCAGTAAGTGAAATTGCAGAAAATGCCTGGGCTGATAATAGCGTAATAAAACCTTTTGACAATCCTATAACTTCAAATCCCGGTCTTGCAATTTTATCAGGAAATTTGGCTCCTCGAGGTGCTGTTGTTAAAATTTCAGGAGTTGACCCCGATGTATTTGAATTTACCGGAACCGCTAAAGTATACAATCATGAAGAAGATGCAATGAAAGCAATTGAAAATGATGATGTAGTTGCAGGAGACGTAGTTGTAATACGCTATGAAGGCCCGAAAGGCGGCCCAGGAATGCGAGAAATGCTTGCTCCAACTTCACTTTTAGTTGGAAAAGGTCTGGGGAAAAAATGTGCTCTTATAACAGACGGAAGATTTTCCGGCGGGACAAGAGGACTATGTATTGGACATATATGTCCTGAAGCTGCAATAGGCGGTACAATAGGATTGATTGAAAACGGTGATAAAATCCAAATTGATATAAATAAAAAAACAATTAATCTTTTAATATCCGAAGAAGAATTAAATAAAAGAAAACAAAACTTTAAACCATATCAAAATGAAGTTTTAAAAGGATATTTATCAAAATATCAAAGAAACGTATCTCAAGCAGACGAAGGTGCAATAGCGCAATAGAATGAAAAAAAGAGCGATTTTAGCTGAAATAATAATCTGGACAATAATATTATCTATAGTATTTAGTGGAATAATTTTTACTTATTCCAAGATTTTTGTTGAACCAAATATTTATAATATTGATTTTAAAGATATAGACGGCATAACAAAAGGGTCTCCCGTTAGATTTATGGGAATTAATGTCGGGTATGTCAGAAAATTAAAATCAAAAAACAAACATATTCAAGTTCAAATAATAATAACTCAAAAAGATATGAAAATTCCCAACGGAACAGTTGCAAGAGTTGAATTTTACGGTCTTGGAGGATCAAAATCAATAGAACTTATGCCTCCAGACGGTTCTTGTGATGTAGGCTTTGTAACAGGCGACACCATAAGAATAAATGACGTAGCACAAGTTGCAACAGGTTTTGTTGAAATTATGGAACAAATTGAAAAATATATAAAAGGTCTTGATAAAGCAGGAATGGAAAAATTCTTTAACCAAATTAAAAATACAAATGATGAACAAATTAAAGAAATCGGAAACAAAATCCAAAATATAAACAAAAACATGACAAACAAAATTGAAAATTTAAAATCCGAACAAAATAAAATGGTTAAAACAATAAAAAAAGCAAATGAAAATGTTGATAAACTAAACGAATTTATAAAAAAATAATTTTATGATATTATTTTCTTGAAAGAAAGTGAAAACTAAATGCCAAGAAAACCTAAAGAAGTTGAAATAGTAATAGATGTTGAAACAACAGGTCTGGACTATACCAGAGAAAAAATAATTGAATTTGCGGGCGTTAAACTTGTAAACGGTAAGATTAAAGACAAATTTGAAACTCTAATCAACGCAAAACATCATATAAGAAAATCATCTCAAGCAATTCATGGCATATCAGAAGAAGATTTAAAAGATGCACCCACCGAAGAAGAAATTTATCCTAAAATTTTTGAATTCATAGGAGACGCAACAATTGTTGCTCATAATGCCATCTTTGATTTCAGTTTTTTAAACAAAGCATCTAAAAGACTTTATAATAAACAGCTCGAAAACAATTATATAGATACACAAATGATGTTTAAAGAAGTATATCCGCAATACGAATCTTGCGGACTAGACTGTCTTGTGAATGTATTTAAAACGGATAACGAGCAACGCCACAGAGCCATGGGTGATGCCATGGCATTAGCAAAGTGCTATCCTAGACTAAAGGCACTATATTATCAAAAATATAATTGGCAACTATCTCAAATCGATCATGTGGAATATCTTTTTGAAAGATATTTAAGACTTCAATCGGCAATTAACACCATGCAAGCCGAAATTCAAGATTTACGTTCAATTTTTAAAATATATTTCGAACGTGGCGGAAAACAAATTCAATCAAATAGCGGGGAAGTATTAACCTACAATCACAAAAAAACTTTTTCGTATGATTTTGAAAAAATTAAAGAAATTCTTGAAGAATTGGGAGCCTTACCTAAAGCTGTAAAATTAAACAATGCTTTTATAGACAGATTAGTCCAAGGTTCAGGAATTTCAGATGAAGTAAAAGAAAAAATTAAATCTGCCAGAATAGAAATTAACGAAAATAAATCTTTTAGCATTCAAAAACCCGATAAAAAATAATATTTTGTCACAAACTTTTAAAAAAATGTTACAATAAATTTGTACACAATATAGGAGTTTTTGTATGTGGGAAAAAGACATTAACATTAACGAAATTAAAGAAATCAGAACAAGAACAAATGTTTATTTTGGAGTTGGTGCTATTGAAAAAATAAACGATATTTCATCTGACCTTAAAGCTAAAGGAATAAACAAATTAATCGTTATGTCGGGAAGAAATGCTTATAAAGCAACAGGGGCTTGGGATGTTGTTGAAAAAGCCTTAAAGACTAATGCTATTGAATACATAAATTATGATAAAGTTACTCCAAACCCAACAAACACAGCAATCGATGAAGCCGTTAAAATTGCACGTGATTTTGGAGCTAAAGCAGTCATTGCAATAGGTGGAGGTTCTCCAACTGACGCAGGTAAATCTGTTGCCATATTACTTGAATACAAAGACAAGACAGCAAATGACTTATACGAATTTAAATTTACTCCCGAAAAAGCAGCTCCAATCATTGCTATTAACTTAACTCACGGAACAGGAACTGAAACCAACAGATTTGCGGTAGCAACAATAGTTGAAAAAGATTATAAACCCGCAATCGCTTACGATTGTATTTATCCGATGTATGCAATTGATGATCCTAAATTAATGACAAAATTATCTGAAAAACAAACAAAATATGTATCAATAGATGCGGTTAATCATGTTGTTGAAGCCGCAACAAGCAAAGTTGCTTCCCCGTATACAGTTTGTTTAGCTCATGAAGTTATATCAATGGTAGCTAAATATTTACCAAAGGCTTTAACAAATCCGGAAGATTTAGAAGCAAGATACTACCTTGCATACGCTGCTATGATGGGTGGTGTTTGCTTTGATAACGGATTATTACACTATACCCATGCTCTTGAACATCCGCTTTCAGCAGTTAAACACGAATTATCACATGGCTTAGGTCTTGCAATACTTCTTCCGGCAGTCATTGAAAACATGTGGGAAACTAAAAAAGAAACACTTACACACATATTAAAACCAATGGCACCGTCAATAAGAGATACAATGAACGCTAAAGAAGCAGGTGATTTAGTTTACGAATGGCTAAAATCCGTAGGTGTTCCAAATAAATTAAAAGATGAAGGTTTTAGCGAAAATGATATTGAAAGATTAACCGAACTTGCATTTACCACCCCTTCATTAGACGGACTGCTTTCAATAGCACCAACAAAAGCAACAAAAGAAGCTGTAAGTGAAATTTATAAAAAATCGCTGTAAAATATCGTTTATATACTAAAAAGAGGCATTTTTGCCTCTTTTTATTTAATAAAAAACTGCCCTATAAAAGGGCAGAAAGTCGGGTATAAGCCGGATTCTGTATTAAGATAATTATCTGTCTTATGCGTTTTTTCTTGCAATATTTGTAAAACAAAACGGAAATAGCACCTTATTGCAAAATCAAACTTGCAGTCAGCCGGGGTTTACCTTGCCCGATATCTCACGATATCGGCGGTGGGCTTTTACTCCGCCGTTGCACTTGTACTGTAGAAACAGTAACATATTTTCTGTGGCACTGTCCTCACCCTCGCGGGCACTTGGATTTCCCAAGCAAGCTTGCTATTTTGACTGTCCGGACTTTCCTCACAACCTCTGCCCTCGCTCTCGCTCAACGTGTGCAGTCGCACTACGTTTCGCTCGGCTCGACTCGGGTACGGTTACGGGC
>CALVGZ010000007.1 GCA_944327225.1 Candidatus Gastranaerophilales bacterium | reverse complement strand
CTTCCTGCCACAGACGGCATTTTCTTGAGGAATTTCTGCCGTAATTTATACATTAGCACTTCAAAAGATGTTGTCAAATCTAATATCTAAATAGTCTTTAAACCTTTTGTTTTAGCATAATGTGCTTATGGAACAATTTGTTCCACATATTATATGGTATTACATAAAAATTTTTTTTCAACTTAAGTACAATAATATTTACAAAAGTTTATATTTTATTTTAAATTTTCTTTTTCAAATTTTTTCATAAATTCAACGAGTTTTCTAACGCCTTCAATTGGCATTGCGTTATATATTGAAGCTCGCATACCACCTACTGTTCTGTGTCCTTTTAGTTGCACTAAACCTTCTTTTGCAGATTCTTCTATAAATTTTTTATCAAGTTCATCTGATTCTGTTACAAAAGGTACGTTCATTAGTGAGCGTGAAGTGGGTTCAACTGTTCCTTTGAAAAGTTTTGAAGAATCAAGAAAATCGTATAGGATTTTTGCTTTTTGTTCGTTCATTTCTTTCATTTTTTTCAGTCCGCCCATTTTTTTAAGCCATTTAAATACCAGACCGCAAATATAAATACCATAAGCAGGAGGTGTATTATATAAGCTATCATTATCGGCATGGGTTTTGTATTTAAGCATAGTAGGACACCAGGAAGGCAAATCCTCTCTTATTAAATCGTTTTTAATTATGACTATTTGTACTCCTGCTGGACCTACATTTTTTTGCACCCCTGCGTATATTAAACCGTACTTTTTAATATCAATCGGTTCCGATAAAAAACAAGATGACATATCAGAAACCAATGTTTTACCTTTTGTATTTGGCAGAGTTTTATATTTTGTGCCGTAGATTGTGTTATTTTCGCAAATATAGACATAATCTGCTTCGGGAGTTATATTTAAATTTGAGCAATCAGGAATATAGGAAAAATTTTTATCTTCAGAGGTTGCAATTTTATTTATTTTTCCGTATTTTTGAGCTTCTATATATGCTTTTTTTGCCCATTGGCCGGTTACAATATAGTCTGCTACACCATTTTTTAGCAAATTTATAGGCACCATTGAAAATTGTAAATGTGCTCCGCCTTGTAAAAATAAAACTTTATAATTGTCAGGAATGTCCAACAATTCCCTTAAATCTTTTTCTGCTGTCTTTATTATAGTATCGTACGTTTTTGAACGATGTGACATTTCCATAACAGACATGCCTGAATTTTGATAATTTAACATTTCATCTCTTGCTGTTTCAAGCACTTCAACCGGTAACACTGCAGGACCTGCAGAAAAATTGTAGATTCTATTGTAATTATCTTTCATTATGTTCTCCTTTATTTATATACTTTTTGCAAAACAGCACCAAGTTGAAACTCTTTCAATTTTTACATTAATAAACTGTCCAATTTTATAATTTTTATTATCTGTTAAGTGAACAACTTTATTATTTCTTGTTCTTCCTTGATATATGCCTTCTTTGATTCCATCAATTAGAATTTCTAGAGTTCTTCCGATATATTTTTCATTTGATTCTAGGTGTGCTGTTTTTACTTTGTCGTTCAAAATTTGCAATCGTCTTTTTTTTGTTTCTTCATCAATAAATAAATCTGTCATTTTGCCAGCTTTTGTCATGGGGCGTGGTGAGTAGGCGGCTGTATTTGAATAGTCAAGCCCCAGCTCATCTATTGCTTTTATTGTATCCAAAAATTCTTCTTCGGTTTCTCCCGGAAAGCCTGCGATAAAATCTGATGTTATGGTAACATCTTTTATATTTTTTCTTATTTTATCAACAATTTCTTTATATTGATTTACATTATAACGTCTGTTCATAGCTTTTAAAATTCTGTTGTTTCCTGATTGCATTGGAATATGAAAGCATTCACAAATTTTTTTAGAATTTTTAACCGTCTCTATAACTTCATCTGTTATATCCGTAGGGTAGGAGCTTGTAAATCGTATTCTGAAATTTCCTTCGAGTTTATCCAGTTCTTTTAGTAAGGTTGCAAAATTCGGTTTTCCTTCAAGATTTTTGCCGTAACTATCTACATTTTGACCCAAAAGAGTGATTTCTTTATAGCCCTTAGAAAGTATTTCCTTTGCTTCTTTAATTATAGCTTCGACACTTCTTGAGCGTTCGCGTCCTCTGGTGTATGGAACAACACAGTATGAGCAGAAATTGTTGCAGCCTTCCATGATTGAAAGCCAAGCATTGACTGTTTTTTCTCTTTTTATGTTATAATTTCTTTCTTCGACGATATTTTTTTCATTTGTGGCACATATTCTTTTTTCTTCTATTTCTTTTAGTAAATTTGGAAGTTCATATATGTTTTGCGGCCCGATTACCAAATCAAGATAGGGAAATTTTTTTAAAAGTTCTTGACCTTCCAGTTGTGCTACGCATCCTGCTATCACTATTTTTGTTGATTTTCCTTTTAATTTTCTTTCTTTTTTAATTCTTCCCCAATTTCCAAGGCGTGAATATGTCTTGTCGGCAGATAGTTGTCTAATTGCACAAGTATTTACAATGAGCAAGTCTGCTTCATTTTCGTCATTTATTTCAACGTAGTCAAAATGAGAAAGCATGCCTAATATTCGTTCTGTATCATATTTATTCATCTGGCATCCGAGAGTATCTATAAATATTTTCATCATATTATGTGAGCTCCGGGAACATTTTCCAGTCTTTCCATTCTTTCTTTTAAAGCTCCGGATGGGACATAGTAGGGGTCTACTGTCATAATTTTTGCTGCTATATTTGGATAAAAGTATATAAATCTGAGTTCGCTGTCTGTTAGGGGTTTTTGAGTATGAACATTTGCATAGCGTGCGAGTTCAAGAATATTTCTTGCTTCATCTTCATCATGAAATTCCAATTCAAGATTTTGAAATACATTTCTAAAACCTTTAATGCCACCATATTCGCCGACAGTTATCATTCTTCCCGTTTCAATTATTTCGGGTTCACCTCTGCCTAGTTCTTCAAAGTCGTATAGTTCATAATTTCTTCTGTCCTTTAGAGCACCATCCGTGTGTATTCCTGATTCATGTGCAAAAGCATTAGCACCGACAGCTACTTGATTTATGGGAATTGGTACACCAAAGGCATAACTTGTGTATTTGGCAAGTTTCCATGCTTTTGAAATATCAATTTGAGGGTCAATTTTATATTTATCTTTAAAACCGCTGGATTTTTTTATTGCAAGCAAGCAGGAAACTAAATCGGCATTGCCTGCTCTTTCTCCCATGCCGTTAATTGCGGTATTTATCCAGGCGTCTACTCCGGCGTCGATTGCTGCACGTGCTCCCATAACGGAGCATGCGACAGCCATACCCAAGTCGTTATGAAAATGAAGCTCTATATCCATTTGTGTTTCTTTTGCAATCTCATATATTCTTTTATATGCTTGCGTGGGGTCATCATAGCCTAATGTATCACAGTATCTGAATCTTGTAGCTCCGTATTTTTTACATTCTTTTGCATATTCTATCAGATAATCCAAATCAGATCTTGAGGCATCTTCCGCATTCACTCCGATAATTTTAGCATTTTGGTTGACTGCTTCGTTTATTGCTTCGAGGGTGTCATTTAGAATATCTTTTTCTGTTTTTTTGCCTTGATATTTTCCTGTAATCATTTGATTGGAAGTTGACTGGCTCAGATTTATATATTTGAGTTTAGGGACATTATTAAAGGATTCTTTTACATCGTTTTTTATTGCCCTCATCCATCCCGAAAGTTTGGTTTTGTTAATTACTCCACGTTCTACGAGTTCTAAATTGCCGTTTAAGTAGTTTATTTCATGGCGTGTTGTTGGAAAACCGAATTCTGATTGGTTTATACCCATTTCATTTAACATTAAGTTTATTATTGTTTTTTCAAGTTTCGCAAGGCCTAATCTTGAAGTTTGGACACCGTCCCTATTAGTAACATCAACAAATTTAATATAGTTCATATTTCCTCAATTCAAATAATATAAAGAGATTATATCATAATGACAAGGAAATATTTTAAAATTAAATTATGTTACAAATAATTTTAATTAAGGGTTGCATTATTTTTAAATTGTATTACAATATTCGTATAGATTATAATTCTGGTCTTAGTCATTTTTGAGGTAAAAGTGCAAATAAATAGTCTAACAAAATGTTGCAAACCGAGACACTTCGGAAATAGTGCAACTGAAATCAGTCCGAAAGGGAAGAAGGTTCGATACAAGCATTACGAGGAGATGAGCAACGAGGCACTTAGCACATACTGTTTAGCAAAAGCGTGTAATACTGTGCAAAGTAGCAGAAAAATGAAGTTGCGTAACTCAATACCTGCGATAACTGCATTAGCATTAGGAACAAGTTTAGCATTAGCCCAACCCGGGAAATTAGCTTCGAAGGCTGCAAGAGGGTTGGGTTTTTTGATGTTATTGGCTGGATTTGACTTTTTTGCCGATAAAGTAAGTTCTGTTGTCGGAAAAATGAATAGCAAGAACCTTAATTCAACTAAGGAAGATAACAAAAAAGCCGCAATGCGGGGAATTGCTGCTGGAGTAGTTCTTTTTGGCGGTGCGGTGGCAGCTATTTTGGCTGGTCCAAAGCTTATGAATAAGGTTTTATCAGGTTCAAATGGTGTTTCTAAGTTTATATCGTCAGAAAAAGATAAACTTGTAAATGAATTAAATTCTTCTAAACTTGGTAAACTTGTAGAAAATAAAATTAATCCGTTTTTGCAAAAACATAAAAAAATAGGAATTGCACTTAGCGGTTTGGTTCCTTTTGGAACAATAGTTGCGGGTGCTGCCGCTACAAATTCTTTGGATCGTTCTTTATCGTGTGATGTTAAAAAAAGGGCTATGTCTAATTTTGTAAAGGCAAAATTAATCCAAGAAGAAGCAAGAAATCATTTTGATAAGATAGATGCAAAAGAAATATAAATTCTTATATATAAGTTATCTTTGAATAAGAAAAAAATATTTTTAAAAAGCACTTTGTGTAAAAAGTGCTTTTTTAGTGTATTGTATCTTTATATATTTTATAAACTTTACCGCTTTTTATTTGTTTGAATTCTTTTTTATTGTCTAAATCTGTAATTTTTGTTCTTGTTAGAATATATACATTTTTCTTTTTGTTTTTGTTTACATATTTTACCAATTCTTCATAATTATCTTTATTACTTGTTACAATATATTTAATTTTCTTTTTGGGATTTAAAATAGAATATTTTGCACTAAATCCGTATGTCACGGTTTGGGAATTTTTTTGATTGTTTATAAAGGCAGCATACTCTTCGAGTTCGTCTTGGGCGAAACTTGTATAATAGGGAATTCCAAAATCGCAAGTTATATATACGGCTCCCACCATAAGTGCAAGATGGAAAATAAAGGTTTGAAAGAGCTTTTCTTTTTTAATTGAATCGAATGTATATAATGAAATTATAAATATGTATATTAAAGAAGGAATTGCAAACGTTGTAGCATTATCTATGTATAATTCTATGTCCTGAGGTAATATTGCTTTGTAAATTAATGCAAAGACCAAGCCCGCAAAAGAAACTACAGCAAAAAGAATTGAATTTATATAGTTTGAGATTTTTAATTCTTTTTTGTTTTCTTCATACTGAATTGCCCTATACCAAAGATTACCGATTATAAGTGACATGGCGGGAAATATAGTTAGAATATAGGGCGGAAGTTTTGTGCTTGCACTTGAAAAAAATAGAAAAACGCAAATTGCGTATGTGTATGCAAAGGCCATCACTTTTTTGTCAGGGGTGTTTAATTCAAAATTTGTTTTATATTTAATTTTTTTAATAAGTTTTTTTATGTCTTTAATAATTATAACTATAAAATTGAATGTCCAAGGGATTAATCCTGCTAAGAGAATTGGTACATAAAATAAAAACGGTTGTTTTCTGCCTAGTCCTTCTGAATTTAAAAGTCTTGCGAAATGATGTTTTAGAATATACATATTTATCCAATCGGCACCATAAGCTTTATAAATTAATATATGCCAAGGAAGTGATATAGCAAAGAATATAATCAAACCGGGTATAATGTATATTGGTTTAAAAAGTTCTTTTAATTTTCCGAATATAAGATATGTGAAAAATATCACCATACAAGGTACGGCAAGTCCGATAAAGCCTTTTGCAAGAATGGATGTTGCCATAAAGAAATAACCAAAATACCAACATATTTTTTTTGATTTTTCGTTTTCAACAAATAGAGGCAGTGCTGCACAATATATTGCACACATTGAAAAAACCATAAAATTTAAATCTAAAATAGCAACATGGCAAAAAACTAAAAACCATGCTGACGCCAATAGCACACTCGCACTTAAAAAACCGTATAATTTATCATTTAAAATTCTTTTGGCAAAGAAATATGTAAATAAAACTCCAAAACTTCCCGTAAAAGCTGTTGCAAATCTGCTTGCAAAAATGCTTTGTGTATTAAAAAATTTATAGGAAAGAACATTTAGCCAAAAATATAAAGGCGGTTTTTCTAAAAACGGTTCGAAATTTAAAATAGGAGTGATATATTCTTTGGTGAGATACATATACTTACTCATATTTACATATCTTGTTTCATCTATGTCGATTAGAGGGTATATTCCTATATTTGAAAAAATAAAAAGTATACATCCTAAAATTAATAAAAGTATATAACAAGGTTCTATATCAATTTTTTTATTATTCATTTAATCCTCATTTTCTGTTATTTTCTTGGCTTTTGACCAGAGGTCGTTATATTCTTCATAAGTCAATTCATTTATATTTTTATTTGTTAGTTCTTCTAATTTGTTGAATCTTTTTATAAATTTTTTATTGGCTTTACATAGGGCTAGTTCGGGGTCAATATTGTTCCATCTTGCAACATTAACCAGAGAAAATAATATATCGCCAAGTTCTTCTTCTTTTTCTTCTATTGTTTTTGCATTGTTAAATTCTGTTATTTCGCTTAAAAAACACTCTAAAACCTGATTTTCATTTTTCCACTCAAAGCCTGCCCTGGCTGCTTTTTTAGATATTTTCATACAATATAGTAATGCAGGCAGAGTTGATGGTATGCCGTCAAGTATTTTTTTTCTTTCTTTCTTTTCTTGTGCTTTTAATTTTTCCCAATTTTGTAAGATTTTTTTAGTGTCTGTTGTTTTTTCTTTTCCAAATACGTGAGGGTGTCTGTGAATAAGTTTTTCGTTTAATAGTTTTGCGACATCATCAATATTAAATTCGTTATCATCATCTGCTATTTGGGAATGTAAGAGAACTTGTAAAAGAACATCTCCAAGTTCTTCTTTTAGATGTTCGGTATTATTTTCATCTATTGCTTCAACTGCTTCATAAGCTTCTTCAAGCATATTTTGTCTTATGGATTTGTGAGTCTGCATTCTATCCCACTCACAACCTTCAGGCGAGCGAAGAATTTTTATTGTTTTAATTAATTTTTCGAGATTATTCATTTTTCTCTCTTTTTTTTATTGCTTTTAATATACCATAATAAAAAATCTTTTTATACTTTACTAAACATATTTTTAAGATATGATTAACTTATTGACTATTTTTAATAATTAGTGAGGAGAATTATGGAATATTTACATCAATTCGTTTCCAATAATGCAATTTTAACGTCTGCAACGATTTTATTGGTTGCTTATGTTTTTATTGCTTGGGAAAAAATACCGAAAGTTGTTATTGCACTTTTGGGCGGTTCTTTAACATTGTTTTTGGGACTGCTTGCAACCGAAAAAACAAAAGATAATCTTGCTTCTTATTTTGTTTCTTTTATTGACTTTAATGTAATATTTTTACTTGTTTCGATGATGATTATTGTTCATATTGCATCGAAATCAGGCATGTTTACTTGGCTTGCAAATGAAATTTTAAAAAAAACAAAAGGAAAGCCAAAACTTGTACTTGGAGCTTTGGCTGTGTTTACTGCAGTAGCATCTGCGTTTTTAGATAATGTAACAACTGTAATATTAGTTATGCCTATAACGTTTGCTGCTTGCAAATTATTGGATATCAGCCCGATTCCCTTTTTGATAAGTGAGATTTTTTGTTCAAATATAGGCGGCACTGCTACTTTAATTGGAGATCCGCCGAATATAATTATTGGTTCTGCCGCAAATTTTAGTTTTATGGACTTTGTTCGTGAGTTAACCGGCGTTGTGGTTGTAATTATGGCAGTTGTTATAGCTTTATTGATTTTTATATACAGGAAAGAATTAAAATCATCGCCTGAAAAAATGGAACTTGTGTCTAAAATCGATAATTCAAAATCAATTACTGATATGAGTTTGGCTATTCGTTCAGGAGTTGTTTTGTTGCTTGTAATATTGGGATTTATTTCTCATGATATTTCTCATATTCCGACATTTTTGATTGCCATGATTGGTGCAAGCGTTCTTTTAATTTTTGAAAAACCTGCTGAAGTACTTGTCGAAGTTGAGTGGAATACAATATTTTTCTTTGTAGGATTATTTATAATAATAGGCGGTTTAGAAGAATCAGGCGGAATTGCCTTAATGGCTAAGTGGCTGCTTGATGTAACACAAGGTTCTCAAACTGCCACTTCGATGATTATTTTATGGGCTTCGGGTATTTTGTCGGGTATAATTGATAACATTCCATATACCGCTACAATGGCACCTATGATAGCTACAATAGAACAAACCATGGGTCATGCTTATGCTCATCCTTTGTGGTGGTGTTTGGCTCTTGGAGCATGTTTGGGTGGTAATATGACTATAATTGGTGCTGCAGCAAATGTTATAGTTTCCGAAAATGCCGCAAAAGCAGGATGTCCTATTTCTTTTATGAAATTTTTAAAATATGGTATAATGGTTACAGCGATATCGTTGCTGATATCAACTGTTTATATTTATTTTAGATTTTTAGTTAATTAATGATAGTTTCTGATAACGAAAATAATAAAATATCTAAAGCACTCAAGCAGTCAAATCCTGACTTGAGTGCTTCTTGTAATAAAAATGAAGAAGGATACGAAAAAAATATTCGTCCTTTGACTTTTGATGATTATATTGGTCAAACATCAATTAAAGAGACTTTAAAAATTTCAATTGAAGCAAGTAAAAAAAGAAATGTTAATCTTGATCATTTATTGTTTTACGGGCCTCCGGGACTTGGAAAGACAACTCTTGCAAACATAATTGCACATGAATTAAATACAAATATAAAAATTACCTCTGCTCCCTCAATAGAGCGTCCTAGGGATATAATCGGAATTTTAATGCAAATGAAAGAAGGGGAAGTTCTTTTTATTGATGAAATTCATCGATTAAATAAAATAGCTGAAGAAATTTTATATCCCGCCATGGAAGATTTCGTTATTGATTTAACGACTGGTAAAAGTCAAAGTGTTAAAACAGTCAGAATTCCAATTCAAAAATTTACTTTAATTGGTGCAACAACTAAAGCAGGGGCTTTGTCCGGTCCATTGAGGGATAGATTTGGAATAATCCACAGATTAGAATTTTATACTCCTGAGGAATTATGTAAAATTATTAAAAGAACGGCAGGAATTCTTGATTTTAAAATTGATGATGAAGGTGCAATGGAAATAGCAAAACGTTCACGCTGTACCCCTCGTATAGCTAATCGTTTGGTTAAAAGGAGTGCAGATTGGGCTATTGTTAAGGGTGACGGAGTTATAACAAAAGAAGTTGCAGAGTCGGCACTTTCTGCTCTTGATATTGACGAAATCGGATTGGATGTTACAGATAGAGCTTTACTTAACTTAATGATAAATTCTTTTGAAGGCGGTCCTGTCGGAATAGAGACCTTGGCCGTTGCTTTAGGAGAGGATATTAGGACAATAGAAGACGTATATGAACCTTATTTAATTCAAAAAGGTTTAATTGCAAGAACTCCAAGGGGGAGAAAGGCTACAAAAATGGCTTATGAACATTTGGGACATAAAAAGGAAGTTTCTCAGTTGGGTTTGTTTTAATTTTTTTCAAAAAGTTTTTTTGCCGCCTCAAATATACGTTCAGGACTTCCGCTAACTGGTTGAACTCCGTTTTTTAAGCATATATAAAGTAAAATTTGACTTACTATAAGTATAGGGTTGATTGGAGTTTTGGTTTTTATTTCAATTTTTTGATTTCCGATTTGGATTAAAAGTCCTTCGCCGTTTCTATTTTTCAAGCCTGATAAAATAATTTCATCCTCATCTAAAAAATTTGAAATATACGGGTGTTCGACAATCGGTTTTGTTTTTTCAATAATTTCATCTAAATTACTTGTTTTAAGTGTTTTTCTAAGATTTGGATTTACTGTCAGTTTTGCCGTAAAATTTATACTGTTCATATTTTTTAAAAACAATAAAATTATTATTTTTGCTTTAAATAGGTATAATAATTTTCTTTTAAATCTTTATATAAATCATTTAGACTGTTTTCAATTTTTAGACGTATTTCTTCTATTTCAGTTTCTGTTGGGTCTTTTGGAATATTTATAGGATTTCCGAAAAGCATGACAAGATCTGTTCCAATGAGAGGAAATCTGAACTCATCCCATGATTTAAATTTTAAAAATCTTTTTTGAGGACTCCAATATACAGCTGGTACAATAGGTACATTTGCAATTTTTGCAACTTCAATTATTCCCTTTTTTACTATTCTGTTTGGGCCTTTAGGGCCATCGATTGTTAAGGCTCCGTTTATATCTTCGTTTTGTATTCTTTTAATTAATTCAAGGCTTGCTTTTGTTCCACCCCTTGTTTTGGAACCCCTTACAGTTTCCACTCCAACTGCGTTTGCTGCACGTGATATAATTTCACCGTCTTGCGAGCTTGAGACCATGATACAGGTTTTTCTGTTCAAATTACAAGAAAATACTCCGCACTGATGAGCATGCCATAGTGCAAACATACATTTTTCTTTCGGATAATTTATACAC
Source organism: Candidatus Gastranaerophilales bacterium (assembly GCA_944327225.1). GTDB lineage: Bacteria > Cyanobacteriota > Vampirovibrionia > Gastranaerophilales > Gastranaerophilaceae > RUG14156. The sequence goes on along the minus strand of CALVGZ010000007.1, from coordinate 62,289 downwards.
TTGCATTTGTAGAATAATTTTTCGAGTTTAAATAAATTAACTACAAAGAAACACATTAATTCTGTGCCGTATTTTTTTTTGAATTTTTTAAATTTTTTCATTAATTCTGACAACTTTCCTAACCTTTCAAAATTTATTTTTTTGTTCTTGAAGTTAAGTTATTTCTTATATCATCAATAGTTATATTATTTTTGGACATAAAAACAAACAGATGATATAGTAATTCTGCTCCTTCCCAAGCGAGACCTTCCGCTTGTTCAAAATTTACAGCTTCAAAAGCTTCTTCCATTATTTTTTTCTTTAATAAAAATTCGTCTCTAAATAGTGTTGTAGTGTAACTATTTTGGGGCATTTTTTCTTTTCTGTCTTCTATCAGTTCATATAATTCTTCAAAAGTAAAATCTTTGTCTTGAAAGCAGCTAAATCTGTTCAAATGGCACGAATTTCCTATTTGTCTTACAGTAAATAATATTGCATCTCTGTCGCAATCAAATTTTGCATTTAGTAATTGTTGATAGTTTCCATGTTTTTCACCTTTTGTTCTAAGAGCATTTCTTGAACGGGAAAAATATGTGCAAATTCCTTCCTGAAATGATTTTTTAAGTGATTCGGGACTGCTATAGGCAAGCATTACGACCTGTTTTGTCATTTTATCCTGTACAATAGTCGGAATAAGACCGCCTTGTTTTTCAAAATCTAAGCATGCACAAAAGGCATCTTCCAGTGTTATTTTGCCTGTGTATATGCACATGCCGAGTTGTGAATTAATATTATTTTTTTCAAGTTCAACTATTTCTTCAACAGATGATATTCCGCCTGCTGCTGTAATTGGTTTTGAAGTTGATGATGCAATTTGTTTGATGAAATTTATATCAGCTCCTTGCATCATACCTTCTCTTTCGACAACTGTAAATACGAAGCCCGAGCAGTAATCTTCAAACCTTTTAACGTAATCCATTGTTGAAAATTCGCTTACTTCCATCCAGCCTTTGGTTGTTATTTTACCGTCTCTTGAATCTATTGCAACAAGCACTTTTGATTTTGGAAGTTTTGATAAAAAATCTTCACTTGCAGCTGTTCCTATGATTATTTTTTTTGCTCCCCAAGATAATACTTTTTTGGCTTTTTCAATTGTTCTTATGCCGCCACCTACTCTTGCGGGTGCAATTTTGCATATTTTTTTAATTAATTCTTCGTTGTTTTTGCCTGTATTCATTGCACAATCAAGGTCAATTACTGCAACCTCTCCAAAACGTGCATAGTACTTTGCAATATCTAAAACGTCTTCACGCTCCAGTACTTTATTTTTTCCTTGTTGGAGTTGAACTGCTTTTCCGTCCATTAAATCAATACTTGCTACAATCATTTTTGCCCCCGATTTTCTGTTAAAACTTTATCTATTAGACTCCAGTCAAATTTTCTATAGTTTTTCGTTTCATCCTCGTTATTTAAAAGGAAATTTATTTTATTTTTTAGTTCTTCTTTGTCATAATTATCTAAATTAATTGCTTCAATGTTAAGTTCTTTTGCAAATGTTTCCAGTTTTTTATCATAAATAAGTGCGAAAGTTTTTACTTTGAGTGCATGAGATATTAATACCCCATGAAGTCTTGTTGATATCATATATTTTGAATTGTTTACAATTTCAATAGTTTCTTTAATCGGTTTATTTGGTATATAGTTTGCTTTTATGTTGTTTTGTTTTAGTATTTCTATAAATTGTTTGCATGGTTTTTCGTCTATTTCGTCTTGAAATGAAAAAATATTTATCTTTTTATCTGAAAAGTTTTCTTTAATTGCATCTGCCAAGTCTGTTAAAAATTTTTTATTTATATTTTTAAAATCCCTTAGTTGTATTATGATTTCTTCCTCTTTTTTGTCTTTAATTTTAATATTTTCAATAATTGAATATATCGGATCAGAGACTAAAACCGGATTTAATTTCCAACTTTTTAATAGATTAAAACTGTTTTCGTCTCTGACTGAGATAAAATTTGCGGTTTTTAAAACAGACTTTGTAATAAAAGTTTGAAATTTCCCGTTTATGGGTTCTATACCCTGTGCAAAGATTATTGTTTTTTTAAATAATAATTTAGCAATTAATAAAATAGAAAGATAATAAAACAAACTAAAATTGCTGGTTTTGTTCTGAAGCAAACTTCCACCGCCTGAAATCAGGATGTCACAATTAAAAATTGCTTTTATAATTTCAAAAGGTTTTTTAAAATTGTATGTTTTTACATCATATTTTTCTTTTACGATATTTTTATTAGAACATAAAACGGAAACATCAAATTTTAGTTTTTTAAGGTGGTTAGAAAGAGAGTAAAATATTGCTTCATCTCCAAAATTATTAAAACCGATATAACCCGATACTAACACCTTTTTCATATAATATTATTATCATAAATTCATCTTTTTTAAAAGTTTTTAATCTTTCTTGTACATTTTTTTTATTTAAAATAAAATGTTTTTTATGGATAAGAATATTTTAATAATCGCTTCCAATTCAGAATTAGCCTCTGAAACAATTAATGAGCTGAAGAGTAAAAATTTTAATATTTATGCTACATCAAGAAAAACAGGTTTGATTGATGATAAGGTGCATGAATTTTATCTTGATGTAACTAATGAAATGGATTTTATTCATTTAAAAGAGAAGTTTTATAATATAAAATTTGATGTAATTATAAATTTTGCCGGAATCGCCGTTGCCGGTGCAATAGAAGAATTAAATGAAAATGATTTAAAAAAGCAATTGGATGTTAATTTGTTTGGTTTATTGAGAATAATAAAATACTTCTGTCCTTATTTAAAGGAAGACGGAAGATTGATAAATATTAGCTCAATGGCCGAATACGGTATATTTCCTTTTTTAAGTCCTTATTGTATTTCTAAAGCTTCTGCTGACATTTTATTAAATTTATATTCAATCGAAAGTGATAAAAAAGTTGTTTCAATTCGTCCGGGCGCAGTTGCGACTAAATTTTGGGAAAGTTCGTTGGAGCTTAATAAAAATACTCTTAATAACAGTTCAAAGAAATTTGATAGAGAGAAAGATTTTCTGGTAAAAAATGCACAAAAAAATTCGTTGCATGCGGCTAATCATATTTATGTTTCAAAAAAAATTGCTGAAATAGTGCAGTTGAAAAATCCAAAAACGGTATATAATATAGGTTTAGACGCTAAGTTGGTTAAATTAACAAGATTTTTTCCTCAAGGGTTTGTTAATAATTTAATTGGGTTTATTTTAAAGTTGAGAATATCAAAGAAATAAAATGAAGAATAATCAAAAAATATTTTTTATATATCCGCCCTCGGTTATTATGAATAGAGAAGACAGATGTCAGCAACCTACATCTGAAACTATTATTATACCGCCTTTACCGCCTGTTGATATGATGAGCTTATCAGCAATAGCCAAAAAAAGAGGATATGAAACAAAATTTAAAGATTATAGTTTAAAAAATGAAACCGTATATGATTTTTTGAGAGATTTAAGAGTTTTTAAACCTGATTTTTTGGTTTTAAATGTGGCTTCAACTACTCTTGAAAAGGATTTGTCTATTTTAACTCAGGCTAAAGATTTGCTTGAAGACACCGTTGTTATTGTAAAGGGTGCTGTTTTTAATTTTAATTCGTATGCTATAATGCAGCAATATCCTGAAATAGATATCGCTTTAAGGGGTGAAATTGAGCCTGCTTTTGATGAGATAATTCAATATGAAGATTTAAAAAAGATTAATGGAATTACATATCAAATTGATGAAAAAATTGTATCTACTCCGGATAGAAAATTAAATGGTAATCTTGATTATTTACCCTTTCTCGATAGGGATTTAATTGATAATTCTTTCTATGTAAGGCCTGATACTAAAGAGACTCAAACTATAATCAAGGTTTCAAAAGGTTGTCCTAATCATTGTTTCTTTTGTCTTGCAACTCCTTTAAACGGTAAAAATGTAAGATATCGAAGTGCAGAGCTTGTAGTGGAAGAAATCAGAGAATGTGTTTTAAAATATAATATAAAAAATTTTATTTTTTGGTCTGATTTATTTAATTTTGATACCGGATGGGTTCAAAGGTTATGCAAGCTTATTATTGATTCTAATTTAAAGATTAAATTTTCTGCCAATACAAGAGTTGATACGCTTGATTTTGAAACTTTAAAATTAATGAAAAAAGCGGGTTGTAATTTGTTATCTGTTGGGATAGAAAGCGGCTGTCAAGAATTACTTGATAAAATGGGTAAAAATATTACTTTGCAACAAGTTGAATCCGCAATTTCTATGATTAAAAGAGCAGGTATTCAAGTGTATGCTTATTATGTTATAGGACTTCCTTGGGAAACAAAGGAAACTATTGAAAAAACATATAGATTTGCAAAAAAATTAAATACTGAATACGCTAGTTTTTATACAGCAACAGCACTTTTGGGTACTAAATTTTATGATTATGTAAAAAAGAACAGATTAGGTGAAATAAATTATGAAAAACCTTATTTTATTCCAACGGTAAATACATATACTTTAAATGCTGATGAAGTATATGAATATAATAAAAAAATGAACAGAAATTATTATTTGAGACCGACTTATATATTGAAAATGGTTAAAAATATTAATTCAATAACAAAATTTAAGTCTTATTATGATACTTTTATTAAGTTGGTGAAAAAAAATTAATTTATTTCAAGTAAAACCAGTGCAATTCCCATAATAAGCAGACCAAGAACAACTCCCGAGATTGAATAATGGCCTGTGTCATAATCTTTTGAAAGTGGTAAAAGAGTATCAAGTGATATATATGTCATAATTCCCGCTACCAGTGAAAATAATATACCGACGCATAAATTCGGGAATAGTGTTTTAATTATTATAAAGCCAATTACACCGCCTACGGGTTCTGCCATGCCTGATAAGAAAGAATATAAAAAAGCTTTTCTTTTGGAGTGTGTAGCTTGATAAACAGGAATCGAAATAGCCATTCCTTCTGGAATATTATGAATAGCTATTGCAATAACTATACCTATACCAAGCATAACATCTTGTGCTGTAAGGAAAAATGTTGCAAGACCTTCGGGAAAATTGTGGATTGCAACAACAACAGCCGTTAAGATACCTGCTTTTTTAATTTTTCCTATTGATATTATTGCATTTTCATCTTCTTTGCAATCGGTACTGTCCTCGTGTTTTTCATTTGCTCCGAGTTGTTTAGTAAACATTTGGCTTTGGATATGATCGGGAATAAAATAATCGATTAAAACTGCTGTTAAAATTCCTATTGCAAAAAATAAAACAGCAAGAAAAAGATAATTTTCCCCGAGTTGATTTTTTATTATTTCGCAAGATTCAGGATACAAATCCACAAGAGAAATAAATAGCATAACTCCTGCAGATAACCCTAATCCGAAAGAAAGAAATTTAAGAGAGTTTTCTTTTATAAAGAAGGTCACAAAACCACCTAAAACTGTTGAAAGTCCTGCAAGAGTTGATAATATTAAAGCAATTACATATGAATTTTCCATAAAAAAATTATAGCATTAAAAAATTAAATCAAATAAAAAGAGTAATTATTTGAATATTATTTGACCATAATTGTTTGCTTGGCTAAAATATAATCAGGAATAGAATTGTTTTGGAGTTGTTATGAAAAAGTTTTTATATTTGTTTTCAATTTTGTTTTTTTCAGGTTGTGTATTTGCTGCAGATACTGTTTTTGATTCCATGGATAAAGCAACGGAAGTTAAATTGGCACCTGCAATTAATACTACGAAAAGCACAACTTCAACCACGAACGTTAACTCTATCTATAGATCAACTTCAATAAAAGAAGAAAAATTTAATAATGCTCTTGTTAATCTTGATGATGCTCAAGTTGAACTTAGGCAGGAGCTTGCGGTGGTAACTTCAAAGTATAATGAAGCTTTGAATGAAAAAGCAAAAGCCATTGCGAATTGTAAGGCTTTAAAGAAGGAAATCAATGATATAAATAAAAAAATGAAAAATGTAGATAAATCAAAAAAAATGATAAATAAAAATTTGCAAAGTGCTCAATAATGTCATCATGTAAATAGATGATGACATTATAGCTTGCTTTTTAGAGAATAATAAACATAGACAATTTGACATTGGGGATTATAAGAGCAAAAAATGAGTCAGACTACAGACATTGATTCATATAAAAAAATAACAAGACTTTCAGACGAACAAATTTCACTGCTTTGGGAACAATATTTGGAAGATAGAACAAAGAAATCAGTTAGAGATAAGCTGATTGTTCAATATATTTATCTTGCGAGATATGTTGTAGGCAGAATAAAAGTAAATCTTCCCCCAAGCTTTACTTTTGATGATATAGTTTCTTTTGGAATTGAAGGTTTGATTGATGCAATTGAGAAATATCATCCTTCAAAGGGTGCGAAGTTTGAATCTTATGCACTTATGAGAATACGTGGAGCAATCATTGATAAAATTCGTTCTTCTGATTGGCTTCCTAGAACTTTAAGAAGAAAAATTAAAGAAATAAAAATAGCTACAGAAAGATTAAAACAGCAAATAGGTAGACCCCCAACAACAAAAGAAATTGCCGATGTAATGGGCATGAATGAAGAAAAAGTTGTTGAAATAATGTCGGCTGATGTTACGGTTAATTCGATTTATGATAAAAAAGGCACAGGCGATGACAGTGTTGAAATAATAGACACTATTGAAGATGAAAATTCTCAACGTCCTGAAGAAAAAATTGAAAAAACTGATGCAAAAAAAGAGCTTCAGATGGCACTTAAAAAATTGCCGGAGAGAGAAAGAACTTTATTGGTTTTCTATTACCATGAGAATATGACTCTGAAAGAAATCGGCGAAGCGATAAATGTATCAGAATCCAGAGTTTGTCAGCTGCATGCTCAGGCAATAATGAAGCTTAGAAACATATTGTCTGCAAATAGAAGTGAAAGGCTAAATAAAACCATTGTTTAGATTTTAATTTTATTTTTTCTTGTGTTAAAATAACTCTCGTAAGTATTTTTAATAAGGAGTTATTATTATGACAAGAAGGCCCATTATTGCGGGTAATTGGAAAATGAACAACAATAAAGCAGAAGCTAAAGAGTTGACTGACGGTATTATGTATGGCGTAAGTCAACTTGAAGCATCTAAGATGCCTGAGGTTGTTTTGGCTCCAACATATACGGCTTTGTGGCAAGTTTATGATTTAATAAAAAATGAACCAAAACTTTCACTTGCAGCACAAAATGTTAATCCAAATCCTTCAGGAGCTTATACCGGTGAGATTTCATTAGACATGTTAGCTGATTTTAAGGTTAAATTTGTTATTATAGGTCATTCCGAACGTCGTCAAATGTTTGGTGAAACTGATGAATTTATAAATCAAAAGGCTATTGCTATTTTGGAAAAGGGTTTGATACCTATTATTTGTTGTGGTGAAACTTTGGAACAAAGAGAGCAAGGTGTTACTGATACTCATCTTGCTTCTCAAATCACAAAAGCTTTCCAGGGAATTTCACCCGAGGATGCTAAAAAATCTGTTATTGCCTATGAACCTATTTGGGCTATCGGAACAGGTAAATCATGCGACGCTGTTGAAGCAAACAGAACAATTGGTGAAATAAGAAAAGTTATTAAAAATTTATACAGTAATGATGTTGCCGAATCTATAAGAATTTTATACGGCGGTTCCGTTAAGCCTTCCACAATTGTTGAGCAAATGGCTCAACCGGAAATAGACGGAGGGCTTATTGGCGGTGCATCCTTAAAAGCTGATAGTTTTATTGAGCTTATAAAAGGTGCAATGTAGTAAGCTATTTATAATAAAAACAGGGACTTAATTTATGTCCCTGTTTTTTAATCATCTTTTTCTTTATCTTTTTCTTTATCTTCTTGTTTTTCTTTTAATTTTATTGTGTTAGTTTCTTTTTCTGGATTTTTAATTTTTTGTTCTTTTTCTTGTTGTATTTTTTTAATTTTTTGTTTTATTTTTCCTGAGGGTTTCACCATTAAAACCGGTACAAGAAATCTGACAACAAGAGTAAATATTGTTAGTGATTTAAATTTACTTAGTTTCTTGCCATACCCCGAAGCAAGTTTGTTTGCAATTTCTTTAACTTGTTCGGAATTATTGATATCTATTCCTTTTTTAATTATTGTTTTTGCAATTTCTTCAGGATTATTTAGTTTTTTACAACTTTCTTTTATTGCTTCTTTTAAGTTATCTTGAGGTTTTATTTTACGGGCTAATTCTTTAATATTATCTTGTAGTATAGTTGAATATCTGTTTTCGCCTTTTTTAATTAATCCATCCAGAAGCAAATCGATTAAATATGCCATAGTGCTTGAAACTGCTGTAACAAGTACTGTTTGGATATTTAAACCAAGTTTTTGGTCTGGATCTATCTTTTTGGAGCGTGCAGTATTTTGAACCCAATATCCCGTAAGCATAATTGATTCAAGATCTGCCATTCTGGCACTTGGCTTTGGAAGTTTTGCCAGAGTCTTAACACATGTTTCCCCAAAGTTTGACATTGAAGCACTTTCAATTGTTTTTGCTATTTTATCAATTAAAATACTTGTCGTTGAACCGGTAAAAGATAAGGGTCTTGTGCCTTTATCCATATAATTTTTAAATTGTTTTTGGTCATTTTTAAAATTTTCGGATAAATTCATTGGAGAATTTAATATGGTGTTTAATTTATTTTCTTTATTTTTTTGTTTTGCATCTAAATTTTTCTTTGCAAAAATCAGCCCGACAATTATTGGAAGTAAAACGCTTGAAATTTTTGCTTTTGCAATTGCAACAGGTGAGCCTGCAATGTTTTTCCAGAAGGAATCATAAGCTTCGCCTATTGTTGCTTTACAATTGTCTGCTTTACAGTTTTCTTTAAGTTCTTTTAGAAATTTGGGATTTTTCTTAAAAATATTTGCATGGTTTTTACATATATCGACTAATTCACTTGCTTTATTTTTAATTGCATCTTCTGGTGGTTCATAATCAATCTTTTTAAATAATGCTTTTATGTATGACGTAATTTTTTTGATTCCTTGATTTTCTTCAAATGCTTTTTTAAGCAGTGCTTTTCTTTCTTTTATAGGTTTATATTGTTTTTTTAGTATTTCTTCAGCTAATTCAAGAGCTTGTTTGCTATCTTTTTCTAAAACGGTTATATTATTACCGTCTATTCTTATTAATTTTCTGTTGTTTTTAGTTATATCGACAGCTTTTTTAATAATTTTTCCGCTTATCGTAAAGCTTAAAAAGCTACCTAAAAATGCTTGCAGGAAGTTTTTGGTAGCTATTAATTGTTTGTCTTTTTCATCTGTATCTTTTGTTTTTAATACCAAAAAAGGTTTTAATATGCCGGCAACAAGCAGTGCGTATATTGCATTGTATCCGGCTTCGTTATCATGAACAAAGTCAATAAGTTTGTTTAATGGTTTATTTTGAACAAAACCGTCTCCAATTTTATTCATGACTTTTGAAACAGTTTTCCCTGTGTTTGTTTCATTTATAATTTTGCTTGCTAATTTTTGACCTTCTGAAATCGCAGACCCGCTGAAGCTTATTGCCTGTGCGGGTCTGGTTTTTGTATATTTTTTTGTATTTATATGCTCATCAAATTCATATTTTTTTGAGATGAGATTTTTTGTTGTTTGCTTATTTATTGGCGTATATTTGTAATTAATTTTCATGGTACCTATATAAAAACACTAAAGATCAAAGTTTGCTATAATTTTATTTTTTGTTACATAAGTTTTAAACATTTAAAATTACCGATTTTCTTGAGTTTATGTATTGTTCAATTTTATTTATTATTAATTTTTCAAATTTGATATTAAAAATATTATTTATTTCATTTATAAAGAAGCATGGACTTGTAATATTTATTTCTATTATTTTTCCGTCTATAACGTCCAATCCAGCCATATATATGCCGTCATGTTCAAATTTTTGTTTAACGTAGTTTTCAATTTGTCTTTCTTTTGAATTTAATTGTGCAAATTTTAAAGTGTCTTTATTGTGTTCATTAAATTTGAAATCGTTGTTGGTTGCAATTTTAGTAACGCAATAATCAAAAATTTCGCCACAAATATAAATAAGTCTTTTATCGCCGTATTTTATTTCAGGGAGATATTCTTGAACCATAACTGAAGTTTTAAAATCATTTGTCGCTGTTTTTATTATCGTATTAATATTTTTATCATTTTGACTTAGGTAGAAAACACCCGAGCCAAAACACCTATTCAAGGGTTTTATTATTATTTCTTTTTTTTCAAAAAGAAATTCTTTAATTATTTTTTCATCGGATGATACTATGTTATCCGGAATTATTCCTTGAAATTCATTTATGTATAACTTTTCGTTTTTTTCTCTTATGGCTTTTGGAGAATTCATAACGATAGTATCTTTATTTTCAATATTTGATAATATATAGCTTGCATTAATATAATCTATATCAACCGGTGGATCGGGTCTAAAAAAGATTATATCAAAATCGTTTAAATTTTTTTTTGTAAAATTATTTTCTTTTTTAATGTTTTCATTTTCAAGTTTTGTTTTAAAACAAAGACCAAAAGGGATATTCAAATGCTGAAAAAGTTTATTTTTCGTCGTGATATAAACATTATAATTTCTGTTTAAAAATTCCCATATTAGCCAGAAATTTGTAACTAATTTATTAAATTCAAAATATTTAAATTCTATTTCATCAATAATAACTAATATATTTTTCATAAACAGATTATAACAAATAAAAATTTTAGTGTATAATATTTGTATGAAAAATTGTCCTTTTAAAAATGATGTATGTAACGAAAGTTGTGCATTGTTTATAAAATCTGATGAGTTAAATGAATTAGTAGCAAACAGGCTAAAATCGATTGGAGTTATTACTCACGATGGTGCGGGAATTTGCTCCTTAAAAAACATGGCTTTAGCACAAAGCAGGTTTATTTTTGAAAATACTAAAGTTTTTAAGAATTAGTTGGAGATTGAATTGTTAAGAGAGAATATTATTTCTGAATTAAAAGAAAAGATAAAATTAAATCCGACGGATATTGAAAATTATAAAAATCTTGCAAATTATTATATTGGAAGCAATGATTTAAATGGTGCAATGTATGTCTATAGGGAAATTTTGAAATTTGCTCCGTGTGACTTTCAGTCTTTGATTAATTTGGGCAGTATTTATTTTTATAAAAAAATGTATTTTGAAGCCATAGAATCTTACAATAAAGCAATTTCTATTGAGCCGAATAACTATGCTCCGTACTATAATTTAGGGAATATTTATGCTGAAATTGATAATTTTGAGTTATCTTTGTCAAATTATGAAAAAGCATTAAAAATAAATCCAGAAAAAGCTGAGATATACAATGCACTTGGATATTTGTATCAGGATGTCGATAGTATGGATATGGCAATTGAATATTATTTGAAAGCTATTGAAATTGACCCTGTTAATTATGAATATTATATAAATGTTGCAAATGCTCAACAAAAGAAAAATAATTATATAGATGCACTGGATTATTATGAAAAAGCAAGTGAAATAAATCCTGACGATGAGAAAGTTGTTTTGTGCTTGGCTAATGCTTATGCGGCAGTCAAGAACTTTGATAAAGCTATTAAATTATATGACAGAGCCATTGAATTAAGTCCTTCTTATTATTCAGCTTGGGTATGCAAGGCAATAACTTATTGTGATAACAATATGTCTCAAGATGCAATATCTCTATTGAAACAGGCTATTGAAATTGAACCCGAAAGAGCTAATGCCTATATATTGCTTGCTAATATTTTAGTTGATGAAAAAAGATTTGAGGAAGCTTTGATGATTTATAAAACCGCATCCAAAATTCTTGTAAACGATCCAAAGATTTCAACTTTTATAGCAAATACTTATGTTATGTTGGGTGATTATATTCAGGCTGTTAAATATTATAAAAAAGCTATGAAACAAGCACCTAAAGATAATGAAATTAAATTAATATATATTGAAATGGCAAACAGTTACATTAATTCTAAGATTGAAGGTATATAGATGAAAGTCGGATTTTTAGATAGAATAATATCAATATTGGCTTATTTTTCATTTGGTATTTTTAGTATTATATGGCTGGTGTTTGCTAATTTAACCAGAAAAAACATGAGTTCTTTTCTTGTTTTTAATTTATACCAAGCAATTTTTGTGTCGGTGGTTTTAGCTTTAATTTCTCTTATATACAGTATTGCTGTAAATTTACTTAGTGTAATTCCTTTAATAGGCAATTTTGCCAGATGGTTTGATGTATTTTTTAATCAAACACCTTTATATTTTACATTCACCATATCGGGTTTATTGGTGACTTTATTGGTTTTGTATTTGTCAATATTATCTTTATTGGGCAAGAAACCATATTTACCTTTCGTTTCTGAAATAATATCATCAAATTTTGGAGGATGATTTGAAAAAAAAAGTTTTTTTTCTTTTTAATATTTTGTTGTATGTCAGTTGTCTTGCAGCTGAACTAAATATGGAAGATGAAGAAATTAAAAGTGCTTTAAGTCATAATAATTATGAGCCAAATTATTTTAGTTTATTTTTGGGTTTGTTCTTGGTAATTGCCCTTATATATTTAACGGGATATATATATCAGAAGCTAATAAAAGTTAAGATTAACCAAGAAGATGACGAAACAAATAAACCACAGATTTTATCAACTGTTTCTTTGGGGCAGGGTAAGAATCTCCATATTGTGAAAATTAATAATGAATATATTTTAATTGGTGCAACACAAAATAATATTTCATATTTGAAAGATTTGGATAAAAGGTGCATAGTTAAAAAGTCAGGGAAAGTTGATGAAAAAGATTAAAATTGGAACTAAAAAAATAGGGGATGGTGAGCCTGTTTTCATAATAGCTGAGATTGGCATAAATCATAACGGTTCACTTGTAACAGCAAAGAAATTAATAAATATAGCTCATTTATTTGGATGTGATGCTGTAAAATTTCAAAAAAGAACTGTTGATAAGGTTTATACAAAAGAAGAACTTATGATGCCTCGTCAGAGTGTGTTTGGTAATACCAATGGAGATTTAAAATACGGGCTTGAATTTGGATACAGTGAATATAAAGAAATTGATAGATATTGTAAAGAACTTGGAATACTTTGGTTTGCTTCTGCTTGGGATGTTGATAGTGTAGATTTTCTTGAGAAATTTGACGTTTGTGCTCATAAAATTCCCTCTGCGTGCATTACGGATATTGAATTGCTGAACCATATTAAAAAAACAAACAAGCCAGTTTTTGTTTCTACGGGAATGTCGACAATGGACGAAATAGAAAACGCTTTGAGTATCTTAGGAACAGATAATACTGTTTTGTTGCATTGTACTTCTACTTATCCTACGCAAAATAATGAAATAAATTTAAAAGTTATTCCGTTATTAAAAGAAAAATTTGATTGTCCTATAGGTTATTCCGGACATGAAAAAGGAATTGTTCCTTCTACAATTGCGGTTGTTATGGGTGCATGCACAGTTGAAAGACATGTTACCCTTGATAGAACAATGTGGGGTTCTGATCAAGCAGCAAGCCTTGAGCCAGAAGGATTAAGAAAAATGGTGCGAGATATTAGAAATGTAAAAGATTTTCTGGGCGATGGCATAAAAAAAGTTTATGAATCAGAATTACCCATAAAAAAGAAACTTAGGAGAAAGTAATGACTTTAAAACTATCAGATACTATAAAATTTGTAATAAGCGATTTTGACGGAGTTTTTACTGATGGGTCAGTGTATCTTTCCGAGAATAATGATGTTCAAAAAAGATTAAATTTTAAAGATATAATGGGTGTTTCTCTTTTGTTGAAGGCGGGTATTAATTTTGGAATTATATCAGGGGAAACAAGTAATATATTGAATTATTTTAAAGTTAAATTTTCAATCCAGGAAATTCATGGTGGAATAAGACAAAAAGGTATTGTTTTAAATGATATTATGCAACGATATAATTTGAAATCAAATGAAGTTTTGTATATCGGAGATGATATAAATGATATTCCTGCGTTTGAATTGGTAGATTTTAGGGTTGCTCCAAAGAATTTAAATCCCGTTTTAAGATTTAATGTTAGTGATTTACAAATAACCGAAAATTATGGCGGAGATGGTGCAATAAGAGAAGTTGCAGACATGTTGGTGAATTTAAAATAAAATGTTTTTGATTAGATTTTATAAATTTATTCATAATTTGTTTTTGTCTGTTGAATCTTTGAACAGACAAGTAAATCATTATAAAATCGTTTCAAAAGAACCTGCAATTCCTTCTTATGCTTATATTAATTGGGGCTTATATTTAATTAATTCAGGAAAAAAGGAAAAAGGGATTGAAAAACTAAAACAAAGCGTTTTAATGAATAAGTCAAATCCAGAGGTATATCTGAATTTAGGTATTGCTTATGCTCAAGACAGTAATTACGACGAAGCTTTAAAAAATTTTAGGAAAGCTGTCAGATTGGATAAAAATAATGCACGTGCTTGGGGATATTTAGCCGGAATATATGCAGAGCTTGATGATAAAAATTATGCTAAGTCCGCATTTGAAAAATCTTTAAAATTAGACAGAACTAATCCTATAACTTATTATAATTACGGTGTTTTTTCGGTTAAAAATAATCAAAAAGAAATGGCAATATCTTTGTTTAAAAAAGCTTATATACTCGATCCAATGAATGTTCAACCGCTTTTAATGTGGGGAATTATTTTGCTTCAGGAAGAAGAATATAAAAGTGCTTTTTCAAAATTTTTGAAAATATTGTCTCAAGAACCTTTCCATACCGAGGCATTATATCTTTGCGGATTATCATCTTTAAAACTTAAAAATTATAATGACTGTATTGCTTTTTGTAAAAAATGTGTTGGTTTAAATCCTCAAAAAACAGAAAACTATATTTTAATTGTTGAAAGTTACTTAAATCTTAACGAAAAAGATAATTGTCTTGAAGCATTTAAAAAGTATGAGCAATATTGTACTTCTGATTGGAAGTATTATAACTCTTGGGGCTGTGCATTTCAAACATTTGAGATGTGGGATGAATCTGTTGAAAAGTTTAAAAAATCAATTGAACTAAAAGATGATGAATTTATATCACACAATGCACTTTCATATTCTTATTTAAAAATAAATAACCTTGACGCTGCAAAGGATGAAATAAAAAAAGCATTGGCTATCAACCCTGAAGTTGCAAGCTCATATTATAATTTGGGTAAAGCGTATTTAAAAGAGCAGTCATATAAAAATGCTATTGATAGTTTTAAAAAAGCAGTTTCTCTGGATGCTTCTATAAAAGAGGTGTATTTTGATATAGCGATTGCTTACCATGCACTAAATGATATAAAAAATGCAATAAAATATTGGCAAAAATCTGCCGAATATGATAAAAGTAATCCAAATATATATGTTAATTTGGCTTTGTCTTATTTAAATGAGTTTGATGATAAATTGAAAGCACTGCGTTATATAAGAACTGCCTATGAGTTAGCTAAAAATAATCCCGATATTGTATTAAAATACGGTTTAATTTTGTTTAAAACAGACGATTTATACAGAGCCAAGGAAAAATTTGAAGAAGCGTATAATATAAAGCCGGATTTAAGTTTTGCTTATTTGGCCCATGCCGAATGTGAGCTGAAATTGAATAATCCTGAAAAAGCGTTGGAATTGTTAGACAAATGTGATGAAGAAACTGCTTCAAAAAAAGATTTTATGTTAATCAAAATGTATGCTATGATTGAAGTTTCAAAAAAACAGTCTGAAAATATCGAAATAAAGAATGCAATTTGTCAAATTTGTGATAAAATGATTAAAGTTTTTGGAAATGATGAAGCATTAAACGAAATAATGCAACAGTATTCTTCAGCAAATGAGGTATAAAATGGGGCTAGTTGTTCAAAAATTCGGCGGGACATCTGTAGCAGACAGTGAAAAGATTAAAAATGTTGCAAATGCCGTAATAAAAGAAAAGAAACTTGGTAATGATGTAGTAGTTGTTGTTTCAGCCATGGGGCATACTACTGATAATTTAATTAAATTATCTCAAGAAATAACTGTTGCACCTGATTCTCGCGAAATGGATGTTTTACTTTCTACAGGTGAATTAATTTCTATGTCTTTACTTGCTATGGCAATAAATGAAACGGGATATAACGCAATAAGTTTGACGGGTTATCAAGCCGGAATAAAAACTGAAAATTGCCATACACATGCAAGAATATTGAATATAAACACCTCTCGAATAAAAAGACATCTGTCGGAGAATAAAATTGTTGTTGTTGCCGGTTTTCAAGGTTTCTGTGATGATTGTGATATCACAACACTTGGCAGAGGCGGTTCTGATACGACTGCTGTTGCTCTTGCCTGTGCTTTAAATGCTGACAGGTGTGATATATATTCGGATGTTGAAGGAGTTTATACTGCAGATCCTAGGGTAATAAAAACTGCAAAAAAGCTTAAAGAAATTTCTTACGATGAGATGCTTGAGCTTGCGAGGGTTGGAGCTAATGTTTTGCATCCTCGTTCGGTTGAGGCTGCCAAGTTAAATAACATGAAAATGCGAGTTAGAAGCTCTTTTAAGTTAGATGATTTAGGAACTTTAATAATAGGAGTTGATGATATGGAATTAAATAAGCCTGTAACAGGACTTGCTTGTGATACTTCGCAAGTTAGAATTGTTATTTGTGATGTTGAGGATAAACCCGGTAATGCTGCAAAATTATTTAATTTGCTGGCAGAACATGACTTGAGCGTTGATATGATTATTCAATCCTATGCAAGAAATATGAAAAACACTAATGATATTGCATTTACAATATCAAAGTCTGATATGCAGAAATTTAATTCTATAAAAGACAAAATCAATCAGATAGTTAATGCAAGTAATATTTTTGTAGATGAAGATATTGTGAAAGTTTCAATTGTTGGTGCCGGCATGATAGACAGACCTGGTATTGCCGCTAAAATGTTTGATACTTTAGCAAGTGAAAATATTAATATAAAAATGATTTCAACAAGCGAAATAAAAATTAGTTGTCTTGTAGAAAAGAAATATTCCGAATTAGCTGCGAAGGCACTTTGTTCGGTATTTAATTTAGATGGTGCAAAAGTTGCAGATGTTAAGGGTGATTTACCTTTATAGTTTATGGAAAATAAGGTTGAAGATTTTTTAAAAAAGTATGAAATTAAAAACGAAAATGTGATTGTTGGATTTTCATCCGGTCCGGATAGTACTGCTTTAGCTTTAGTTCTGTCAAAATTTGCAAAAAAATATAATTTAAACTTAATACTTGCTTATTTTAATCATAATTGGCGTATTGAAGAAGCTAAAAAAGAAGTTCAATTTACAAAAGATTTTGCTGGCAAAATAAATTCTGTTTTTTACATAAAAGAAGCCCCGTTGGATTGCAAGAAAAACGAAGAAACTGCAAGAAATTTAAGATATGCTTTTTTTGAAGAATGTGCAAAAAAATTTAATTCAAAAGTCGTTATGCTTGCACATAATAAAAATGACAATATTGAAACTTTGATTTATAGAATAATAAAAGGAACTTCTGTTAAGGGTTTATGTTCAATTCCTGAAAATAGAGATTTATATTTTCGTCCTTTGCTAGATATTTCAAAAGAAGAAATATATTATTTTTTGAGAAAAAATAATCAAAGTTATTTAACTGATTCTTCAAATTTTGACATAAAATATAAAAGAAATTTAATTAGAGAAAAAATTTTACCTTTATTTGCTGAAATTAATTCTAATTATATTAATTCCATAGATAATTTAATTAAAAATTCTATTGCATCAAGAAAAATTATTGATTCATTGTTAAATTTGGAGTTTAAAAGATTAATAAAAAACAATAGGATTATAAGAAGTAAATTTTTGAAAACAAAGCCGGAAATAAGGTATGAAATATTAAATAAATTTTTAGGTGAGCATTTAAAAAATCGTGATTATAAAACTATTGTTAAATTTGATGATTTTATTTTAAATAATGATAAATCAAAATGTTCAATAAATTCTTCACTTTTTTTAATTATACTTAATGATGAAATTTATATTCAAGAAAGAAAATTAAAAAATGGTGCCGAAGTTAAGATAAACGATGTTGGTGAATATAGGTTTTTAGATATTGTTTTTAAAATTGAAAAATATGAAAACAAAATTGAAAAGTTTCCCAATTCGAGCGAGAAAATTTGTTTTATTTCGTCTGTACAAGAAAATATATTTCCCTTAACATTAAGACATCGTAAAAATGGGGATATTTTTTCACCATTTGGTTTAAAAAAAGGTAAAATGAAACTAAAGGATTATTTTATTAATCAAAAAATACCTCAAGATAAAAAAGATGAATACATATTGTTGTGTAAAGAAAATGAAGTTTTGTGGATATTGGGTGAAAAAATCAGCGAGAAATATAAAGTAAAATCAAACGGTTGCTACAAACTTTCTTATTATAAAGAGGTGGATTATGAGAGATATTAAGGATTTAAAAGTATTAATCGATAGAGATAGTTTAAATAAAAGAATTATAGAGCTTGCATTAGAGATTAATAATTTTTATGGAACAGAAAAACCTCTTACATTGATATGTATTTTAAGAGGTGCAGTAATGTTTTATACTGAGCTTGCAAAGCACTTAAAAATGCCCGTTAAAATGGAGTTTGTAACATTGTCGAGTTACGGTAACAGCGAAAAGTCGTCAGGAAAAATAAAGGCTGTAAATCTCGCAATACCTGATTTAGAAAATCAAAATGCTTTGATTGTTGAAGATATAATTGACACAGGATTAACTCTTGACTTTCTATTAAAATTCATAAAAACAAATTGTAAGGTAAGAGATGTTAAACTGGTGGTTTTATTCAACAAAAAATGTGCAAGAAAATTTGATATAGAACCGGATTTTGCAGCTTTTGATGTTGATGACAAATTTATTGTCGGGTTTGGTTTGGATTATAACGGATTTTATCGTAACTTAGATTATGTGGGGTATTTTAATTTATAAGAAAAAAATTGAGCATATCCATATTGCCGCAATTATACCGACTATGTCCGCCATAATCCCCGCTAAAAGAGCATGTCTGAATTTTTTAATTCCAATTGCTCCAAAATAGACTGAAGCTACATAAAAAGTTGTTTCCGAGCTGCCGGTTATAACTGCAGCAAGCTTTGTAGCATAGGAATTTGCTCCGGTTTGATTTATTATATCAGATAAAACTCCTAATGTTGCAGAGCCTGATAATGAACGGGTTATCATTAAAATCGTTGTTTCGGCCGGAATTTTAAAGAAATCGAGTATTGGCTTTAAAATATTTTGTAAAATGTCTATTGCTCCGCTTGCCCTGAATACTGCGGTACATACAATAATTGCAATCAGATAAGGTATTATTTTAATTGCTATATTAAATCCTTCTTTTGCACCATCAACAAAGCTTTCGTATGCAGGTGATTTTTTATATGTAGCATAAATTAAAATAATCGTAATCATAAATGGTATTATGTATATGGAAAGAGAATTAAGTATTTTAATCATTTATAAAACCTTTCCAAAATTTTTACGAAAAATAATGCTGAAATAAATGCAATCGTTGTAACAATTAAAGTCGGAATAATAATTTGTGAAGGATTGCTCATCTTTGCTGCACTTAAAATTGCAATTACAACGGCGGGAACTATTTGAAAACCGGCCGTATTTATTGCCAAAAAAGTACACATAGAATTTGTTGCTTTTTGTTTGTCCTTATTTTCTTTTTGCATATTTTCCATTGCTTTAATTCCAAAAGGAGTTGCAGCATTTGTTAAGCCCATTGCATTTGCTGTTATATTTAGTGCAATATTTGAAATTGCTTCATTATTTTCTTTCAAATCCGGAAAAATCAAAAGCAAAGTTTTTTTAATTAGTTTTGAAAAAATATCAATTAGTCCGGATTTTTTTGCGATATTGATTATGCCAAGCCAAAATCCCATAATTCCAATTAAACCCAAGGCGATCTCCACGGCTCTTTGACTAGATTTTAGCAGTTCATCCACGACTATATCCATTTTGTTATTTATAATGGCACAAATAAACGAAATTAAGATTAAAAAAATAAAAATATAGTTCAATGTTTTACCTTACGTTTTGTTTTGAAATTTTGAAGCAAAATATTCTTCACCTTGTTTGGTTATTGTATACTTAATTATACCATCAATATTTATGGTGCTTATGTATCCTTCTCTAATTAGTGCTTCTATTATTGACATGTCAGCTATCTTTCCAGTTGCGGGAAAAATTTTTGAATTTATAAATTTCATTGAAAAGTTTTCTTCGTGCAGCATATTTTTTATATAGTATGCACATATTAAAAATTCGTCCAGTATTTCATTTGCACCAAAACCGGAAAGAAATAAAGTAAAGTCTAATATTGGACCTTTGATTTCATTGCTTGTTTCAATATTTTTATTGTTTTGTAATATTATATCGGTTTCTTGTTTGTTTTCGGGCAATTGATTTTCGCCTAAAATATCTATTTTGATTTCGTCTAAAGGTAATTCTATTTTTTCTTGTATTTCTGTCGTATTTTCTTTTTGTGTTGTATTTTGATTGTCAAGTGATGTCGGATTTTGTGAAATTATTTTAATTTCATCTGCTTTTTGAATAGATTCATTTTTTTCTAAAGCTTCATTTAGTGTTGTAATTGTTATTTCTTGTTTATTTGAATTTTCTTTGTTTTGCATATTTTCGAATGATGAAAAAATGTTGTCTACATTGTTTTGATTATTGCCGTGGTATATTTCTTTTTCTTGCGTATTTTCTATTTTTATTGGTTGTGATTTTATTTCTTCTTTTATATCAAATTTGATTATATTATCATCTTCTTGAGAGATTTCATCTCCGTTAATTGAATCAAGTATACTTTTAACTGACAAATCAGTTGAGTCTATTTTGTTTCGTGCTAGTTCTATTATTTCTTCTATATTGCTTTTTTTTGTTTGTTCAATATTTGTTTTTTCTTGTTTTGTTTCAGTTTCTATTAAATTATTATTTGTGTCATTTTTAATTTCAACATTGTAATTTTTATATTCAGATGCTATATTTTTTTGCGTTTGATTTGTTTGCTCGATTGGTTCTTGCTTTTCATTAATTGTACAGTTTTTATGTTCAATATTAATTTCATTTTGTTCTAACAAAACTTCGGGTTGTGTATTTTTTTGCGTTTGATCTATTTCTTTTGGCATTATTTCGGCTATATGATTTTCATCTTGAAATTTTGAGTATTGTATTTCGTTATTACGTTCGTTTGCCAATTTTTCAATTTCTTCTATTGATTTTAGGTTTGTATTATTTATTTCAACTTTTTTAATTTTTGATTTAAATTCTTCGCTTGCATTAAAAATGTACGCAAAATATATATCCATTTCTCTTTGCGTAACATTTTTATCGTTGGATTCGAGTATAAATTCGCTTTTTTGCGATTTTATTTTGATATTGTAATACATTTTTTCCTAATTCTATTGTGCGTGTTTTTTTAAGATTTCTTCGCGCCATTTTTCAAGCTGTTGTTCAACAAACTCGGCATCGTCAGATGAAAATTCTATCTCCAGTTCGCCTTTTTTCATTTTAAAAACATATTGGGGCATTTATCTACTCCTAAGTAATACACTAACATTATAATCAAAACCATGCTTTAAATCTTCTTTTTTTTAAGTATTGTAAAAAAAATATACGTTTTTCTTGAAAATAAGCATGGAAAATTGATTTTTTATAAAAAATTGTTAAATTATTGTTGTATGAAAGCTGATTTTTAATCCATTTGTATGACTAAAGGACTTATATTTTTTTTTATAATACTTTTGGGGAAAGCATTGAGGTCTTGAATTGTATAATTCGATTTATCCTATAAATATAAATTACAGAAAGCATAATCAATATAACGCAGGAAATTCAGGTTCTGAAAAGCCTGATAGTTTTGCTGTTTCGGATGAGAACAAGAAGCAAAATACTTTTCCAAACGGAAGCAAAGTTGCAATAGACTACACAAAGGGGCAAATAAATATTTCTCAAGTTCTTATGGATTTCAGAAATACTATACTTGCAATTAATGCTCCGGATGATGTTAGAGAAGAGGTTTCAACATATTTAAATCTTGTTGAAAAAGAATCTCATAAAGAAAATCCGTCTCGTGACATTATAATTGCAAATTTAAAAAATGCTTCAAAAATTTCCGACAATTTTATTGCAAAAAGTTTGAATAAGCCTTCTAATGTTGTTGAAGGCTGGATTGATGCTTTATTTTTGCAAAAAATTAATTTAAAAGCTGACCCTGATGAAATAAATCCTGATTTTTTACTTGAATTTCCTCAAAAGGCTAAAGAAAAAATTGAAAAGTCCAAGGCACAGTCTTTTGTTTTAACTCCAGCTGAAAAAGTTCAAGAAAAAG
Organism: Candidatus Gastranaerophilales bacterium; assembly: GCA_944327225.1. Classification (GTDB taxonomy): domain Bacteria; phylum Cyanobacteriota; class Vampirovibrionia; order Gastranaerophilales; family Gastranaerophilaceae; genus RUG14156. The sequence goes on along the minus strand of CALVGZ010000007.1, from coordinate 39,825 downwards.
CCAATCTTGAGATTCCGGACAAAGAGACTATTGTTGAAGAAACCGAAGAGTCGAGTGCTTTGCAACCATATATAACTAGCGATAGTCAAGTTAGAGAACCTGAAAATATTGAAATTGAAAACGAGCTTGAGATAGGTGAAAATACCGATAATGCAAGTACTCAACCGTTAAATACTCCGTTTGCACCTTTGAGTGAAGCCGACATTAAAGCAAGAGAGCTTTATATTTATGCAAAAAATATGCCTCAAACAAATCAGGGTGATACAGATGCTTTAAATTTTTTAAATGAGGCTTTGGGAATATTATCTGATAGTGATTTTTCAAATGAAAATATAAAAGCTGCAATTCATTTTGAAAGAGGAAAAATTTTTGATGATTATGATTATGTTGATTTTGCTTTAAGGGATTATTGGCAAGCAACTAAAGCACAAGAGCTTAATTTGAAGTCACAGGCTTTTTTCCGTTCAGGGTCTATTTACGATGAATTTGGTGAGTTTTCTCCTGCTTTGAATAATTACCTGTCTGCGGTTGCTTATAGCGGAGAAGCGGAAAATCCGAATATTCAAACCAGAGCTTTAACCAGTATAGCTGGGTTATATGCAAAACAGTTTGATTCTAAAAATACTGATGATTATACAGTTTTAGCGTATGATGTTGCACAGGGCAGTAATAATGATAGTCTGATTGCAAATACATATTCTGATGGTGCTCAAAATTACCAATATGTTGGTGACAATGAAAAAGCTTTAAGCGGATACAAGAATGCTTTAATGATTTTTTCTTCCACTCAAGAAAGTTATGAACAAATTGCTTATAATTACGAGCAAGCTGCTTTAGTAATGGAAAAATTAGGAAATTCTGCTAAGGCAAAGAAGCTTCAAGCAAAGGCAAATCTATATTATCAAAAAGCTCAACTTCAAGAGGGGCAGTTGGAAGCAGCAAGTTAATTTTTTTATTTTGTACTTTTTTGTCATGCATCATTAGTTCAATGATTTTTTCTTTTTTAAATTTAATTTTTTTGTTAGTTAGAGAGAATTTATCAATTAAAAAATTTATTTTATCATAGTATTCTTTATCGATTTTCCCTAGTTTATACGACAATTTGTTTGCACATTTTATACCGTAACTTACTGCTTGGCCATGGGAGAGCTTTTTATATTTCAGGTATGTTTCAAAAGCGTGTGCGTATGTATGTCCAAAGTTTAATATTTTTCTTAAATTATTTTCCTTTTTATCAAGTGTTGCCACGTTTGCTTTTAAGGAAGCACAGCAGCTGATTATTTCAGTCATTTCATTTCTAACGTCTTTTGTTTGATTAATTGTTAAAATATTTTCCAAATTATAAAATTGTCCGCATTTACAGGATTTTTCAATAAATGCGTATTTTAAAATTTCACCCAAACCGCATTTGTAATTAAATTCATCTAAAGTATTTAAGAATATAGGGTCAATTAAAACTTTGTCTGCTAAATAAAAAGTGCCTATTAAGTTTTTTCCAAAAGGACTGTTGTACCCTGTTTTTCCTCCTATTGAAGAATCGCACATCGCAAGAAGGGTTGTCGGGATTTGTATTAATTTAACTCCTCTTAAAATGACACTTGCACAATATCCTGCAATGTCACCCACGACACCGCCGCCAAGAGCAACGATACAATCTTTTCTTTCTATTTTTTCTTCTAATAATTTATTTAAAATAAAGTTGCACGTTTTAAAATTTTTATATTTTTCTCCATCTTTTATTATTACAATTTTTCTTTCGTTGAATTTATATAGTATTTCAGGGTATAATTTTGCGATTTTAGTATTGGTTATAAGGAAACAATCTCTAATATCTATAATTTCTTGTATTTTTTTTGATAAATCATTTTGAATTATGATTTCGCTTTGATTGTTTTCAGAAGTTTTTATATATATTTTTTTCATAATTTTTCGTTTATTTCTGCTATTATTTCTTTGATTTTTCTGTTATCGGTTTCTATTATTATATGTGCTTTATTATAATGTTTTTCTCTTTCGTTTAAAATTTCTGCAATTTTTCCTTTTGGATTTTTTACCAGTAACAAGGGTCTTTTTTTATCGTTTTTGATTCTTTTGAATATCGTATCAGGAGTTGTTTTGAGGTATATAGTTTTAATATTTTCATTAAAAAGTATTTCTCTGTTTTTTTGATTTAATATAACTCCTCCGCCTGTTGAAATAATAAAGTTTTCATTTTTTATGATTTCTTTTAATATTTCATTTTCCTTTTCTCTGAACTTTTCTTCTCCATAATATTTAAAAAAATTTTTTATTGTCATTTGATATTTTTTTTCAAAAATATCGTCTGCTTCATAAAGTTTTATATTTGTTAATTTGCTTAGTTCCTTAGCTATTGTTGTTTTTCCGCTTCCCATCATTCCGATGAGTGCAATTTTTTTATGTTTCATTTATCCTCTTTTGATAATTTTGAAAAGCTAAATCTATATCTCGTTTGCAATCTTTACCAAACTTATCAAGAAAAGCATCAAGTATTATTATGGCTGCCATATTTCTTGCAACTGTTCCGCAGGCTTCAACGGCACAATTATCTGCTCTTTCAAAATGTGCTTTTGTTTTTTTATGTGTCTTAATTTCTATGCTATTAAGTGCTTTTTTCATTGTTGGAATAGGTTTCATTGCAATTTTGAGTATTATATCTTCTCCGTTTGACATGCCGCCTTCTATCCCACCCGAGTTATTTGTTTTATGATAAATTTTTCCGTTTTCTTCGAAGATTTCATCGTGAGATTGATGTCCGGAGTATTTCGCATATTCTTTCCCGAGACCGATTTCAACACATTTTACAGCAGGAATAGACATCATTGCTTGTGCCAGTTTGCCATCAAGTCTGTTGTCCCAATGATTAAAGCTTCCTAATCCTACAGGCGGATTTTTTATTGTTATTTTAATAACCCCCCCTAAGGAATCTCCTTCTTTTTGAAAATCTTTTATGTAATTTTCAAAGTTATTTTTGTCTTTACATAGCCCTATTGAAATAATTTCAGAAATGAATGAAATGTCGTAATATTTTAAGATATTTTGGCAAATTGCACCAACTGCTACTCTAGTCGCGGTTTCTCTTGCACTTGAGCGTTCAAGAACATATCTTATATCGTCAAAACCGTATTTAATTGTTCCTGCTAAATCTGCGTGAGCGGGTCTTAATTTTGTAATTTTTTTATCGTTTATTTTTTCTTCGATTTCTTTTTTTAATTTTGCATTAACCTTATTAAAATTAATTTTTTCAACACTCATTGGATATATCCAATTTTGCCAATCTTTGTTTTCAATTTCGAGTGCGATTGGACTTGCTGTTGTTGTTGAAAAACGCACACCCGAGAGTATTTTAATTGTATCCTTTTCAATTTTCATTCTTCCGCCTCTGCCGCAACCTTGCTGGCGTGACGCAAGCTCAGAATTTATAAAGTCAAAATCCAGCTCATAGCCATATGGGATTCCTTCTATTATTGCGTTTAACTTTTCCCCGTGTGATTCTCCGGATGTTAAAAAACGTATTGCCATTTTATCCTCTTAAACAACTGTCCAGGGTTTTTCTTCCTTGGCTATTATAACTTCAACTTTTGTTTTGGCAATTAAGCCTTGTATAAGCGGCAAAACAGGCAATTCTGATTCAAAATGCCCTATGTCTGCTACTGCAAAACCTTCAACCTCAAGTGCTTTGTGGAATTTAATGTCTCCTGTTATATATAAATCTATATCATAATTTTTTAGTTTATCAATGAAACTTCCGCCAGCACCGGCACAAACAGCCACATTTTTAACTATATCTATATTATTGGGATTAATTAGCTTTAAATGTTCCAGATTTAATGCTTGTTTTATATTTTTAATCATTTGTTCCAGAGCAAATTCATCTTTTAAATGTGAAATTTTAATATAGTCGTCAACTGTGATAAGATTTTGAAGTCCTAAAACTCCGCAAAGTGCGTCAGTTGTGGAACCATAGGTTTTATCAAGGTTTGTGTGTGCACTGTATACGCAAATATTATTTTTTATGGCTTCTGTTATAAGAGAATTATCTATTTTTTTAATTGAATTAAAAATTAAAGGATGGTGCGTAATTATTAAGTCGCAATCGTTTGTAACCGCCTGTTCTAGAACATCTCTGGTAAAAGAAAGAGCAACCAAAACTTTATTGGTGTAGTCGTGCTCAAGATTTATTTGCCAACCTGAGTTATCCCATGATTCGGCAAGTTCAAGAGATGCGTATTTTTCAATTTTTGAAATAATATAATCCGTTTTAATCACAAACGACCTCCAAAATTTTTCTAGCAATATTGTCTTTTGTGTCTAAGTCTATATTTATAATTCTACCACTTTTTTCAATAATTGTAACTTTGTTTTTATCTGTGTTTAGTGCGATTTTTATTTCATTTGCAACAATAAAATCAAGTTTTTTGTTTTCCAGCTTAGTTTTTGCACGATTAATAAAGTCTTCATCGGCTAAACAAAATCCTATTATTTTTTGGTTTTCTTTTTTGTTTTCAGATATTGTTTTTATTATATCAGGATTTTTTACGAGTTCTAAGGCAAATTCTTCTTTTATATTTTCTTTTATAAGTTTTTTATTTGATTTATTTTTTACTTTAAAATCACATACAGCAGCTGCCATAATTAATATATTGAAATCATTTTTTTGGATTTCTTTCAGCATTTCGTCGGCAGAATTTATTATAATATGTTCATAAGGAACATTGTTAAGTTCGATTGTAGAAATAGCTAAAACGTCGAAACCTAATCTGTATGCCCATTTACATAATGATATTCCCATTTTTCCTGATGAATAGTTGCTTATACAACGAACATTGTCAATTGATTCTTTTGTTCCGCCCAGTGTTATTATAATTTTTTTATTATTATATTTTTTATTTTGAAAAAGGTTTCTTAGGGTTTTTTCAAAAATTATTTCTATATTTGCCAGTCTTCCTGTGCCATTTGTTTTGCAAGCGAGAAATCCATTTTCCGGATTAATAAAATCTATATTTTGCGTTTTTAGTTTTTTAATATTTTCTTGTATAAAAGGATTGTTCCACATATTTGTGTTCATAGCGGGAGCAATTAAAATCGGTTTTTTGGTTGAAATGTATGCACAAAATATACTGCATAATAAATTGTCTGAAATTCCATGTGTAAATTTTGAAATAGTGTTTGCACTTGCAGGTGCTACAACAAAAATATCCGCCCAGTCCACAAGGCTGATGTGTTCAACATTATTTCTTGGTTTAAATTGTTCATAGTAAACTTCATTTTCCGATAATGTCTCTAATATAAGCGGAGATACAAAATTAAGTGCATTATTTGTTAGAACTACTTTTACATTAAAACCATTTTTTTTATAAAGTCTGATTAGCTCATATATTTTATATGATGCAATGGACGATGTTATTCCAATTAATATATTTTTATTCATCTTGTTTCCTTGTTATAGATTTTAATTAATTCATCCACTGCTTCATTTACTATTTTATTTTCTATTACATAATGGAATTTGTTTGCATTATTTAGTTCTTCTTTTGCTGTAATAAGTCTTTTTTGGATCGCTTCTTCGCTTTCACTGTGGCGGCCTCTTAGTCGTTTTTCAAGTTCTTCAAAGCTTGGTGGTTTAATAAAAACGGTTACGGCTTGCGGACATTTTTTAATTACTTGTAATGCACCTTGGAGCTCAATTTCAAGAAGAACGCTTTTTCCTTCTTTTAGTTTTTCTTCGACAAATTTTTTACTTGTTCCGTAATAATTTCCGCTATAGTTTGCATATTCCAAAAAAGCATTTTCTTTTATTAATTTTTCGAATTCTTCTCTTGAAATAAAGAAGTAGTGCATTCCGTTAATTTCGCCATCTCTGGGCTTTCTTGTAGTATTTGAGATGGAGTAGACAATGTTATTATCTACTTTTTTAAAAAAATCAGCTAAAATTGTTCCTTTGCCAACACCCGAAGGACCTGTAAAAATTATTAGTTTTGCTTTATTTTTTGCCATAATCTACCAAAATATTATAAGTTACTTAATTATATAATAAATTTTTTTATTGTCATCTTTTCTTCAAAATATTAAGCCCTCAAAATTGAGGGCTTAATATTAAACTTCAACATATTCTTTTAATCTTTTTGAGCGGTTAGGGTGGCGTAATTTTCTTAAAGCTTTTGCTTCAATTTGTCTTATACGTTCACGAGTAACACCAAATAATTGACCAACTTCTTCGAGAGTTCTTTGTCTGCCGTCATCCATACCGAAACGTAATCTTAAAACATCTCTCTCACGGGGTGAAAGTGAACCCAAGACTTCTGCTAAATCTTCTCTTAAAAGTTCATGTGCAACTGTTTTGACTGGAGCATCGGCGTCTTTATCTTCAATAAAATCACCCAATCTTGAATCTTCTTCTTTTCCTATAGGTGTTTCAAGGGACAAAGGTTCTTGGGCAACTTTTATAATTTCTCTAAGCTTGTTAATTGAAATACCCATTTCTGCGGATAGTTCTTCTTCGGACGGTTTTCTTGCAAGTTCTTGTGCCAGTTTTCTTGTTACTTTTTTAAGTTTATTTATTGTTTCAACCATGTGAACAGGAATTCTTATTGTTCTTGCTTGGTCTGCAATTGCTCTTGTTATTGCCTGCCTAATCCACCAAGTTGCATAGGTTGAAAATTTGTACCCTCTTTCATGGTCAAATTTTTCTGCTGCTCTAATTAAGCCGAGATTTCCTTCTTGTATTAAGTCTAAAAATAGCATGCCACGTCCAACATATTTTTTAGCTATTGAAACAACAAGTCTTAAATTAGCCTGTACAAGTTTTCTTTTTGCAACCGCACCACTGTTTCCGCCTGCTACGATTTTTCTTGCTAAATCGATTTCTTCGTCTGCCGTTAAGAGTTTAATTCTGCCGATTTCTCTTAAGTACATTCTAACAGGGTCATCAACCGATATTCCTCTTGGAACTTTTAAATCGTTTTCTGATTCACCTTCTGTATCTTGTTGGTCGAAAAAGTTTGCAACGCTGGATGTTTCAACAGTGCTAACGCCTTGAGTTCTCATTATGTTAGAGATATTATCAGTTTCAAGACCTGTGCTTTCAAAGTATTCATCTTCTTCAATCATTTCTGATTTATCCATAACATTAATTACAGAACTGTCGGAATTTCTTTTTCTACTCATTAATTATCTCCAATCTGTTTATTGTTTTTTAAGTTCTTGGAAAATTTTTGTCGAAATTTCAAGCTTTTCTTCGGGTGTTAGATTATTATCTTTAAGCATTTTTTTCAACTCGTTTTTCCTGTATTGCTGTTTTAAATTTTCTAATCTTTCAAATGTTTCATCTACTGCTTGTTTAAAGTTGTCTTGTGACAAGTTGTTAAATTCATGCGACGAAAAAATATTATCTGAGATTTTTTTTTGTATATGCTGTTCATTATAAAACCCTAAAAAAAGTTTTTTTGCTAGTTCGTCAACATTATTTACTTCCAAAAATTTTTTGTCAATGCTTTCTAATATCTTTGAGTTTTCCTTGTCTTGTGAGCTGTAGCCTGATAATTTCTCTTGAAGATAGTTTTTTTTATCTTCTGTATTAGCTGCAAATGCAAGCTTTATTAAATTTTGTTCCATTAATTCATATAAATTTGATGAATCTTTGTTCGGTAATTTTATTTTGTTTATTGGATTTTCATTTTCTATTTTCAAAATTCCAAATTCATCAGCCTGTTTATTTGAAATTTGAGTTTTTAAAATTGTTTCCGCAACATTTAATTTAAAAGCTGCCGCTTTAATATAATCGTCCAAAATTACAGGATTTTTAATTTGATATAAAATATCAGCAATTTGTATGACTAAATGACTTTTTTCTTGTGGAGTTAAATTGGCTTTTGTTTCCTTATATATCTGGTTGATTTGGTAATCTAACAACAAAGGAGCTTCTTTAACTTTTTTTAAATATTCTTCTCCGCCAAATTCTCTGATAAATTCATCCGGATCCTTACCTTGTATTTCGGATACAACTCTTATTTCGCATACATTTTCTTCATTTTCTCTAAAATTTGAGTCGTATTGTTTTATGTCCCCTAATGCAGAAAATATATTTTTTATTACTTCCGCACCATGTTCGATTGCTTTTTTCCCTGCACTGTCAGTATCAAAAGCAAGATAAATTTTTCTTGACGGGCTATATCTGCTAATGAGTTTGATATGTTGAGGGGTAAGAGCTGTTCCACAGGTTGCAACAGCGTTTTCTACTCCGCCAAGGTGTGCTGAAATTACATCAAAATATCCTTCCATAAAAATAACGGAGTCATTTTTGGTTATTGCATCTTTCGCTCTGTTTAAACCGAATAAAACAGCACTTTTATTGTAAATAATACTTTCGGGAGAATTAATATATTTTGGCATTTGCCCTTCTATGACTGCTCTAGCTCCGAAAGCTATTGTGTTTGAGTTTGCATCTTTGATTGGGATTATAATTCTGTTTTTAAATCGATCTACAAAAGTTCCGTCTTTTTCGTATACAAGCCCTGCTTTGTTTAATTCTTCAACTGTAAATCCAAGCTTTGTTAAGTGGTTTTTTAGTTCAAAATTTCCTTTTGGTGCAAGTCCCAGAGAAAATTTTGAAATTGCAATTTCATTTATTCCTCTTTTTTCAAGATATTCAAGAGCTTTTTGGTTTGCTTCAAGATTATTTTTAAAAAATTTACATGCTTGTTCCATAGCATCATATAAACGTTCTTTTTCTGCTTTGTGTATTGAAGCATTTTTTAGATTTCTTTTTGGAAGTTCTATTCCCATATTTAAAGCTTGTTCTTCAATGACTTCATTAAAAGATTGATTATTGATTTTCATTAAGAAGGTAAATACATCTCCGCCTTCTCCGCATCCGAAGCATTTAAATATTTGTTTGTCGGGAGTTACGACGAATGAGGGAGTTTTTTCGTTGTGGAAAGGGCAAAGTCCCTGAAAGTTTCTTCCTGTTTTCTTCAGCACAACATATTTAGATATAACATCGACTATATCTAAATTATTTTTTATTTGCTCGACTGCTTGCTGGTAAGAAACTTCCGACATCTTCTCCAAAGTAAACTCTTTTTTGTATTCTGTATCGTTTTAACACTAAAACAGCATGTTTTAAAGTGTATTTCCATAAATAGTTTAAAAAAGTTTACAACCCTTTTTATTTATGTTTAAATTTTTATATTAATAATACGGCTTGGTGAGATGAAAGAGTTTTTTTCAGAAGATATAGTTTCATATTTAGAACAAAAAATACAATCAAAATGCGATCTTGTTTTATTGTTTAATGATATCGAAAAAAAATTCAATAAAAGCGAAATTTGTTATCTTTTCAATTATATTTTAAAAAATAAACACGAAATAAATTTGTTAAATGAAACGATTCGAAGAGTTAACAAATTCAAATTTGCCGATAATTTAAATTCCTTAATTGATTTTATTTTAATACAAAATTCAAATAATGATTTTTTGAATCTTAAAGTTCTTGCAATAAAGACTATTTCAAGTTATAAAAGCAAAGTCGCGCTTCAGCCTTTGTTGTTTTGCTTGAATGATAAAAATTCAAATTATAAAATAAGGTTGGCGGCTGCCGAGGCACTTGGAAAAATCGGTGATAAAAATGCTTTTGATTCTCTTATGAATGTAGTAAGCGATGAAACCGAAAAGTCTGCTTACATAAAAGAATCGGCAGTTACGGCATTGGGTATGTTAAAAGATAGCCGTGCTTTGGATGTATTTGATTCTATAATAAATACAAAACAAATGTTTTTGGATAAATTTATATATCTAAAAGAAAAAATTATTGAAGCTATTTCTAATTTTGATGTTTCAAGAGACCGTAAGGCTCTTGAAATTTTAAAAAAAACTTTGAATGATTCATCTCCTAAAATTAGAATTAGTGCAATTGAAGCATTGATGAACAGTGATTGTAGAGAAAATTATGAGTTAATTTTTGATTGTTTGAAATATGATTCAGATATCGAGGTAAAAAAGAATGCTTTAATTGCTTTATATAATTTATCTGACAGAATGATTTTAGATGAAGTAATTAATGGCGATTTTGCTGAAGAATTAAAAGAATATGCAAGACAGACATTAAGGGTGTACGAGGATATTGATGAGTAAGGATGCTATAATATTATTATCTGGCGGTTTGGATAGCTTAGTTTCCTTGGATATTGCTATAAAAAAATTAGATGTAAAATTGGCACTTATATTTGATTACGGTCAAAGTGCGTATTTTGAAGAAAAACAGGCAGCTATTGATATTGCGAAATATTATAACATAAGTTTGAAATTCATCGACCTATCTTTCATGAGAGAATTGTGTGATTTTCAAAATAAAAATTTTGATGATTTTGACTCTGTTTGGATTCCAAACAGAAACGGATTATTTTTAAATATTGCTGCTTCTTTTTGTGATAAATATAATTATGGGTATATTATTTTTGGAGCAAATAAAGAAGAAAGTTGTCAATTTCCCGATAATTCAGAAAAGTTTGTTAAAATTTGTGATGAATTTTTTAAGTTTTCTACTTTGAATAATCCTAAAATTTTTGCTCCTTGTTTACAATTTGATAAAATCCAAATTGTAAATTATGCTATAGATAATAATGTACCGTTAAAATTTTTAAAAAGCTGTTATGATTCTTCTCAAAATACCGGAAAGAAGCATTGTGGCGAATGTTTATCTTGTAAGTTGTTAAAAAATGCTATTCAAAAAAGTAAAAAACCGGAGCTTATTAAGGAAATATTTTAAATGCAAACATATTTTATTGAAAAAGAAATTAAATATACAGGTAAGGAGTTATCTCCTCATTGGATTTATAAAAATTTTAATATTTTAGGTGATGCTATTGTCTCATTTATCGGTGAAGTAGATGTTAAGCTTGATGAAATGGTTGACATAGAAGATGTTATTAATGATGAGCCGATTTATTCTAAGAAGATGTTAAATTTTATAATTGAATGTTTTGATTTTAATTTAGAACAGATGGTTTGGGCTCAAAGGCTTTTTGTAACTATAATAAAAGAGGCTATTGAAGATTTGGGTTATTTTGTTTCAAGAAAAGGAGATGATTTATTTTTTGATAACAGAAAATTATCTGTTTCAATTGCAACAAAATCTGTAAATTCTTGTCTTATTCATACTGCTTTAAATATAATAAAAGAGGGTGCTCCTGTCGACGCATCTGATTTAATTGAAATCGGAGTAGTTGATATTGAGGGGTTTGCCTTGGATGTTTTGTCCAGATTTAAAAGTGAAGCAGAAAGTATAAAAATGGCTACATACAAAGTAAGAGGTTTAGTTTAAACATGAATTTTAATACATCAGATTACTTTGCATATAAGAAAAATAAAATGCAGTCCGAAGTTGAAAAACCAAATAAGCCAATTTCAAAACTCAATTTTCTTTTTCAGCTTTTTCTTGCAACTTTTGTAATTATTTTTATTATTATTGTTGTTTTTATTATGAAATATTCCGCTAAAATGGATATTGAATATTCAAAAGGCGATTTGTCTTTAAGAAATCCTGATACTATGGAAAATTTTTCTGGATATGCTCCTGTTATCGAAGAAGAACAACAAAAACAAATTGACAAAAGATTAATGCTTATTCAACAAGAAGAAAATGCTCCTTCTGAAGCCAGAATTATCACTAAAGAAAAGACAAATTTTGAAGTAATAGATCCTTCGCATATTGATAAGACTATTAAGGAAGATACTAAACTCAAAAAAAGTGAAGAAATTCAAATTAAAGAGCAAAATAAACTTTCTGCGGCCATTGAAGAGATTTCCACTCATAATAAAAAACCTCAGGAAGAAACTTTAATTGAAAAAAATGTTACTGTTATGTCAAAGGTTTTGATTGGTAGATATTCCAGTTTTGATGAAGCAAAAAAAATGCAGAATGCTATTAAATCTCAAGATTCAACGCTAACACCTTTTGTTAGAAAAGTTGGTGATGTTTTTAGTGTGCAAATGGGTTCTTTTCAAGATTTTGGTGTAGCTAAAAAACAAGCTCAAAAATTAAAATCAGCAGGTTTTGATGTTTGGATTTATCAGCAGTAAATAATATGCTTGTGTTTTTATGGTGTAATTAAAACCCTGAACTTATTATAAAGTTCAGGGTTTTAATTTTATTCTTTATTCTTTATTCTTTATTCTTTATTCTTTATTCTTTATTCTTCATCTTCTTTGTCGGAATTTTTATCTTCTTGACCTAAGTCAACTTTTGCTGCCGCCGACATAATATTTGATGTTTGATCAACTGTATTATCTGAAACTTTCGATGTTTTTGATATTTCAACTTGTTCTCTTGGAATTTTAATTTGGTTGATCATTGAATCTATACTGCCATCATCAGGATTAACCGGTGGCGGTTCCGGACAATCAATTGGTTTATCGTAAACCAAAATAAAGTCTTCATCTGTGTCACCAAAGTTGATTGTATGTTTTTCAAATACGTCAACTATTCCGTCAGGTGTATTTGCAGTTCCTTGAACATAGCTTCCTGTGTAGTCAAAATCTGTTGGGTCTTTGTCGAAATCATTGTCTTGATTGAAGCCCATATAGTCTCTAACTTCTATATATCCTTTTGATGGAGTATCCGAGGGGAGTCCTGCTAATTGTTCAGTTGTTAAGTCAACGTCAGACGCATACATTTTATCATTTGCATCAGTAAACAGTTTATCTGTAATTATTTTGGATACTGCAAGTTCATCATCAACAGCATTTACATGTACTTCGGGACCTTCATATTGTTCACTTTTTTCGTCCCATTTTTGTGTACCCGATAAGTAATATCCGGGTTTGAAGTTACCGCCTGTCGGGTCTTTATCGAGTTTTTCAACATTTTGTGCCGTTAATTCAACACCGGCATCTTTGTTATTTGCATTTTTTAAGTCTACTACAATACTTCCATTTGTAGGATCATTTGCGTCTTTTACAGTTTCAGTTGTAATTTTTAGTTTTGTTTTATTTACATCAAGAACTGTTTTACCTGTTCCTGTTCTATCGGTAGAAACGCTTTGCGGGAATTTATGAGTTTTTGCTGCAACATCTTCTGCCGCCGTTCCTGTTACATCGTCTGTTGTAACATCGCCATTTGCATATATTTCCGTAACTGTATCTTTAGCGTTTGCGGTTGCTTGTTTAATTGTTAAATTGTTCATTATTACATCTTTGCCTGATTCAATAAAGTTTTCAGGTGCCTCAAAAGTTGAATTTACAAATTGTAAATCACCTTGAGTGTAGAATTTATTTGCACCGCCTGCAATATAGTCAACATTTACTGATTTTAGTGAATCTTCACTTGTAAATGTATTATCGCCTTTTGCATTAAATGTAAGTCTGTCACCGTATTCAAGTGTCGGCATTGTTGTCTTTTCTGCATTTATATTTCCACCGGTTGAAGTGATATACATATCTTCACCTGATGCAATTTTAGCAGAGTTATCGATATTTATATTTGATGTACCTTGTTTTCCAAAAGTGATAGTTTCGTACGCTTCAAGAGTTACATCTTTATTTGCATTAATAACTGAGTTATCTTTAACAAACATTCCGCCTTTAGTAGCTTCAGCTTTAAGATTTCCATCAGCTTTTAACGTTGATTTGTCAATCTTGACATCACCTTTCTTAGATAAAAGATTCATATCATTGTTTACATGAACATTTGTATTGTTTGTTGCTATAACGTCACCTTCGGTTGAGGTTACATTTAGATTGTTGGCATCTGCTGTGTTTATTGTAAGTTTATAGTTGATAGCATCTGCTGTTCCATCGTCAACAAGTGAGTCATCGGCATTTCTGTCAAATTTAAGTGAATATGCAGCTCTTTTCATTGTAGCATTATCAAGGGTAAAGTTACCGTTTGTTTCAAGTGTTACATCACCGCCTACTTTGCCTTCAGATGTTATTGGGCTAAAAGTTGAGTTATTTGCAACAGTTACGTTGTTTAGACCTGTTGTTCCGTCATTGTAAAATTTGATTTCATCGTATACTAATGATGAATTATCGATTAAGGTATTTGAACCTTGAACTGATAATTTGTCGCCTGCTGCGATTAAGGTTTGATTATTGCCATTTTTATCTAAATCGCTTGAAATAATTATATTTCCTGCAAGTGACCCGTCTGAATATGCAGATAAAATATCTACATTGCCACTTGCATTAGCAACGGTGTTGTGAATTTTTACTTCACCTGCACCTGCAAGAGTGATGTTTGTTATATCATTTTTATCAATAGTATTTGTAGATTGGATTAAAGAGTTGTTAACTTCGACTTTGTCTACTGATTGCACATAAGCATCGGCATTCGCAATGATTTTTGAATTATCAACTTTTGCTTTTCCGCCGTATGAGAAGATTCTTACAGCTCCAGCGTTGCTTCCTTCGGGTTGATTTTTAGAGCCTGCTGTATATACTAATGAATCTTTTACGGTAACATCTTTGTCTGCCGAAATAAATACTTCGCCACCATTTTGACTTTCAGTGTTAATTACTTTACCGTCTTTATCTGTTACACTTGTGTTAATTGTTTCTAAGCGTGAATTGTCAACTAGGACGTCTTGCGAGCCGACAATCATTATATCTCCGTTTTCTTTGTTTATTAGTTTTGTGCCTTTAATAACGGAGTTTGAAATTTTAATATCAGAACCCGTTGCGTTTGATTTATTAATAATATGAACATCTCCTGATCTTATTGCAGTTTCGTCAGCTGCTAATCCGGAATTATCTATATCAATTGTTCTTTGAACATTGCTTTCAGTGTCTTCTGCTACATTTAGCGTGTCTAAATATCCGTTTGCAAGATAGTCAAATGTTACACCATCGGCAGTTATTAATCTTACATTTGAGAAGGATTGAGAACCGTACGATGTAATATAATTATGGTTATTTCCTGTTCTGATTAATGAATCTTTGTATTTAATGTTGTCTGAAACAATCGCTACTGATTTATTGGGGTTTGCTTCGTTTAGTGTGCCGTCTTCATTAAAATGAGCAAATGTAGTTCCATCTAAACTTACAAAGGTATCACCTTTTTGGAATGTTAAACCTGCATCTTCAAATGCTTTTGTGTAATTTGAATCAAATGTAATTGAACCATACACTCTGTTTTCGCCGTTCACTTCGGGTGTGGGTGATAATTTATTTAGTACCCCTGATTGGTATGCTGCCATTTCGGAGTCAGTCATGCCCTTTAGGTTTTGTGCACCTTTAAAGTCAAATGTTGAAACGGTAAACGAGTTTAGGTCAACAGTTGAGCCTGCTCCAAACATAACGCCTGCCGGATTAATAAGAATTACTTTGCCTGTTGCTGCAAATGAATCGCAAACACCACCATTTATACATGAGTTTGTAAGGTCACCTAAGATATTTGAGGTTTTACCGCCAAGAACACGGTTTATTATAGTTTGTGAAAGTCCAGAAAATCCAAAATTAACTTGTTCGCCTTTTCCGACTGAAAAATCGTTCCAGTCAACTTGTCCTACCGCACCGTGTTGACCTCCTGTGATGTTTACGTCAAGTCTGTTTCCGGATCCTCCAAAACCTACGTTTCCGGTATTATTAATAACATTATCTACTGATGCTGCAAAAGCCGTTGCACCTGTTATGGACAAAAAGGCAAGCATAGCAGTAAATGCAGTAATCTTCTTTTTAAACTTACTCATTATGGGTTCCCTTTCATAAAACAATCTTTTTGCATCCATATGCTTATATAGTATAAAAACCACACAGAAAGAAAAAGTTTTCAAATACAATACTCATATTTACAAAAATTTACATTTTCTTTATGTTATCAGAAAATAAATTTTAAATCAACCGTTTATATACGTGGTATATCTTATTTTATATACGATTTTCACATAATTTAATAAATTAGCAAAATTATTTTATTAATTTATTTTTATAGTAAGATAAAAATCATCAATATAATTTATTGTTATATATGTGAAGATGTTTTATGATAGTATTGCACGAACTATATTCGTTGTGCATGTTCCATAGATTAAGCGAAAAGGAATTTAAGAAAAGTGCATAAGAGTTTTATTTGCAGAACTGAATTAAAGTTATTTCTTTTGTTTTCTGCTTTGTTATTTGTTTCCCCATTAACTATTGCAGGTCCGGAAGCAGGTTCAAATCTTATTCCGAATGGTATAGGTAATTTTGATGCTGGTGTTATTGACCAAACAAATTTGCGCCAAATTAAAGATTATGAGCAAAAAATTAGGGACGATAGAGAAGAAGAACATTATGAAGAAAAAATCGAAATGAATAAAGAGATGAGGGATAAAATGAAAGATCTCCCTAACAAAGAGGTTAGTTTTACCCTTAACTCGATTCATATAACAGGAAATACCGAATATACCGAAGAACAATTAATGAATCTTGTTTGTCAAAAAATCGGAGACGTTGTTACAATTAATGATTTGATTGGTATGGCAAATGCTATTACGGAATATTATCAAAAGAATGGCTATATTTCAACTACTGCATATTTACCTCCGCAAAAAGTTGAAGACGGTAATGTTGAGATTGTTGTTCTTGAAGGTAAGTATGGAAATATCACAATTGAAGGAAATAAATGGGCAAGAAAAAAATATTTAAGTGCAACTTTCTTAAAAGATAAAAATATACAAGAAGATAAGGTATTAAATGTTGCTGATATTCAAGAATCCTTACGTGAATTAAATGCAACTGATTATATAAAAGGTGCTGTAGCACTTCAGGATAACGAAGATTCAGAACAATACACCGATTTAACTTTGAATGTAAAAGACAGATTTCCTATTGATTTCGATTTTAGATTCGATAACCAAGGAAGGTCTTCTGTGGGTTTAAATCGTTTTGTAATATTTGCCGGCATGAGTAATTTAACAGGTTTTGGCGATCAGATATTATCTACTACTTCTTTAGCCAGAAGTTCAATTGGTCAAGGTGTTTTCTATTCAGTACCAATAGGAAGACACGAGACTAAGTTGAATTTAGGTTATTCTTATTCAGGAACTAAACTTGATAAAGGACCATTGAAAGATTTTGATGTCAAGGGTAAATCCCACAGTTTTTATATTGATTTGTCAAGAAGATTAATAAAAACGGAGAATTATAAATTATATGGCGATATAGCTTTTGATATGAGAAATACAAATACTACTTTAAGAGGTTATGATTTGTATGGATACAGAACAAGGGCAATTAAATTAAATTTAACAAATGTTAAAGATGATTTTTATGGAAAATGGTTTGGAAATATCGGTGTTGCAAAAGGTATAGATATTTTTGGTGCATCAAATGATGCTTTTGGAGTGTATTCAAGAGAAACTCCTACTAATAAAATGGTGAAATTGCAAGCTTCTATTGCCAGGTTGCAAGTTTTACCCTGGAGAATGATGGGTATATTTACTGCCAATGGTCAATGGGTAAACAGGAATGTATGGTACTCAGACAAAATGCAAATTGGCGGTATTTCTTCTGTCAGAGGTTTTGAAGAAGGTTATTTCTTAAGAGATTATGGTGTAACTGGTTCTGTAGAACTCAGGGCACCAGTGCCATTTTTGAATAAGCTTCCCGACAAATTAAGATTTATTGATGATTCAATACGTCTTGCAGCATTTTGTGATATGGGATGGTTCGGTGACTACGCTCAAGGTATTGGTTCTGATTTTGTAATGAGTGTCGGTGGCGGTTTGGTTTTAAAAATGACCAGATATTTATCAGGTAATGTTTATTTTGGTGTTCCAATTGTTAATAGACCTGATGATGCCTCAAGCTTTAGAGTTCATTTTATGATTACTTCAAATATTTTATAGTATAAAATGATATTTTTAAAAAGCGATACAGTTATGTATCGCTTTTTAAATTTGTGTCTTGTAGAGTAAATTTTTTTAATTTTGATTTTAACGTAAGCTTTTATGTGTTTAATTTGTTATTTTATTGCTGATATGCTTGGAATAGTGGTAGATATAATGCTAAACCAAGGAAACCAACCAGAACACCTATAAATACCATTAATATTGGTTCTATTAATTTTGTAAAAGCGTCAATTACTGCGTCCAGCTTTTTATCAATAAAACTAACGCAATGATACAACGAATCTCCTAAACGTCCTGATTGTTCGCCCGTTGCAATCATAAATGTCATCATTGTCGGAACTTCATTGACACTTTTTAGTGCAACTGATAAATGTGTACCTTGTTGTACTTTTGTTGCAATTTGCATTATTGCAGTTTTAAGCACAAAATTATCCATTGTTAAGTTGGCCAGAAATAAGCAATCTACAATTGGAATACCAGATTCATATGATACTTGTAATACCGCAATAAAGTTTGAAAAATTTGAAAATTTCATTAGTTCAGATAGCATTGGCAGATGTAAGACAAATTTATCAATTGCTTTTCTTATTGTTGGGTTTTGGTACGCTTGATTTATACCTATAACTCCTCCAATTATTCCTATTATAAAGACAAACCAATATTTTTTCATAAAAACGCCCATATTCATGCAGGCTTTAGTTATCCAAGGAAGGGGTTTGCCCAGATTATTAAACATTTCATCGAACGCAGGAAATACAAATACAAGCATTATTACTACGGCTACTATCGCTAATAATACAACTATTGCAGGATAAATTAAAGCTCCTATAACTTTACCTTTTACGGCGTCTTGTTTTTTTAGCAAATCTAACATACGCATTAGCGTCTTATCTAATTCTCCAGAGTCCTCTCCGGCTTTAACAAGACCTATATACACTCTTCCAAAAATATTTCTGTACTTTTCAAGAGTTTCACCAAGTGTAGATCCGCCAATAATTTGTTTTCTAAATTCGTGAGTTATTTTTCTTATTCTTTGAGAGTCAGAATTTTGTTCAATAAATAAAAGTGCTTCAATAATTGGAATACCTGTAGATGTAAGAATTTCCAGTGTTGATGTAAAATCAATTTTTTCTTTTAAGCTAAGAGCACTGATTTTTGCAACTTTGCTTTTAGATTTTTTTTGTTCTGCTGTCTCTGCATCAGAAAATGATGTTGGTATAAGATTCATTTCACGAACTTTTTTCCGTGCTTCTACCACATCTGCAGCTTCAACACGTCCTGATACAACAGTTTTATTATTTTTTATTGCTGTGTATAAAAAAACTGCCATTATTGTTCGCCTGCCAATCCTAGTATTCTTACCTGTTCTTCAATTGAGGTATTACCCTCTAATATATGCCTTAAACAAGACATTTTAAGAGTTTTCATACCTTGTTTGATTGCATAATCTTCAATTTCGACGTCATGAGCACGTTGTGCAATCATTTTCCTTATTTCGTTATTTACAACTAATATTTCCATTACTGCCAAACGTCCTAAATATCCTGTATTTTTGCAGTTGGGACATCCGTGTGGTTTGTATATTTTTGTTTGCGTTAATTTTTGTATTTCTATCGGATCGGTTAAAATTTGCTTTGCTTCGTCGTAACTTGGATAGTATTCTTCTTTACAATTTGGGCATAATTTTTTAACTAAACGCTGGGCTATGATTCCTGAAATAGTTGATGAAATTAGGTAATCTTTTGCCCCCATTTCTATTAAACGAGTGATGGTTGCTGCTGCTGAGTTTGTGTGAACTGTTGATAGTACAAGGTGTCCAGTTAGGGAAGCTGAAATTGCAACTTCTAGTGTTTCATAGTCACGAATCTCCCCTATTAATATTGTATCCGGGTCTTGTCTTAAAATAGCACGTAACGAATTAGCAAAAGTAATACCCGCTTTAGTGTTAATAGATGATTGGTTTATTCCTTCTAATTTGATTTCAACAGGATCTTCAATTGTTGTAATATTAACGGTATCCGAGTTCATGTATCTTAAAAGTGCATACAATGTTGTTGTTTTACCTGAACCAGTTGGTCCGGATGTCAGTACAATACCATTAGGAGAAGAAACCAAATATCTTATTTTTTTAACATCATCTTCCGATGCACCTACAATCTCGATTTTGTCGGCTTTGGCTTCTTTTGAATCCATTTGTGGAGCAAGAACACGGATAACCATTTTTTCTTTTCCGGCAACCGGCAATGTATTAACACGAAAGTCTTGTGCTTTGTTCTTGTATTTTAAGGTAAAAGAGCCATCTTGAGCACGTCTGTGTTCTGCTATATTCATTCTTGAAAGCACTTTAAATCTTGATATAATCGCACTGTCTACTTTTGCAGGTATCTTAAGTGCCTCTTGCAGGGAACCGTCAACCCTTAAACGTACTCTATATCCAACAGTCAACGGTTCAATGTGGATATCAGATGCACGCCTGTCTATTGCCATTGTAATGATTTTATTTGCAAGTTGTGAAACTGCACCATCCGAATCTTGTATTTCTTGTTCTACTTGTTCCCAAAGACCAGATGAATTTGTTTCAAGCTTATCGTCTTCGTTTATTTGTTGTAATAATTCATCCGCATCTGATTTGTCTACGTTATAGTATGTATTTATAAAATTTTCAAATTCTACGTGAGTAACCAACATTACAGTAGGTTTTAAACCTGTTTGATAAACTATTTCATTGATTACTTTTGTATCGTTTGGATTTACCATCCCTACAACTAACGATTTTTCTGTCATGCTGAGAGGTATTACCTTGTTTATTTTAACAAAATCTTCAGGTAATATTGATATAGCTGTTGGGAGAGCCTTTAATTGCTCCGCTGTTGCATATTTAAGACCCATTTGTGCACCCAGTGCTTCTTTAAGGTCTTTAATTGTTACAAAACCCATTTTAACAAGAACGGAACCGAGAGGTATGCCTTGTGCTTTACCCTCGGCTAGTGCAATCTCAAGTTGTTCTTTTGTTATAAGTTCTTCTTCTAAAAGAATTTCACCAAGTTTTTTTGTTTGCGGTGCTTTGACTTTAGTTATGTCAGCTTTGGCAATGCCATCACCATCATCAATTATTTGTTTTTTTGTTTCTCTATTTTCATCATCTTCTATTTCTTCTATTTCTTCTATTTTTTCAGAATCGTCAAGATACAAGTCTTCATCTTTTGATTCTATCTCATCTATATCATCGCTTTCATCGTTATAGTCAGTGTCGTCAATTACTAACTCATCGTCAGTGTCATCAATTACTAACTCATCGTCGTTGTCATCAATATTTTCAAAGTCATCTGAATCAAATTCAAGTGAATCTTCTTGGATATCTTTAATAGGGTTCTTAATTGAAATTCCATATTTTGCAGAGAATTTTTTTAAAAAAGCGTTAAATAATTGTTCGAAATTTTCTTGAGTCAGATATATAAATTCAATTTTATTATCAATTATTTTACTTACATACTCTTTTATTTTTTCTTTGTCTGAATTTGAGTATATGGCAATAAAGAAAACATTGTTTTGCATATTAACGGGAACGAAAGATAATTCTTCCGCTATCGATAATTCAAATTTGTCTGCAAGATCAAAATTTATTTTGCTGATTAGTTTTGTAATTATACTATTATCCATTTTTATTTTTTCTATAAATCGTATATTTTATCATCCGAGAAATCTTGCCCGTCTTTTACAATGTGTGGTGTTACAACAATTACAAGTTCTTCTCTTGATTTAGTTGTTGCATTACCTCTAAAGAATGCACCTATAAAAGGTAAATCTGATAATATCGGCATTTTTTGCACTGTTTGGGTTTCATTTTCTTTAATTAAACCCGCTAATACCAAGGTTTCTCCATCTTTGATTCTTATGTTTTTAAGTTCTAAATCACGTCTTTGTAGTAATGTTGCCGCAAGTTCCTGTTGGCCTAATTCATTTGTTGTATATAGTTGACTTTTTATTGTTGCAAATTCCGGTGAAATATTCATTGATACATAACCGTCAGGTGAAATAAAAGGTACTATTTCAATTAAAAGACCTTCATCCGAACCTATGTCATAAGTTCTTTGAGTTGCACTTGTAACGGTATCAGAACCTTGTAAAATTTGGCTTGTAACTGATTTTACATAGTCTGAAGTCATATCTATCGTAGCTTTTTTACCGTTTGTTACCATTATTTTCGGGTTGGTTAAAACTCTTCCATTTCCGTTTTCAACAAGATATTTAAGTTGATATGTTAATGCTGAATTATTTGATTTTGTAACCATTGTAACAGTTTCATTGGATGTTGTGTTTCCGTTGGCATCCGTACTTTCAGTTACGGTAGTGGTTGGATAACGATCACCCCAAATAAAAAATGGTGCAAGAGATTGCGTAGTTAAGCCTTCTAACGGGCTGAAACCAAGTGAAATAAATGGTGTCCATAAATTCCACGTATTTGAAAATTCTTTTGAACCTGTTTCATTTAATTCAATAACCGATAATTCAATATAAGCCATTAATTGCTTTTTATCATGCTCTTTTATGAATTCTTTTATAACTTCTATTTGCTCTACTGAGCCGCCAAAAGCTGATATTTTGCCAAGTTCTGGAAAGTAGGTGATTGTAAGAGGATTGGTTTTAAACGCAGACAAGCCTTCTCCCCCAGATGACGATGATTCGTTTGACTCGTCTCTACATGCAATTGTTCCACCTCCTAATATAACATCTTCAGAATCAGTTGAACTGGAGCTACTTGATCCGTTTGTGTTGCTATTATAGAATAAGGAATCGCAAATTAGTGTTGCCATCTCTTTTGGAGTTGTGTGGTTAACTTTAAAACTATTAACCATAGGTTTTGTATCAAGTACAGGCAACACTCTTTTAACTGCAGTAACATCAGCATTGCTACCAAAGACTACAATTTGGTTTGTTCTTGGGTTTGATGTCACAATAGGTTGATTTGATAAACCAAATATTTTTGATTTAAATAAATTTTCATTTAAAAATCCTGCAACGCTTTCAGCATTTACATATTTAACAGGCAAAACAGTCATGCTTTTTCTTGTGTATGCGAGTTGATTGGCATTTTCCAAAGTCATTACGGTTATTGTATTTCCATCCATTGTGTATGTCAGCTGTGATGATTTAAAAATAACCATAAAAGCATCGTTAATATTGATATTATTTAAATCGAGAGTAATTTTACCTTCGACCGATTTATCAAATACTATGTTAAGCTTTGCTTTATCTGCAAGCATTCTTAATGCCTGTTTTATATCTGATTCTCTTAAAGACAAGTTTATTTTTACATTTGAAGGTGTAATAATTGGAGTATTATCTAATTTAAGAGTAGTTTCAATTCCTCTTGCGTCAACAGAGTTAATGTTTAATATGCTGTTGCCGTCAGAAGGTTGACTGTTGTACAAATAATTACTTGAAACACTGTCAAGATATGAGACTTTATTGTTGTCGTAGCCAAAAACGGTCTGCGTCATTAATGTCAAGCTCAAGACAGTTAAACAAATTCTACTTATTTTACTTGCTTTAAGTTTTTGCATTTTATTTTCTCCTAGAATGAAAATTATCTTGAATTTATTATTACGTCTTTTTCAGATACATATCTGCTCGATGGTATTGCACCTCTCGTTTGTTCGATTGACATATTTTCACCTTCGCTTGAAACGGCATGGTATTGCCTTCCACCCCCTTGCTTTGGAGATATGTATTCTGCATTTCCGTAAAATGACGATATTTTAAATTCTTCTCCTATGTTTGCTTTGTATAGATTTTTACCAAGTGCTATGGTGACTGAATTTCTTGTTATATCGACTATTTTATAGTCATCCAGTCTGTCACCCTTTTGAACAAAATAGTCGTTATTGTCGAATGTTATTATTGCCGAAGGGTTTGTTTCGTCGTACATTATGCCAGATACTGCAATAGCCAACATTTTCACCATTTTCTCATCTTTGATTCCATACGTTTCAGGAGGTTTTGGAAGCCCTACTTTATCATATTGAATAACTGTTTCAGGTATTTCAACAGCTATATATTTTTGTAGTGGCATAAAAGGATTAGGTCTTCCTGTTGGTTTTATATCTATTACTTCTTTTTTTTCTTCCGCAGCCGGTTTTTCGTCAGGTTTTATTTCGCTTACTTCATTTTCATTGACAACGGGAATATTTTCTTCTGTCCTTTGAGATATTTCCTCTGGAGTTATGTTATTCATTTCTTCTTGAATACTTTGTGGTGCTTTAAGCTCATTTTGATCTAAATTATTTTCTTTTGTGTATTCAAGAATGTAGTATACTCCGGCAACAACTACAACTGCAAAAAGTATTGCCAATAAAAATACCATTAAGCTCGGAGATTTTTTTTGTTCTTTTTTTCTTGGAAGTATTATTTCTTCATCGTCGTTTTTTTGTTCATTTTCTTCAAGAGCAACACTAGCCAACTGTTCATCAATATTGAAATCATCATCAATCTCTGCTAATTCTTGTTCTTGATTTTCTGAAGTACCAAACGAATCAAATGCTTTTTGTTTTGGAGCCGGTTTCTCATTTAGAATCTGTGCGAGTTCGGCATCGTTTATATCCTCATCGATATCAGAAACAAGTTCAAGTTCGTCTCCCAGATCAATTGTGTTTTCTTTTTGAGCTTCTTTTTTGACTGATGGAGTATTTTTAACCGATATAATATTATCATCGACATCACTCAAGACATCTTCCCAAGTAACGGTTCCATCATCCGATATCTGTATATCAGCTCCGCTTTCTATAATATCCTTTTCATCCTCAAAAAACATTAATATTAAACTCTTTTTCTAATACTAATAGTACCATACATAATTGTATTTATTACCCTAATTTTAAGTTTACTATGACTTTTTATTTTGTCAAAATGTAACTTTTTAGTAATAATCTTCGTCATACATAAGTTCGATTCCTTCTGCTATTATTGTGTCATTATTTTTAATACCATGTTCTCTGAGCTTTTCGTATATTCCCATTGAGTCCATAATATTTGTAAATCTTTTTATTTGATGCATGTTTTTAATGTCAGTAACGGAGGCCATACGTTTTAATTTGCCACATGTTATTTGATATGTATTTTTGTTAAGTTTTGTAATTTCAAAATTTGAATCATCGTTATTTATTGAATCTGTATCTTCTTCAATATCCAGTTGAATTTTTATGTTCTCAGTTTTTTCTAATTTGTCATAAAGGTATGTTAAAAGTTCTTTTATACCTTGCTTTGTTGCTGTTGATATTATGAATATTTCATTTTTTGTTTTTGTTTTTTTAATAAATTCTGATTTTATTTCTTGGGCATGCTCAAAATCAACTAAATCGGATTTATTTAAAATTATTATTTGTTGTCTTTTAGCCAATTCTTTATCAAACTTTTTTAGTTCATTATTTATTTTTTTATAGTTTTCATAGCTGTTTTCAAGTGATATATCAATAACATGAAGTAAAAGTTTACATCTTTGAACATGACGCAGAAATTCGTGTCCCAAGCCCTGTCCTTTTGACGCTCCTTCGATTAGACCGGGGATATCAGCCATGACAAAGCCGTCACCGTTTGGTTTTTTAACAACTCCCAGGTTTGGAATCAATGTTGTAAATGGATAATCGGCTATTTTTGGTTTTGCGGCACTAACAACACTAATCAGACTGGATTTTCCTGCATTTGGCATACCAATAAGACCAACATCAGCTAAAAGTTTAAGTTCCAGTTCTAATTCTCTTTCAATTGATGGTTCTCCAGGCTCACAAAATTGAGGTGCTCTTTTTTGAGGAGTTGCAAAGCGTGCATTTCCTCTTCCGCCTCTTCCGCCTTTTGCTATCAAAACCGTTTTTCCTTCTTTATTTAAATCGGCAATTAATTTATTGTTTTTTAAATCTCTAACTATCACACCTATCGGCATTTTTATATATAAGTCATCTCCATTTTTGCCATGACAATTTTTACTTTTTCCGTTTTCTCCTCTTTGAGCTTTGAAAACGGTTTTATGTGCGAAATCAAGCAGGGTTGACATGTCTGATGTAGCTGTAAAATATACATTTCCGCCATTTCCGCCGTCCCCGCCTGCAGGACCACCTTTATCAACATATTTTTCTCTACGCCAAGCTGTGGCTCCGTTTCCACCGGCACCTGACACAACTTTTATTTTGGCTTTATCGATAAATGATGTCATTATATTGCTATTCTTTTTTTTTGAAGTGATATTATAGTACTAAGCTTATTTCTTAATTTTGTTAGATTGATTTTATTTTCATTTTGTTTTTCAAAGTTTTCAAAAACAGTATCTGTTATAAATTGTAACATTAGAGCATAAGAAATGCCATCAATCTTTTTATTAATATATTTATCCATTAATTCCATTAAAAATGGGTAATATTCCATATTGAAACACGAATTTACGCTTGCTATTGTATTAAGTAAAACTTTGTCTTTTGTATCTTCAAATACAAGGGTTATATAATATTGTGAATATTCCAATAATCTATCAATAAATTTGTTTTTGTCTTTATGTTTCTCAAAGCATAATACAAAATCGTTGTATATATTATTGTCCTCAGTTATTTGACCATTATTTTCTAATGTTAGAAAATCTTTTATATAACAACAAATTAAATTTAAGTCATTGTTGAATAACTTTTTAATCTTTAGTGTTTTCTGCATTTTTTCGAGTTCAAGATTAAACTCGAAAAATTTATACAATTTTTCCGCTTGTAAAATGTAATCCATATTAATATTTTATATTTTTATTTTTTAAAATACTAAAAAATTAATAAAACTTTATTTTATAACTGTATTAATTTTTGTATCCTATTCCTGCTTTATATCCTGAAATGCTATATAAAACAGGTAAAGCCGGTTCTATCCATTTTAATCCGGATAATAGTGATACTGTTGCGATATCGTCTGTGTGTAATCCTATGTCCATAAGTTCGGGTTTTCTTTCTTTTTTTGTTTTGTTTGGGCATATAAATGGTTGAATTACTTTTTGTGAGATCGTATTAGCGATTTTGGAGCCACCTATCACTCCTGTCAAGACAATTCCTGTTGTCATGCCTATCGCTCTTGCTGATTTTGAGGTTATTTTCATTTTCTCCAGAATTGACAAAGCCAGACCTGCCCCTATGTTGCACATAAAAATATTAGCAAGATATTGATAAACCCCTTCATTGATTTTATCTGTTATTTTTTCTTTATTGCACTCTTTTGTTGTTTTATCAGCACAAATACCTCCTATTATCCCTCCTATTACAGGAATTGCCCCATAAATTGATAAATAACCGATTTCTGAAAAAATGTCTTTCGCTTGGATGTTTTGCGGGTCAGGTATCAATTCATTAATAAGTTTTTCTCCATTATTATTGTGCGATAAATTTTGAGCAAGTTTTTTTATTTCACTAAGTGTTAAAATTTCATTTTTAGCTTTGTTGAGAAGATTTTTTGCAGTATCTTCAAGATTACTATTTTTTAGAAAATTATTGACTAAGTTTTCGTTTCTGCTGCGTATTTCATCGAGTGTTTCAATTGGTGCTCTTTTTGTTATTTTTGATGCAATTTTAGGAGCTAAAAGTGCGCTTGTTATTGCAAAAGTCAAAATAATTGCTTTTTTAAACAATTCTTTTTTTAGTTTTTTATCTTCTTTATTTCTTTTAAAAATATCAATAACGTTATTTGTTAAAATAATGCCTGCCCCACAAGTCATTATTTTTGGCATTGATTTGTTTAATTTTGTTATTAATATCGGCTGGTCGAGAAATTTTCCAAAGATTTTAAGACTGTTCATTGTTTTCTAGTTTGCTTTCTTTGTATTTTTTCATTTTTTCAATTATTTCATCATCTATAACATGCTCTATTTTGCAGGCATTTTTTTCTGCTTGTTCTCTGTCGATTTTGAGAATTTCCGTAAAAAAATCAGATAGAATTTTATGTTTTTTTACTGTTTTTTGGGCTTGTTCTATTCCTTTTTTGGTTATTTTTATCCCTTTTCTTCCTTCATAGATTATTAAATCCATATCTGCAAGGCGAATTAGTGCCTCTGATACAGATGGTCTTGAGATATTGAATGCTTTTGAAATATCAATTGCTTTTATCTCCTTTTTTTCAAGAATTGTATTGTGAACAAATTCAAGGTAATCTTCAAGACTTGCACTTATCATTGTTAGGTTTTCCTTACTTTATACATAGTAAGGTAAACCTAACAAAATGTCAACATGTATGATTAAATTTTGTATACAGGATTTAATTCTTCCTTGCTTTTAAACTATGTTTTATATAAAATAGTTTTGTTATTAGATTACCTTTTCGGTTATTATTTCCAAATGGTATTTTAGCCAGCCCAATGCCAAGGGGTCAGGATTAAACCGAAAAAAGAAAGGATAAGAAACTATGGCAGTAGCTACTCTATTAGAATTATTGGATGCAGGTGTACACTTTGGTCACCAAACGCAAAAATGGAATCCAAAAATGAAACAGTATATTTTTGGTGCAAAAAACGGTATTTATATTATTGATTTGAGAAAAACCTCAGATTTATTGGATAAAGCCTATGAAATTGTAAGAAAATATGCTTCACAAGGAAAAAATGTTTTATTTGTCGGCACTAAAAAGCAGGCAGTGGATGTTGTTGCTCAGGAAGCGGTTCGCTGTGGCGGTTATTATATTAATCGCCGTTGGTTGGGCGGCATGATGACTAATTTTGAAACAATCAGGGGTAGAGTCAATAAATTAAGAGAACTTGAATCTTTTTTGGAATCAGGTGCTGCAAATAAACTTCCAAAAAAAGAAATCGCTCAATTAACAAGACAAGTTGCAAAATTGTCAAAGACTTTGGGCGGTATTAAGGAAATGAAGGGTATGCCTGATATTTTGGTTGTAATCGATCAAAAGAAAGAACTTATTGCGATAAAAGAAGCAAATAAATTGGGAATTCCTGTTGTATGTTTAGCTGATACCAATGCTGATACTGATGGAATAGATTATATTATTCCGGGAAACGATGATGCACTTCGTTCAATTAAACTTATTACTTCAAAAATGGCTGATGCGGTTTTAGAAGGTAAAGAATTAAGAGCAAATAAGGCTAAGACAACCGGAAAAATTGAAAAAGTTGAAGCAAAAGATGCTAATGCTGAGTCAGCAGAAGTTAGTGCTGAAACAACAGAAGTATAGATAGTTAATTAGAATTAGGAGAAAAACTATGGAAATAAAAGCATCAATGGTAAAAGAATTAAGAGATAAGACTGGTGCCGGAATGATGGACGCCAAGAAAGCTCTTGTTGAATCTAATGGTGATATGGATAAAGCTGTCGAATTACTTAGACAAAAAGGTATGGCTTCTGCAGATAAAAAAATGGGTAGAATTGCTGCTGAAGGCGTAGTTGCTTCTGTTGTCGACGGAAAGGTCGGTGCAATGGTTGAAGTAAACTGTGAAACTGATTTTGTCGCAAAGAATGAAGATTTTAAAGATTTTGCAAATATGATGGCTGCTGCTGTTGCTAAGCTTAATCCCGCTTCGGTTGATGAACTAGTTAAAATGGATTGTCCCATTTGTAAAAAACCAATAGAAGAAGTTCTTAAAGAAAAAATAGCTAAAATTGGAGAAAAAATCACTATCAGAAGGTTTGTAAGATATGATGCGGGTTGTTGCGTAAACACTTATATTCATAATGGAAAGATAGGTGTTTTACTGGAAGCAAAATGTGCAAACTGTGATGAAACTTTAACTAAAGATATTTGTTTACATATCGCATCAAATGCTCCTGAATTTGTTTCAAGAGAAGAAATTCCGGCTTCGGTTATTGCAGAAGAAAAACGTATTGAAATGGGCAAGGAAGATTTAGCAAACAAACCCGAACAAATCAGAGAAAAAATTGTTGAAGGTAGAGTTAACAAGTTAATGGCTCAAAGATGTCTTTTAGAGCAACAATTTGTTAAAAATCCTGATTTAACTATTGCACAATTAATTGAAGGTAAGTGTGAAATTGTTAGATTTGAAAGATATGTTCTTGGCGAAGGTTTAGAAAAAAGACAAGATAATTTTGCTGAGGAAGTAATGAATCAAATAAAAGGTTAGTTTGTTTTAATTGTATAAAAAACACTGATTTTTAAATCAGTGTTTTTTTATGTATAATTTTCTTATGAAATTTATTTTAGCTAGTGCATCTCCAAGAAGAAAAGAAATTTTATTAAAGGCGGGTTATGATTTTGAGATTATACCTTCTTGTTATGATGAAAATATATCCGGTTTAACATATTCAAATGAGCTTGTTAAAAATTGTGCCTATCAAAAAGCATTAGATGTTAAAAAAAGAATAAATGCTGATTTACCGATTATTTCTGCTGATACTGTTGTTGTTTTGGATAATTTAATTTTGGGTAAGCCTAAAAATTGTTTTGAAGCTTTTAATATGTTGAAACAACTTTCTAACCGTACTCATTTTATTGCAACTTCTATTTGTTTAATTTCTAAAGATAAGATAATAAAAGATATTGAAATTACTTATGTAACATTTAGAAATTTGTCAGAATTTGAAATTATTAATTATATTAAGACCCAAAGTCCGTTTGACAAGGCGGGAAGTTATGGAATACAGGATAAAAATTTTGATTTTGTACTAAAAACAGATGGTAATATAGATAATGTAGTTGGTTTCCCTTTGAGAAAGTTTAATTGTTTGGTGGAAAAATTACGCCAGTGTAAATGGTGAAGTAAGTCCTTCGATATCTCCTATTATTTGATTGAAATATTTTATTTCTTCTCTTAAATGAAAGGTTAGTGCTTCGGTTATTAATAAATGATTACTTCCTGTCGTATCAAACATTGTTTGAAAAATTTCACATAGTATAGAATGGTGCGAGTTATTTTGTCTTGCTGTTAAAATTATGTGTTTTATGCCGTTGTTTACAAGTTTTTCTATTATTTCTTGACTGTGTATTAAATTATTTTCGAATAATATTTCGCATGGGATATTTTGCATAACACATGTAAAGTTATGAGTTTGATTAGCGTCTAAATTAAATTTTTCTAAATGCTTATAATGCTCAGGCATTTTAGGACAGTTTTTTATGCATGGTTGATTAATTAAAACTTCTAATCTTGAGATATCATCTATGTACTCCGGATGATATGGTAAAATATCTTTAGAGTATTCAGGTCTTACAACAACTACATCGTATTCTTTCAGCAACTTGTTATAGTAATTTGTTTCATTTTCAATTGTTGGTTCTTCAATTTTATCGGGACCTTGAAACCTGCAATTGGGTTTTATAACTGAAGCAATGACTATTGCATCAGGATTTTTTTCTTTAATATAATCTCTTAAATAATCAGAGTATACAATGTATCTTGCATTATATTCAAATGAGGTCTCTAAAATAAAATTTGCATATTTATCATTTAAATCATCTTTTGTAAGGGTAGTATTTGTAAAATTAAATGCTGGTTTTGCATTTAATTCTTTTAAGTAGTTGAATAAATTTACAAGTGTTTCTTTTTTAAATTCTCCGTATAAACCCGGAATCTGTCCGCCTGCCCAGATATTTGAAGGGGTTCCGTATAAATTAACGTTTGGCACAGGAAAATTGTACGATTCAAAAGTTCTATAAATTGTTCCCCAGATTGTTTCAAATTGAAATAGCAGGTTTATATCCCATTCGATATTTTCATATTTATTAATTTTATTTGTCATTTTATTGTTTTCCTACGCATAGGGTGAACTAAGCTGTTTTTGTTCGCCTATTATTTGATTAAAATTATTGATTTCCCAACCCAGATTATTTTCCATTGCGTTAATAATAAGTTCATTGTTACCGTCTCTGTTAAACATTTGATCAGCTAATATAAGCATTAATGATTCCAAAGTTATTCCATTACTTCTTCCTTGTAATTTAAGATTATTTACACCTATGTCTACAAGTCTTTCTACTGTTTTTTGATCATGTATAAGATTGTTTTCGTACAAAATAGTACATGGTATATTTACTCTTATGCAAATAAACTCCCCGTTGTGGTTGCTATTTAAATTAAATTTTTCTAAATGCTTATAATGCTCAGGCATTTTAGGACAGTTTTTTATGCATGGTTGATTAATTAAAACTTCTAATCTTGAGATATCATCTATGTACTCCGGATGATATGGTAAAATATCTTTAGAGTATTCAGGTCTTACAACAACTACATCGTATTCTTTCAGCAACTTGTTATAGTAATTTGTTTCATTTTCAATTGTTGGTTCTTCAATTTTATCGGGACCTTGAAACCTGCAATTGGGTTTTATAACTGAAGCAATGACTATTGCATCAGGATTTTTTTCTTTAATATAATCTCTTAAATAATCAGAGTATACAATGTATCTTGCATTATATTCAAATGAGGTCTCTAAAATAAAATTTGCATATTTATCATTTAAATCATCTTTTGTAAGGGTTGTTGATGTAAAAGTAAATGTCGGAAAAGCGTTTAAATCATTAATGTACCCAAACCATTTGCTTAAAGTTTCTTTATTAAAATTACCGAATAATGCGGGCATTCTTCCTCCCGCCCATATAACTGAGGGAGATCCGAAAAGATTTACTTTCGGCGGTTTTATATTATACATTTTTAATGTTTTATATATAGCACCCCAAATGGCGTCATATTGAAAAAGTAAGGGCAAGGTCCATTCTGTATTTTTGTATTTAAAAAAACTTTTTGTCATCATTATTCTCTTATTAATTGTCACTAACAGTATATTCTAGATATTTGTGTTTTTCCATAATAATTTTTTTTAATAGAAATTTTCTTAAATAAAAAGTGTATAAATTTATAATTTTAAATAAACTTTCATTTTTTTCATCCATAGATGAATGCAGAATTGAAAGATTATTTAGGTGAAATTTTTTATATAATTCATCTTCAGGGCAATTATATATTGTGATATTTTCGTTTTGTATGTATTCTCTATAGTTGTTGATTGTTAAATATTCGTTTTTAATTTCCAGATATTTAGAAGTAAAAAATAAATATATTGAATTATTTTTGATTATGTTTTGTTTGGTTAGTTCGGCTTTTTCTTTTTGTTTTTTTAGTTCTGATTTATATTTTTCTCTGTAGAAGTTTGTATTTTGTTCTATGCCGTATGAAGATGTTTTGATTTTAGCCAGATATTCATAATCTCCGCCAAGTTTTGGTTTTATATATATGTCAGTTAGGTTTGCAAGAATTGTTACTTTTTTTTCGATTAACATCTGTGCAATTATTTTTTTATTAGAAATTTTAAAGTTATTGATTATATCATATTTAATTTTGTTATTATTTAGATATTTTTTTAAAAGTTCTAAGTCGTAATCATCATTAGCATCTATTATTATTGTTTTATTTTTGGCTGACAATTCTTTTGTGATTTGTACTATATTTTTAATTTTTTCTTGTTTATTTACAAAATATAGATTTTTAATTTCTTTATTTTTTTCCAATAATTTATTTTTGTCTGGAAGATTTTCTATTTTTAAATCATATTTTCTTGCTTGTGATAATTTTTCAAAAAATAGACCTGGTGAAACTCCAAGAATTGTTTTGTATTTTTTAAAGAAGTCTTTTAATTTTAGTTCGTTTCTTTTGAGATTATAACCGTTTATTTTAAATGTATGTTCGTATCTGTCATATAATACATTGTCTATATCAAAAATGAAAGCTGTATCAAAATTAAAATCAATTCTGTCTGAAATTTTATCTATATCTATATTTACTACATAGTCATGTAAAAATTCTTCCAGATTTGCAAAAATAATATCCCCTTTATATATTTCCGTTTTTGTTTTTATGTTGTTTTTGTCTTCAATCATATCATCATAGTTTAGGTTAATTTCTGCTTTTATGTTAAGAAAATCATATAGAGGTTTTAATTTTTCGTAAAAATCCGATAATAAAAATTTATTAATGTATATAACATGAAGTTTGTGGTTTTTCTTTTTTTGATAGATGCTATATAAAGCAAAAGCATATATTGCTTTATAGTTATTTTCTATATTTAAACTTTTTTTATCTATAAATTTGTTAAATAATTCTATATCGTAGTTTGATATTTCATTATCAATTGTTCTTTTCATGCTTTCGGATATAATTGAAATAAAATTTGACAGATTATTATCAATATTTGATAAATTTATATCTTCAAAATAATTTACTAAACCTTTATCTGATGAAGATTTGTAATTTTCATTCATATTATTATTACCCACTAACACAGCTTTTATTTATTTTTTGTGTTTTATTAGTAAAATTTTAGCATTTAATATTGTTGTTTGCAATTATTTATATAAGTAACAGGCAACTTCGCTATATCCACATTTTTTTAATTTTGGTTTGTTAATTGTACATATATTTTTTTTATATTCGCATCTGGGGTTAAATTTGCATCCGCTTATTGTGTTTGTTATCGGTGAAATTTGTCCTTTTATGTTTTTTAATTTCTTTCCTCTTAGGGTTGGCAGTGCTTCAATTAAGGCTTTTGTGTAGGGATGTTTTGGATTTTTAAAAAGTTCTTTTGCATTTGAACTTTCTACAATGTCTCCAAGGTACATTATTGTTGCCGTATCACAGTAGTTGTATACAATAGATAAATCATGAGTAATTAAAATAATAGTTTTGCCTTTATTTTTTAATTCTGTTAATAAATTTAAAATTGAATTTGAAACACTTACATCAAGTGCTGTTGTGGGTTCATCTGCAAGTATAAGAGTAGCATCCGAAATTAGTGCCATGGCAATAATAATTCTTTGTTTCATCCCCCCTGATAATTCATGAGGATATGATTTTAAAACATTTTCTATATTTTGAATTTTAACTTCTTCAAGTGCTTTAAGAATAATTTTCTTTGCTTCTTCTTTGCTTTTACTTTTTAGTGAATTAACTTCAAGCAACTGATTTTCTATTTTGTATAAAGGGTTTAAGGACATAAAAGGGTCTTGCGGTATGAGTGCTATTTTTGTGCCTCTAATTTTATTAAAATCATTTTTTTTAACTTCTAATAAATTTTTGTTTTCAAAAAATATTTCACCAGAGGTTATTTCTGAATTTTTAGGCAAAAGTTTTAAAATTGTATTTATAAAAACTGATTTCCCACAACCGGATTCACCTGCAATTGCGTGAATTTTACCTTTTTCAAATTCCAGATTTATATCGTTCAGTGCAAAATAAAAACTGTCTTCTATATAAAATCCGGCACTTAGATTTTTAACTTTTAAAATTTTATCCACAATTATCCCCTAGTTATGTGGAATTATAGCATGTTGACAGTTTTTTTCCAATTATACTTTTTGGGCAGTTTTTTCTTCGGTTGTGTTCATTTTATTATTGTTGATTTTTGATTTCATTTTTTTTCTTCTCATTAAATCAACAAAGGCTTCTAATCTTGTGATATATCCTGCTTTTCCGGTTTGTTCATCCATTATGAGTGTTAAAATTGGTAGGTTTACATCTTCTCTCATTTTTGGAAATATATTTTGGCTCATAATTTCGGGCATGCAAGTAAATGGAGAGACATGTATTAAACCGTCTATATTTCTTTCTTTTGCGTATAATACATCTGAGATACATTCAAGTGCATCTCCACCGATGTCCCTTATTAGGTATGGTTTTGCTAGTCTGTATGCACGCTCAAGGTGGGTTTCACCTTTTTTAAATAATTTTGGAATAATAGCATCTTTTAAAAATGATGATACGGTCAGAGAACGTCTGACTTGAACACCCATAGCACCCAGTTCTCTTTCCATGTTTTGATTGGAAAATTCATCATTAACGATATAAATTTCACCGGTTAGGTCAACATGTAAAATGTCTCTGTTTTTGTCTATTTCTACATTTGAAATTAAGCTTAAACCTTTTTTCAATGCTTTTGATAGTTCTATAGCATTTCTTGATTCTCTTATTAATTTAATTGCTTTGTTAAAGGCTTTTTCGCTATCTCCTTTATTTATTTCTCTTGCTCTGTGATAAGAAAGAAAATTTTGAAGTTCGTCAACCGCAAAAACAGTTCTTACTGCAAGATAGATGGCATGAAAAATTTTAAAATAATTTTTTGATCCGCTTAATCTGACAAGATAATCAATCATGCCCTTAAAACCGTCATAAAGACTTAATTCTATATAATTAGTTTTGTAGCCCATTTCTTTTAATACTTGCTCAATATTTCTTCCGTATTCTCCGAGCCTGCAAATTCCCGGTGATGTAATCATTGAAACATAGTCGGCTCCGCCTTCTATTGCTTCTATAAAATTACCTAAAATTAATTTGTAAGGTAAGCAAATTGCTTCAGGTGAATTTTTGGTGCCGAGAGATAATGTTTTTTTACTGGTGTATGGCGGTATATATGGTTCTATTCCCATTGTTTTTAGTGCCATTTCCCAAGCCACATATATTGTTCCCATATGTGGAAAAGCTACTTTTATTTTTTTATCATTATTTTTCATATCTAAATTATACAATAAATAAAAAAGACTGTGCATAAAACACAGTCTTTTTTAAACTTTGTAAAATCAATTATTTGATTTCAACTGTAGCTCCTGCTTCTTCTAATTTAGCTTTAATTTCTTTAGCTTCTTCAGGTTTTACACCTTCTTTTAACGGTTTTGGAGCTCCGTCAACTAAATCTTTTGCTTCTTTTAAGCCTAGACCTGTGATTTCACGAACTAATTTAAGTACCGGAATCTTGTTAGCACCGGCAGAAGCTAAGATAACATTTACTTCGGAAGGAGCTTCACTAGCAGCTTCAGCAGCACCCGCAGCCGGAGCGGCAGCAACTGCAACAGGAGCAGCAGCGGATACACCGAATTTTTCTTCCATAGCTTTAACTAGTTCTGCTGCTTCTAATAATGTTAATTTTTCAATTGATTCTAAAATAGTTTCTACATTACTCATTTTATTATTACCTTTCTTAATTTAATATTTTATGCTGATTTTTGTTGTCTTACCGCATCAATTGCTCTGACAAGTGCTGACATAACTCCATTTATAGAGTATACTAAGCCGCTTGCAGGAGAATTGACTGAGCCGAGAATTTTTGCGTATAGTTCTTCTTTAGACGGCATAGAAGCAAGTTTTGTCGCTTCTTCTTTTGACAGTACCTTGCCATCAAGAACTGCACCTAAAATTTCACCTTTCTTGTTTTCTTTGATAAATTTTGCTAAGATTTTTGCGGCTGCAACTTCATCACCGTATCCGAAAGCGACTGCAGTAGGGCCTTGCATTAATTCTTCAATTACTTCAAAATTTGAGCCTTTTGATGCAACTTTAAATAAAGTATTTTTTGTTACTGTAAGGTCTGCTTGCTCTTTTTGAAGTCCGCGTCTGAGTTCTGTGATTTCTTCAACGGACAATCCTCGGTAGTCTGTTACAACAGCAACTTTAGCGTTTTCGAATTGTTTTTTGTAATATTCGATTTTTTCGTTTTTAAATTGTTTAGTTGCCATTATTTGCGAATTTCTCCTTTCTTTTAGACTTCGCAAACTTTTGATATTAAAAAAGTTTTGCGAGTGTAGTACGCAAAACAGCTCAAGAAGTATATTTGATAAACTTTTGAACCTGGGTTGGAAATTAAGACTTTAAGTCACCAACTGTCTTTGGTACTGCGTTTATAATAGTATATCAATAAGTATTGTCAATATTTTTTAATAAAACTTCATATTTTATTTTTATTTGGCAATTTATATTTTTAGCTTTCTTTTTTGTTTTGTAAGTATTTATGTATACAAAAGTTAATAATTGAGTGTTTGTGCTTTATTTAAAAATTAAAGCATGATAATATATCATCTCTGGTTGAAATTATATGCAAAATATTAAAGAAAAAGTACTAAAAGACATTAATTTAAGACAGTATAGTGACCTTATTAATAAGATTGCCAAAGTTGAATATAGGTCAATGGGGGTACAATATTTAATAGAGTTTGAAGAACTCATCAATATTGGTTTTCAAACAGTAAGTATTTTGTGTTCGCAATCTGATTTTAATTCTTATAATGAATCTTATATTTCGACTGCGATTAAATGGGCAATCAGAAATGAATTAAGAAGCAGGTATAAATGGTATGGAGTCCGCCAGAGCAAAAATTTAACAGAAGATGAAAGTAATGAATTAAGAGAAGCAATTTATAAAACAATTTTATCAACTGATGAGATGCTTGATTCTGAACGTACATTTGAAGTTAAGGATGTAAGAAAAAATCCGGAAGAAAATTGCGAGTTTTCAATGTTATCTTCGGGAATTAAAGAGGCTGTGATGACTCTGCCAAAACGTGAAAGAGAATTGATAGAATCAAAGTTTTTTAAAGAAAAAAAACTTCATGAATTGTCTGATGAGTTTTCAATTTCTCCAAGTAGAATTTCAAGAATTATTAAATCCGGTTTGGATAAAATTAAAGATGAGTTGATTAAAAGCGAAATTATATAGTAATTTCGCTTTTTTATTAAATGCAAAAAAGATTTTAGTTATCTATATATATTTTTGAAAATATAAAACCTTTGTTTATAGGGTTTTCCATTGTATTTTCAAATAAGTTTGCAGATTTTTCGACAAGAAAATTTACAAATAATTTTAAATTATCAAGATTATTTTTACAGCTATAAATTTCTTTTAAAAATTTTACATTTCTTTTTTCCAATTTTTCAATATTCCTTACTATTCTGAATAAAAAATCACTGTAGCTTTCTGATTGATTTATTTCACTGTCATTTTCATATTTGTTTAATGCTAAATTTAAAATTTTTATTTTTTCATCGTTTAAACTGAGCTTATTCATTATGTAGCCGGCATCAAAAGCTGATATGTTTTTTATGGATAAAATTTGATATAAATATTTTTTGTTTTCTAATTTTGAAAAATTAAGTATATCTTCAATTTCATCTTTTTTGAAATATGTACGGTTTTTTGTTTGAAATTTCATTTTATTTTTACTCAAAATTTATAAAAATCTTAATGATATATTTTATAAAGTAAAATTTCAAATAAAAATTGCTAGTACATTTTAATAATTTTGTCTATAGAAATTTTTGCAAGATTGTATATTTCGTCCAGTTGTATTTTTTCAAAGGGCAGACCTTCCGCTGTTGTTTGAAATTCAATAATTTTCCCTGATTTTGTAAGAACTATGTTTGAATCTACTTGTGCTGAAGAATCTTCTTCATAGCACAAATCAACCATAATTTGATTGTTTACTATGCCTGCAGATATTGCTCCTATGGGTTCGATTATGGGGTTTTTTTCTATAATATTTTCTTTTAAAAGGTATTTTATTAAGTCAGATACGGCAAGAAATGCACCGCATATTGATGCAGTTCTTGTCCCACCGTCGGCTTGTATAACGTCTGCGTCAATTATGATAGTTTTTCCTTTGATTAGCTCCAGATTAAGACATGAGCGAAGAGAACGCCCGATTAATCTTTGAATCTCTTGAGTTCTTCCTGATAATTTTGTTCTTTCCCTTTGACATCTTATATTTGTGCTTTGTGGCAGCAGTGAATATTCTGCAGTTAACCAGCCTTCAGGTGAATCTTTGTCCATCCATTTTGGAATTGAATCTTCGAAATTTGCACAAATAAGCACTTTGGTTTCACCAAATTCCGTTAATACTGATCCAGGGGAATGTTTTGTAAAGTTGTGTGTGAATTTAATTTGCCTTAGCTCATTATTTTTTCTTCCGTCAGTTCTCATATTGCCTCGTTTAATTTGTTAACTTTTTTATTAATTTAAAATTAACACAAAATCTAATTAAATGCAGTTAAAAAATAATTATATTAATAAAGTAAATCCTCAACTCTTCTGATTGCTATGCCCTGATTTTCAGGGCTTTTTTTGTACCCGAGCCGAGCGAAACGCAGTGCGACTGCACACGTTGAGCGAGAGCGAGGGCAAAGGTGTGCGAAGCACGCAGGCAGGAGCGTTGAGCTCGTGCCAAGTGCGTAGTCCGTACCCCCCGAGAG
>CALVGZ010000006.1 GCA_944327225.1 Candidatus Gastranaerophilales bacterium | reverse complement strand
TTAACTGTCAATTTACTTTTATATGAGACTGATGTGGCGAAGCAATCGCTTACGCTTTTGCCCTCTCGAAAAAAGATGTTTAATCTTTTTTCTCGGCAGAGTGCCACATCGGCATATTATTTAACTGTCAATTTACTTTTATATGAGACTGATGTGGCGAAGCAATCGCTTACGCTTTTGCCCTCTCGAAAAAAGATATTTAATCTTTTTTCTCGGCAGAGTGCCACATCGGCAAATTATTTAACTGTCACAAGATAATCTTACTATAAAAGTTTTATTTGTCCAACTCTTGTTTTAATAATTTATTTAGTAACTGTGGATTTGCCCTTCCCTTTGTTTCTTTCATTGCTTGTCCTACAAAAAATCCAAATAGCTTATCTTTTCCGCCTTTATATGCTGCCACTTGTTCCGGATTATCAGCTATAATTTTTTGTACTATTGGAAGAATTGATGATTCATCCGAAATTACAGAAAGTCCTTTTTTATCAACCAGAATTTTTGCATCTTCCCCTGTTTTTAGAATTTCAACAACGAGGCTTTTGGCTATATTATTTGAAATAATGCCTTTTTTTAGTAAATCCAGAAGTTGAACAAAGTTGTCAATTGTGAGTTTTGAATCTTCTATTGAAATTTTTTCTTCTTTTAAATATGCCGCAATTTCACCAGTTAGGAAGTTTGATGCGGTTTTAGCGTCTACATTTTTTTGAAGTAATTTATCAAAGTATAGTGCAAGTTCCATTTGATTGACTATTACACTTGCATCATATTCACTAAGACCAGCTTTTTGATAACGTTCCATTTTTTCATTTGGAAGCTCGGGCATTTTTGCTTTAATTTCATTTATCCATTCTTGCGAGATTTCAAGAGGCATTAAATCCGGCTCGGGAAAATATCTGTAATCATGAGCATCCTCTTTTCCCCTCATGGATGATGTTACACCTGAGTTATCATCCCAAAGTCTTGTTTCTTGGATAACTTTTCCGCCTTCTTCCAATATTTCAGCCTGACGGATAAATTCATATTCAATTGCTCTAACTAGAGAACGGAAACTGTTTACATTTTTAATTTCGGCTCGTGTACCAAATTCCTTCTGACCGATTGGACGAATAGAGATGTTGCAGTCTGCTCTCATTGAGCCTTCTTCAAGATTGCCGTCGCATACGCCAATGTATCTTAAAATATTTCTTAGTGTTTCAACGTATTCTCTTGCTTCCTCGCTTGATCGCATATCAGGTTCGGATACAATTTCCAATAGCGGAGTTCCTGCCCTGTTTAAATCAACAAGCGAATAACTTGAGCCGTATAAGCCTGCAGCACCTGCGTGGACTAATTTTCCCGCATCTTCTTCCAGATGGGCTCTTGTAATTCCGATTTTTTTGTTTGAAATTTGCACCCAGCCGCCCTGACATATTGGTTCATCATATTGTGAAATCTGGTATCCTTTTGGAAGATCGGGGTAGAAATATTGTTTTCTGTCAAACTTGCAATGTTTTGGAATAGTTGAATTTAGTGCAAGTCCTGTTAGGATTGCCATATTAACACATTCTTTATTTAAAACAGGCAATACTCCGGGCATGCCAAGTGTTACGGTCGAAGTTTCAGTGTTTGGGTTTTTACCAAACTCACAACCTTCTCTTGCAAAAATTTTTGTGTTTGTTTTGAGTTGTGCATGAACTTCCAAACCAATAACCATTTCGTACTTATCTTTGTAGTTTGACATTTTCTCTCCTTGATTTTTTCTTTTATAGTATCATAAAAATTTTATCATGCTTTATGAAGCTTAATATTTTTTTAATTTGTAGGGCAATTTTTTTGTATGTTTGTTTTTTATTTTATAGTAAGGGGAAATTATGCAGCAAAATTTTGTTAATACTATACAACCGCAATATTGTTCGCCAAAAGCGAGTCCAAATGCAGTAAGTATCAATATTTATTCTCCAGCGGCTTATGGCGGTAGTGCTGATTGTGCTAACGGTTCTCAAGCTTGTTTACCGGTGTATCCTAATGGTTTTTATCCTATGTATGGACAAAATTTGATGCCTAATATGCCTTATTACCCTCAAAATTATAATAATATGATTCAGCAACCGAGTGCAGTCTTGTCCAATGGTTTAAATGCGGTATCGGATACGAATTTAAAGCAAAGTACGGGAGTTGAAAATAATTCTGATGGAAAAAAATCAGAAACAGGAAAAGAAGAAAAGAAAACTTTAATACCTTTAACTGATGATTATGTTAAATCGTTAGAAAATTATATGAATAATGACAATCCAAAAATTAGGTTAATTGGTATTAAGGAATTATTGGAAAGATTTAAAGAAGATGAAAACCGAAGGGATAATCCGTCTTTAATACCGCTTTTAAATAAGGCTTTAAGAGACAACTCTCCAACAGTTAGATTTGTTGCCTTAACTATACTTCAGTTGGGTTATAGTGTTGGAAATGATGAAACAGTACAAATATTAAAAGAAATTCAAGCTTCAAATAAGGATGGTTATGGCGAAGATTCGCTTTTAGCTTCCGAAATATTATTAAAGTTGTCCGCTCCGGAAGCAGTTGAAAAGAATCAGGCAGGTGAAAGATGACTATAATTTCAAAAATTGCAGGTGGTTTAAGTCTTTTTTCTTGTTTGACCGATGCCCATAAAACTGGATTAATTTATGCAAACAATGAGTATGCAAAAGCTTCGGGAGATACTTTTATTTCTTGTTCTTTGGGTTCTCAAAAAGCTGATAAAATTTCTTCTAAGGATGCTCAAAGAAAAAATTGGTTGCTGAGGAACAATTTTTTGGGCGGAATAAATGAAGGTTTTGCCAAAGTTGGCGGTTATTTTAAGGGCTTTGGTAATTCGGTTGTGCGTTATTTACCAAACATCGCTTTGTCCGCCGTTGCTTTAAAAGTAAAAAGTCCTATTGTTTCGGCAATCAGTACAATAGGTTTAGCCGGATTGGAGTTATACGATTTTATTAGAAACTCTACCGGTATCTTTCAGAGAACAGATTATTTAAAATGATGTAAAGGAATGTAAAGCTTGAAAATGTAGTTAAAATGCTTGTTTTTGTTAAAATAAAAGGAAAATAACAAAAAAAAATAAAAATATTAGCAATATTTTTTTTTCAGTAACGTTAAAAATTCGTGTGGAGATTACACAAAAGGAGAAATAAATGATTCAACCAACTTATACTCAAGTCAATCCTCAATATCCTCAGCCTAATGGTGCAAATGCTGTAAGCATTAATATATTTAATCCTCAAGCATACGGAACGTCACCTCAGGGTTTGCAACAAACTGGAATGCCGGTACAGTCATCGATGTATCAAATGCCGCAAACACAAATGTATCAAATGCCGCAAACACAAATGTATCAAATGCCGCAAACACAAATGTATCAAATGCCGCAAGGATATTATCAACCGTATGTTCCAGCTCAAAGTCCGATAGTTTCATCTCCTGCACCTCAAATGATGCCTGAAAGTGTTATGAGTCAGCCTCAAGCAGAGCCTGTAGTTGAAGCTAAGGAAGCTAAACCGGAAGTTTCTGCTAAGGAAGAAGCTAAACCTGAAGTTGAAAAAATTAATGTTGATGAACTTGTTAATAACTTAAAGAGTACAGATGTAAATGTTAAACATGATACAATTAACAGTATAGCTAAGTATATTCAAGATGTTCCTGAAGTAGCACTCCAAGTTGTGTCTGAACCTGTTATGCAAGGTTTGATTGATATAATTAAGGAAGATACAAGTTCCCTTGAAGGCCCTTCTAAAAAGCAGGTTGAGCTTGCAGAAAAAAGTGCAAAAGGTAAAAAATTAACTGCTGAAGAGACTGAAATATTGAATCAATTATCTCCAAGAGATGCTGCTAATGCGAATAGAGTGATTGCTTTATATACTTTAGCAATGATTCAAAAGATGCAAAGAGATGAATTAACTCAATATATAGAAACTCAGAAGAAAAATGGCGAACAACCAATTAATCAGCTAAAAATGGAAGAACTGTTAGGTTATAATGATATAGTAAATATTATAAATAACGATCCGAGACCTGAAGTTAAAGTTGCTGCAATTCAAGCACTCCAACATGTTGCAAATCCTGAAGATAAAGCCACTGTTGAAAAAGTATTAGCTGAATCGTTAAAATCAAATGATGAAGCTGTAAAAAGTGCAGCAAACGAAGCGTTGAGTAAGTTTAATGCTAAATAAAATCATTTAACCAGTGTAATTTCTATATAAATGCCTATTTGAGTGTTAAATAGGCATTTTATTTGTTTTTTGGAGAGTATATATTTAAATATACCCAGTATGATGAAAGTATTTTTTTAATATAATTTTTTGTTTCTAAATATGGGACATTTTCCACAAAAATATCTATTTCTTCTGATGATATTAATGGATTATTCATCCATTTTTCAATATTTCCGGGGCCGGCATTATATGCAAGAATTGCAAGAAATTCGTTTTTATTAAAATAATCTGTTAGATATGAATAATATTTTAGACCTATTCTTATATTTTCTTCCGGATTTAACAAGTCTTCTTCGGTAACGGTTCTCTTTTCAATAAAATTTGCAGTACCTTTCATTAGTTGAGTTAGACCTATGGCACCTGCCGAGCTTTTTGCACTTTTGTCAAAATGACTTTCTTCTCTAATTAAACTTAAAAATAAATATGGGCTTTGTTTGTAATATTTTGCTAATTCATTTATTTTATCTTCGTATAATATCGGATACATCAATTTAAGCTCAAAATCCGAAAATTTTATTTTATTTTCATTTTTGTTTGATTTTATAATGATATCTTCTGAAACATCATTATTTGCTTGATTTAGTCTTTTATTTAATTCATTTCTTGTAGTAGTGATTGATTTTGGGTATATTTCTTCTTTATTTAAAACCCATGATTTTATATATTCATCTTGAATTTTTAGTTCGTCAATAGTGCTAAAGTCGTTGTAATCAGCTAACTTTAATAATAATTTATCTTTAAATAATTTTTTGTTAATTGAATTTATGTTATAGCTTGTTATTGGTTTTTTAACAATCATTTTTTTTGCCTTGGACATTTTTAATTGTCTGGCAGATAAAAATGAATAGT
Organism: Candidatus Gastranaerophilales bacterium; assembly: GCA_944327225.1. Lineage (GTDB taxonomy): Bacteria > Cyanobacteriota > Vampirovibrionia > Gastranaerophilales > Gastranaerophilaceae > RUG14156. The sequence continues at coordinate 74,210 of CALVGZ010000006.1, read as the reverse complement.
AGCTTAAAGGATAGTTATTAATTATATTGTAAAATACTTCTTTTGCTTGTTGATTTTTCTTTTCTTTTAGAAGAACCTTTCCGTACCAATAGGCTATTCTCGGTGCATCCTGTGTGTTTGAGTATAGAAGCGAATGTTTTTTAGCTAATGATTCGCATACTTTGTACCTTGATAATTTATAGTTATACCAAAAAACTTCCCAAAGAGAATTTGAGGCCCAAATTGAATTTGGATATTCATCCATAACAAGTTCATAGAGTTTTATAGCCCTGATTGAACTTGAGTTTTCTGCAAGTTTGTATGTTATTGTTGCAAATGAACTTGACTTTTTAAGGTTTGTGTATAGTTCTTGTAAAAGAGAAACTTTGTCTGCTCCAGTTAATGCTACTAATCTGTCAATTGCACTGTTTATATTTTTTTCGTCCGTATTTGTTGTTTTTAGTTGCAATCCTTTTAGTATGGTATTTTTTTCTGCTTTGTAATCTTTTAGTCCTTTGTAGCATTTCGAAATGTTGTACCAATTGTTGTCAAAATTTGTATAGTTGTACATTTTTAGTGAATTTTCAAAATCATTATTCAGTTGGTGTGATAATGCAATTATTTCATAATCTTTTTGTGTCAGAAATGTTTTATTTTTAGAAAGATTTTCCAGTGAACTTTTGGCAAACTTTCCTGTTGGGGCATATTTTAAGTATTCTATATATTTTTCTTTTGCTTGGGATTGATTTTTGTTTTTTATAATTTCCGCAATTTTGTATGCACTTGCAATAGCAAAATCATTTTCCGGATAATTTTCGTATATGTATTTAAATTTTCGGTAGAGTTGATTTTTTGTGTTAGTTTTTAGTTCTTCCGAGAATAAAGCTTCATAATATAGAACGTAGGGACGTATATTTCTGTCTTTTGTTATTTTTGCAAGTTCTATTAGTTTTATATGTGCGGTTTTTTTGTCCTGAAGATTGTTTGCACATTGAAATTGCTTTAATAGAGAAAGTTCATATAAATTTGAAAATTTTTTAATTTGTTTGAAATTATAGTAGGCATCAGAGTAGTTTTTTTCGTTATAAAAGTTTAAACCTTGTCTGTAGAGCCTTTTTGCACTATTGTCGCATTTAAACTTGTATAATATACCAAAAACTAATATTAAAAGCAGTATTAAAATACTTAATATTATTTTTAAATTTTTAATTGACATAATTTAAATATAGTAGATATTGTAATTATAAATCAAATTGTAACTGAACTTTTGGTGCAACCATAGTATATTGAGGATTTCTGGGTTTTTTAATATGTTTACAATATGATAATAAAAAATTATGTATATATACCTTTTGACATTGTAATAATTAGATTTTAAAAGGGAAGCATTTGCTTCCCTTTGATTAGTATTTATTTTCTTGTATAAAGAAATATGCTTTCGGATGAGCACAAACAGGGCAAATTTCAGGTGCCGTAGTTGAATTTAATCTGAAACCGCAATTTCCGCATTCCCATTGTTGCTTTTCATCTCTTTTAAACACTTTATCGTTGTTTAGATTGTCAAGTAATTTTTGATATCTTTCTTCATGGTGGGCTTCAACGGTTGCAACTCCTTCAAAGAGTCTTGCTATTTCATCAAAGCCTTCTTCTCTTGCAACGCGAGCGAATTCAGGATACATTGAAACATGCTCATAATTTTCACCTGCGATGCAATCTTTAAGGTTTTCTTCCGTAGATGGGATTTTTCCGTCATGAAGCAGTTTAAACCAAATTTTTGCATGTTCTTTTTCGTTGTTTGCGGTTTCTTCAAAAATTCTTGACATTTGTACAAAGCCATCTTTTTTTGCTTGTGCAGCATAATAAGTGTACTTGTTTCTGGCTGTCGATTCGCCTTTTAGTGCTTCCCATAAATTTGCTTCTGTTTTTGAACCTTTTAAATCCATAATTTTCTCCTGTATAATGTTATTCTTCTATTGCTTTTTGGCAGTCTTCACAAATGCCGTTTTCGTTAAGGTTTCTGTATTTCCAGCAACGAGCACATTTTTTACCCTTTGCTTTTATAACTTTTACTGTGTAGTCATCAGATTCGTACTCATTTAAAATTTCCGCATCTTGATTTTCAGTATAAACATGAGAAACGATATATAAATCGCCTAACAGCTTAGAATATTTTTCTAATATCGTCATTTTTTCATTGTCTTTAGAAGTAATTATGATATCTGCTTCCAGGGATGAGCCTATAGTTTTAGGCTCATTTGAACGCAGAGGTTCAATAGCTTTTGAAACAATTTCTCTTGTTTTTAATAATTTTGAAAATTCTTCATCAAGGACTTCATTTTCCCATTCGGGCTTAGTTTTTGCCCAATCACAGAGAAGCACACTTTCTCTGTCTTTTAAGTTTTCATTCATATTAAGCCATACGTCTTCTGCTTGATGAGGCATAACCGGTACAAGAATTTTTAATAAAACATGTAATATTTCGTACATTACACTTTGGCAAGCTCTTCTTGAAAGAGATTTTTTGCCTTTTGTGTATAGTCTGTCTTTTACTATATCAAGGTAAAATGAGCTTAAATCCGCACTTGCAAAGTTTTGCAGATGCTGAAAGTATTTATAAAATTCATAAGTTTCAAAAGAGCTGTCAACATTTTTTATTAATTTTGCTAGTTTTGATAAAGCAAATTTATCTATTTCTTCAAGGTCTTTATATTCGACGTAGTCTTTTTTGGGGTCAAAATCAAATAAATTTCCAAGCAAAAATCTTATTGTATTTCTTGTTTTTTTAAATACTTCAACAAGTTGCTTTATTAGATTGTCGCCAATCTTAACGTCATTTCTATAATCAACGCTTGCTGCCCATAATCTTAAAACATCTGTACCGTAGACTTTTATAATTTCTTGCGGAGCGACTACATTGCCTAATGACTTTGACATTTTTCTGCCTTCTCCGTCAAGTACAAAACCATGAGTTAATACATTTTTGTATGGAGCTATTCCTTCAGTTGCACTTGCGATTAATAGTGATGATTGAAACCAGCCTCTGTGCTGATCGGAGCCTTCAAGATACATATCAGTCGGCAGTACTTTGCTTCCGTCAGTTTGAAACTCGTTTTTTCTCATTTCAACAACGGCACTCCAAGATGAACCGGAATCAAACCATACATCCATAATATCGTTTTCTTTAATAAATTCTTCGCTACCGCATTCACACTTGAAGTTTTGAGGGAGAAAGTCTTTTGCTTCATATTTTACCCAAGCGTCAGAAGATTCTTTTCTGAATTTATCGGCTATCATTTTGATAGTTTCTTCACTTATAATAGCTTTTTTGCATTTTTTACAATATATAATAGGAATTGGAACTCCCCAAGCTCTTTGTCTTGAAATGCACCATTCAGAGCGATTTTCTACCATATTGGATATTCTTTTTTCGCCCGATGCTGGATACCAGTTGACTTTTTTAATATTTTCAAGGGCATTATCTTTAAACATTGAAACTTTAACAAACCATTGCGGTGTTGAGCGATACATAACAGGATTTTTGCATCTCCAGCAATGTGGGTAAGAATGACTTATTTTTTGGGATTTAATTAAGGCATTGCAATCTCTTAATCTTTCTATAACTATCTTGTCACCTTTGTAGTACGGAATTCCTTTTAAATCCGGCACTTCATCCGTCCAACATCCTTTTGAATCAAAAGGTGAAAATGTTTCAAGCCCGTATTTTTGTCCCACTTCCCAGTCTTCAAGACCATGACCGGGGGCAGTATGAACTGCACCTGTTCCTGCGTCAAGTGTTACGTGGTCTCCAAGAATAATTAAAGATGTTCTGTCGTATAGAGGGTGCTTTGCTTTGAAATATTCGAAATCTGATCCTTTTAGCTCGCCTAATGTTTTGATATTTTGCCACTCTGTTTCTTTTATGAAGTTTTCAAACAGGTCTGATGCTACGAAATAATTTTCATTATTGTATTCAAAAATTGTGTAATTAAATCTTGAATTAAGACAAATGCCAAGGTTTGATGGTATTGTCCAGGGAGTGGTTGTCCAAATTATTGAGTATAATTTATTATTTGATTTAATATTTGCTTTTTTATAAAGCTTTTCGCTTTCCAGAACTTCAAATTTAACATATATTGATTCGGATGTAACGTCTGCGTATTCGACCTCGGCTTCTGCGAGGGCAGTTTCACAATCTGCACACCAATATACCGGTTTTAAACCTTTTTGAATGTATCCTTTTTTATACATATTCCAAAAAAGTTCAATTTGTCTTGCTTCAAAATCGGGAGCAATTGTAATATAGGGATGTTCCCAATCGCCCAATACCCCCAAGCGTCTAAAGTTCGCCTCTTGTCCTTTTAGGTTTTCAGCTGCAAATTCACGACATTTTTGTCTTAATTCGAGAGGAGTAAGTGAGCTTCTACCACCTTTTATTTTTTTAACAACAGCATTTTCTATAGGAAGCCCATGGGCGTCGTATCCTGGAATATATGGGGTATAAAAACCTTGTTGGGTTTTGTATTTCAGTACAATATCTTTTAAAATTTTATTCATTGCCGTTCCGATATGGATTTTATCGGAGCTTAAATATGGCGGGCCGTCGTGTAAAATAAAACTTTTATTACCTTTATTTTTTTCAAGCATTTTGTTATAAATCTTGTTTTCTTCCCAGAATTTTTGAATTTCAATTTCTCTAATCGCGGCATTTGCTCTCATGGCAAGTGTCGTTGAAGGAAGGTTTAAAGTATCTTTCAGTTGTTTTTCTTCTATCATTTTTAATCCTCGTATAAATATCAGTTAAATAAATTATACAATAAAAACATGTCATTAGAAGAAGACATGTTTTTATTGTGTTTTTATATTAAATTTTGTCAAATGATTATTGTTTGTTAAATTTTTCCAATAGTTCAAGCTTTTTTTCTATTGTTGATTTGCCTGCCAATCCGAATATTTCTGCACTTTTGGCTGCGGATTTTGGGATTTCTTGCATTTTTGTTGAAGCCATTACCTCTTTTGCTCCGTTCAGTGCTTCCTGTACTTTTGCACCTTTTTTTAATGATTCTTTAATCAATTTCGCAGTAGTTGTTTCTGGAGCTGACGGAGCTTTTCTTGCTGCTATTTTTGCTTTTGCAATCATGACTTTTGTTTTTCCCGCTGTTGCCATTTCCTCAAGTGAGTTTTTAACTTTATTTGTGCCATCTGCAATTTGACTTCCGAGTTCTTTTGCTTTTGCTGCACTTTTGCTTGATGAAAGTTGTGAAAAAGCTGATGTGATTTTTTGTGTAATTTTTTGAATTCCCATTTTGCGACTCCTTGTACACCCTAACATGTACCTATTATATTATAATAATTTTTTTTTAGCATTCTTTTATTTATAAAGTAGTCAACTGTCGTATTTGTCAGTTTTTTTATTTTTGTGCTAATATTTGAAAAGCAAATAATATTTAGACTTGAGGATTTTATGGTTATAGTTGATATACTTTTAAAAATTTTTAAAGACCCGAATGTAAGAAAGATTAATAAAATAATGCCTATCGTGGATAGGATAAATGCATTTGAAGAGGAATTTTCAAAGCTGACCGATGAAGAATTAAAAGCAAAAACCGCAGAATTTAAAGAAATTTTATCTAAGCGTCCGACAAGTTCTGATATTAAACAAGATAGGATTTTAGAAAAGCAGGCTCTTGATGAGATTTTACCCGAAGCATTTGCAACGGTCAGAGAAGCGGGAAAACGTGTTTTAAATCTCAGGCATTTTGATGTTCAGCTAATTGGAGGTATTTTTCTTCATGAAGGCCATATTGCAGAAATGAGAACAGGTGAAGGTAAAACCTTGGTTGCGACTTTGCCTGCATATCTAAACGCTTTAACCGGAAAAGGTGTTCATGTTGTAACAGTTAATGATTATCTTGCAAAACGTGATAGGGATTGGATGGGTCGAATTTATGAATTTTTAGGTTTAACTGTTGGAGTAATTTTATCAAGCGGTGAATATAATAGTTATGAAAGTAAAAAAGAAGCCTATAGATGTGATATTACTTATGGAACAAATAATGAGTTTGGATTTGATTATTTAAGAGATAACATGGCAACCGATTTGGATGCTCTTGTTCAAAGACCTTATAATTATGCAATTATAGATGAAGTTGATTCAATTTTAATTGACGAGGCAAGAACCCCTTTGATTATTTCAGGTCGTCTTGAAAAGTCTGCTAAAACTTATCAAATGATGGCTCAAATTGCTCCTGTTCTTAAAAAAGATGTTCATTATGAAGTTGATGAAAAGAATAAAAATATTATTTTTACTGAAGAAGGAGTTATAAAGGCCGAGCAACTTTTAAATGTGGATGAATTATTTGACGTTAAAACTCAGTACGCTCACTATCTTTTACAGGCTTTAAAAGCAAAGGAGCTTTTTATCAGAGACACTGATTATGTTGTTAAAGATAATCAGGTTATGATTGTTGATGAATTTACCGGCCGTATAATGGAAGGCAGACGTTGGTCAGAAGGATTGCATCAGGCAATTGAAGCTAAAGAAGGTGTTAAAATTCAGGATGAAACTCAAACACTGGCTTCAATTACATTTCAAAATTTGTTTAGGCTATACCCTAAATTGTCGGGTATGACGGGAACTGCAATGACGGAAGAAGCGGAATTTGGAAAGATATATAATCTTCAGGTTACTCAAATTCCTACAAATAAGGAAGATATAAGAATAAATTATCCTGATGTTATTTATAAAACCAGAGAAAAGAAATATGAATACGTTGCTCAGGAAATAGCTCAAATGAAGAAACTTGGAAGACCTACGTTAGTGGGTACAATTTCGATTGAGAAATCGGAATATCTTTCGTCTTTATTAAAGAAAATGGGCATAAAACATAATGTATTAAATGCTAAACATCATGAAAAGGAAGCATATATTATTGCTCAAGCGGGCAGAGTTGGTGCGGTTACTATTGCAACCAATATGGCAGGCAGGGGTACGGATATATTACTTGGCGGTAATGCAGAATACTTAGCAAAAGAGGAATTGGATAAAAAAGGAATTACTAAGGAGAACCCTGATTATGAGAATTTAAAAAATGAGGCACTTAATAAAGCAAGAGAGATAACACAAAAAGAACATGATGAAGTTGTTAAATTAGGTGGCTTACACGTCATTGGTACAGAACGTCATGAATCAAGAAGAATTGATAATCAATTAAGAGGTCGTGCTGCTCGTCAGGGTGATCCTGGTTCAACGAGATTTTTCTTATCTTTAGAAGATGATTTAATGAGAATTTTTGGCGGTGAAAAAATTGCAAAATTGATGACAATGTTAAATGTTGATGATGACACCGCTATTGAAAATGTATTAATAACTCGACAGATTGAATCTGCTCAAAAGAAAGTTGAAACTTACCACTTTGACGTCAGAAAATCTGTTTTAGAATACGATGATGTTATGAATATTCAACGTGAAAAATTTTATTATCAAAGAAGGAGAGTTTTAGCAAGCGAAAATCTTTCGAATGATATTAAATTTATGATGTTAAAGGAGACGGATAGAATACTGTCTCAATATATCAGCAAAGATATGTCTCCTCAGGAATATATATATGATGATTTAGTTATGTTTATAAAAGAGTTTGTGAGCGTTTTTCCTCAGCTTAAAGATAAAATTAAGGTTGATGATATTAAAGATTTAAGAGCTTATGAGATAAGTTCAAAGTTAAAAGATATGGCAACCGAATGCTATAAGCAATTTGAGATAGATACAATTGATAATTTTAATACGGTTATGGAAAAATATTACGGAAACGATTTTGTTCGCCAAGAGCCGTTTAGAGATGATAATATTGTAAGAAATATAGAAAGAGATATATTGTTGCAAGTTGTTGATGCTAAATGGATTGATCATTTGGGAAATATTGATATGTTAAAAGATTCAATCGGGTTAGTTGCTTATGGTCAGAAAGATCCTTTAATTGAATATAAAAAAGAAGCTTATAATCTTTTTAATGCTTTAATGGCTGAAATTCAGTCAGAAACAGTAAGGCATTTGTTTAGAGCGAAGTTTGGAGTGCAGGTTTTTGACGAATCTGAACAGGTTTAAAAATTATAATTGAGAAAGTTTAAGGCGAATCTTTTTATCTTTTTCAAAAATTTCTTCGATTGTTGGATTGATTATATTTTTTGCATTTTCAATTTCTTTAAATACAATTTTTTCTATATCAAGAAAATTTATTTTGCCTTCTAAAAATTTATATACTGCAATTTCATTTGCGGCGTTTAAAATTGCAGGCATGAGACCGCCTTGTTTGCCACATTCTATGGTTAATTTTAATAAAGGAAATTTTTTAAAATCGGGTTCGAAAAAATTTAGTTTTTTGCCCCAAGGGCAAAAACTGTTGGTTTTTATACCTTTTTTTCTTTCTGGATAGGTAAGGGCATATTGAATAGGAATGTGCATAGATGGAACTCCCATTTGAGCCAAGAAAGAGCCGTCTTGAAACTCAACAAACGAATGCACAAGACTTTCAGGATGAATGACAACTTTTATGTCGTCATAATTGAAATTATACAGATGATGTGCTTCAATTACTTCCAGTCCTTTATTTACCAAAGTGGCACAATCCACGGTTATTTTTTTACCCATGTTCCATTTTGGGTGATTCAGAGCATCTTTTGCAGAAAATTTTTCCATTTCTTCTCTTGTATTATACAGGAAAGGCCCACCTGAAGCGGTTATCCAAAGTCTTTTGACGTAAGGATTATTTGGTTTATTCAAACATTGTAATATGGCAGAGTGTTCGGAATCAATCGGAATTATTGGTGTTTGATATTCTTTTGCTTTTTTCATTACAATATCACCTGCCATAACAAGGGTTTCTTTGTTGGCAAGAGCTATTGTTTTTTTGTTTTCTATTGCTTTAATAACGGTTTTTACGCTTACTATTCCGCTTGTTGCTACAACTAAAATATCATATTCATTGTCAATTAGCTCCAAAAGCCCCTTTTCTCCGGATGAAAATTTTACATTAGAATAAATCTCGGATAAATTCTTAGCGTCATCTGAGTTTTGCAGGCAGACAAATTTTGGAGAAAATTTTTCTATTTGTTTTTTAATAAGTTCAATATTTCTGCCGCAAGATAGTGCATATACTTTGTAATCTTGTAATTTTTCTATTACTTCCAGTGTCTGAGTTCCGATTGAGCCTGTTGAGCCTAATATTATAACTTTCTTCATGGTTAATTATTTTCTTTTTGACTGTCTTTTTTTATAAATTCGCATATTTCTTCAAGACGTGAATCTTCTGTTTTTTCCATATATTCTTCTATATTTTTAACTTTATTTAGTTTTAGAGCAAGTTCATATAAAAGAACACAGTTGTTACATAGCCTGTATTTTGAGTATTGAATTGAACCGGCCAGAGGTTGAGTTTTGGCACAAGCACTACAGTTAAACATTTCAAACTCGCTTTCAGGATTTTCTTCTATATCGTCCAGCTTCATTTGATAAATTACTTCTTGCATGTCTTTGACTATTTTTTCAGTGTTATTGTTCATTTTCTTCTTTTAAACTTGTAAACATACCTTGCATTATATTTTGGAAATCTTCATCCTGTAAACAAGAAGCACTTTTAAAAACTCTGTTTATTGGTAAATTTTTATCGTACCACCTTCGGTTGTAGCTTTGTGAAAACAGACCTACGACTCTCTCGACTCCGAGACTTAGTGGCGGTTCATCCATTTCTCTTGAATTTGATTTAATAACATTGATTACCTTTAGAACTTCTCTTGCGATATCATAGTGAGACTGAAGCGAAAGTTCTCTTAAAATGTTTAAAACCTCGTCGGTGTATGGTTTTACATCGTACCATCTTTTAAGTTCATAATTTTTTGTAGTCTGCATATTAGAATTTTAAACCTTATATAAAAATCGGGCAATTTTTTAAATTTTGTAAATTGTTTTAAATTTCTATAAATTCACATAATATTTCGTTTGAAAGAAGTATTCCTCTTAAAGTTAATTTAATTCCGTTGTTGGTTTTTTTCATCAGCCTTTCGTTGATGAATTTTTTGAATTGTTTTTCGTATTTTTTATATATATCGATATTATATTTTTGATTGATTATATTAAAATCTATCCCTTTCTCCAATCTTAATCCTAAGAATATTTCCTCTTCTATTTCGTTTTCTTTTGTTAATTGTTCATATTCTTTATTTATGGGATTTTTTAAGTATTCTTTTATATTAAAGGTGTTTGTATATCTTTTGTTATTCACAAATCCGGAAGCACTTAAACCAAAACCGTAGTAGTTCTTTCTTGTCCAATATGCGAGATTATGTTTTGAAAAATATTCTTCTGATTTTGCAAAGTTTGAAAATTCGTAATGATTGTAATTTTTTAATTTTTCGGTTAGAACTAAATACATTTCAGCTTGAGTTGTTTCATCGGGCAAATTTTTAGGTTTATTTTTTTCGAAATATGTTCCTTTTTCAATTTTTAATCCATAGGTCGAAATGTGTTTAGGGTTTAATTTTATAGCTTCATCTATTGTTTCTTGCCAGTTTTCAATGGTTTGATCAGGCAGGCCATACATTAAGTCTATGTTGAAATTTTCAATATCAGCTTTGTTTATCCATTTTATAACATTATAAATATCCTTTTTATTATGTAATCTGCCTATTTTTTTCAAAATTTTATCGTCAAAGGATTGAACCCCCATGCTAATTCTGTTAATTCCGAGATTTTTACAGTTTTTTAATTTTTTAAAGTTTATACTGTTTGGATTTGCCTCAATTGTTATTTCAGTTTTTTTGTTAATGTTAAAGCAATTTAATATTTTTTCAATTTCATTTTCGTTAAGCAATGACGGAGTGCCGCCGCCAATATATAAAGTATCTAATGTTTCGTTTCTGTAATGAAATTTAATTTCTTCAATTAAAGCGTTAAGATATTTTTCTTTGTATGAAAGTATCGAAAAAGAACAAAATGAGCAGTAATGACATTTTTTTTCACAAAAAGGTATATGAATATAGACACAATTTATCATTTTTACATTATAATATGAATATGAGTTATGTGATGGAAGCGGAAATTTATTCTCAAGGTCAGATAATTGAGGATTTAATAAAGAAATATGTTGTAAATTATTGTGTTTTGATGGATATTCCAATTGCAATAAAGAGAATTTCTATTATTGCTGCCGGTTCATCTTATAATGCCGGAGTTTTTGGAAAATGTTTTTTTGAACAGATAGCTAGTGTTGAGACTTCTGTCAATTATGCAAGTGAAGTTGCAAGTAGTTCTTTTTTAAATTTTGATAAAGATACGCTTTATGTTTTAATAAGTCAATCAGGCGAAAGTATTGATACAGTGTTTGCCATGAATAAAATAAAAGAATCAGGTGCAAAAGTTTTGTGTATCACAAATAATTTGGAATCAACAATGTATAAAAATGCTGATTTCAGGTTTGATATAAACGCAGGCAGAGAAAAAGCGATAGCTGCCACAAAAACATATAGTGCAACGGTAGTAATGCTATGGTTGATTGCACTTAAAATTGCTCAAAATAAGCATATTGAAATTTCCGAAGAAACAAAAAATATTTACGCAATGAGGAGCAATTTGGAAACTTTTATAAAAGATATTGACAATATTGATTTAGCTGCAAAATTTTTATCAAAGAAAAAATCCGTTTCTATTTTAGGTCTTGGATATAATTATGCATTAAGTTTAGAAGCGGCACTTAAAATTAAGGAAACAAGTTATATTACTACTTGTGCATATCCTTTAGGAGAATTTATCCATGGTCACTTTGCTGTATTAAATAAAGAAAATGCGTTTTTAACTTTTATTACAAGCGATTCTTCTGAAAATGAATTAGCATTGTTAAATAAAATAATAAAAACATATAAAACTAAATCAGTTGTTGTTTCGGATGTTTATGAGGATTATGATTGTGATATTTTAGTAAAATTTAATAAGGGACAATCAAAAATTGCAACAATCGTAAATATGATAGTTTTAGTACAATTATTGGCTTTAAAAATTGCACTGAGACTTAAAAAGAACGTGGATAACCCAAAAGGATTGAATAAAGTTGTAAAAGGCAGTTGATTTATGAATATTATTGTTTGTGTAAAACAAGTACCCGATGTAGATGATATAAAGTGGACAAAAGATAACAATCTGGATAGAACCAATATGCTTTCAAGGTTGAATCAAAACGATGAGTGGGCTATTGATTATGCGGTAAAAATAAAAAAGCAATTCAAAGATGTAACTATTACTGCACTTTCAATGGGTCCAATGCAGGCTATGGATGTTGTAAAATATGCTATTGCTAAAGGTGCAGACAAGGGGATTTTGTTATCAGATAAACTATTTTCGGGTTCTGATACTTATGCAACTGCAAAAATTTTAGCTTGTGCGATAAGTAAGATTATTAAAGATTATGATATAGTTTTAACCGGACAAATAGCTTCAGATGGAGACACTGCTCAAACTCCGGTTAGTTTGGCTCAGATGCTTGATATTCCGGATGTTACAAATGTTGTTGAAATTCATAATGCAGATAAAAATGCTGCAATTGTTTCTCAAAAGATAAATAATGTTATTAATATGTTTGAAGTTTCTACTCCTTGTTTAATTGCTGTAAAAAAACCTTTAAAGGAGACATATAAACCGAAAATCGATGATTATATCAGGGCACAGGATGTTTTGGTTAATGTTGTCAATGCGGGTCAATTGGATTTAAAAAGAGAAGATATAGGAATAATGGGTTCTCCTACCATGGTTTATCGTGCTTTTAAGCCGGAGTTTTCAAAAAATACAGTTGAAATTAAAGATAATATTTCGAAACAAATTGTTGAATTGATGTTAAAGGTTAATGAGTAATGGGTAAAATTGCGGTATACTTAGAATCAGATTTAAATAATAATACTCTAAGTGATGTTTCTTACGAGCTGATAACTAAGGCCAGACAACTAAAAATTTCAGCAAAAGAAATTGATTGTGAAAATAATGATTTTGAGGTTGTGGGAATTGTTTTATGTAAAAATATAGATATGGATTCTGTAAGAAAAGCTTTTCTTGCGGGTTTGGATTACTTTGTTCATATTAAGGATGAGTCTTTGGACACTTTTTCTCAGAATGTATTTTCACTTTCGTTTATGGAATATTTTTCTTCAAATCCTTGTGAAATAATTTTATTTCCTGCAACACCTTATGGAAGAATTCTCGCTCCAAGAATCACTACTATGCTTGATGTCGGTCTTGTTGCTGATTGCACTGGATTGGAGCTAATTAAGAAAAATGAAAACATTATGCTTGCTGCTACTCGTCCGACTTTTGGTTCTGAATTAATGGCAACTATTTTATCTAAAAAGAATCCACAGTGTGCAACTGTACGTCCAAAGACCTTTGTTGCTGATTTTACTTTGGGGTCAGATGATATATCGAATAGATTTTTTGAATATAATCTTAAATATCCGATAAATGAAACTAGGGTAAAATTGTTACGTTCTTTTTTTGAAAAAGAAAAGAACGATGTTGATTTTGATAATTCAAAAATTATATTAGCTGCTGGGTATGGCTTGTATATGGGTAAAAATCCTGAATATTTTGATAAATTAAAAAAATTAGCGGATAAAATCAATGCTAAATTCGGTGCATCAAGAAAAGTTGTAGATTTGAATTTGGTTTCTAAGGAATATCAAATCGGGCAAACCGGTTCAACTGTTAGTCCGGATTTATATATAACTTTTGGAATTTCGGGAGCTGTTCAGCATGTTGTCGGAATGAAAAATTCTAAAAAGATTATAGCTATAAATTCTGATGAAAAAGCGGAAATATTTAAATATGCAGACTATAAAATCGTAGCAGATGCTAAAAAAATTATAGATGAATTATTAGGTTACTTTTAAAAACAAAAAAAAGCCGTCATAAGGCGGCTACTAGACTTGGGGAGGAGGTTTTGATAAAGAGCCTTCGCTCTATATCAAAATTTGATATGTTCATATTTTCGTCAAAAATAAATTTTTACTTTAGTTACTTTTTTTAATTTCCTCTAAAAGTTGTAATTTTTTGTAAAAATATAAAAAATGTGCCTTATTTGTTAAAATTATTATTATGAAAAAAATAATTTCTTTTTTAATTGTTTTTGTTTTGTTTTTTTCTTTTAGTGCTGCTTTTGCTGCTAAGAAAAAGAAAAAAGAACCTTCAATTAAACACAAGATTGAATTTGTTACAAAAGATAAGTTTATTTTGTCAGGTGATATTTATTTTGCACAAAATAAGTCAGATAAGCCTCTTGTAATTTTATTGCATTCTTTCGGTTTGAATTCTTATGCTTGGAAAGATTTAGCTTTGGCATTGAGAGCAAAAGATTTTAATGTATTGGCAATGGATTTAAGAGGACATGGACGGTCGGTTTATAATGAAAGTTTAAAATTGAAGTCCAGATATAAATTCACGCAAAATGATTGGAGAAAACTTCCCGATGATGTGATTCAATCAGTGAGTTATATAAAAGCTAATTATCCTTATATTAATTGTGATGATGTAATTATAGTTGGTGCTGACATTGGTGCAAGTACAGGGATTTTGGCAGGAAAATTGATGAAAAAAGAGCCTGTAAAGTTCGTTATGATTTCTCCAATGTTAAACTTTAAGGGTCTATATATTCCTTATAAAGTTGCAAATTATTCAGATACTAAGTTTTTGGTTTTACTTTCAAAGTCGGATAAGATTTTGTTTAATTTCTATACAAAAACAAAACCGATAATTAAAACATATCCTTTGGGCGGGCCAGGAAATCAGCTTTTAAAAGTTAACCCTGAAAGCATAAATGATATTGTTAATTTTATAAATTAATTATTTCTTTTTATATCTTTTTCCGAAAACTTCATGGACATTTTCCGTTGATAAAAAAGCATCTTTATCAATTGACAAGACAAGTTCTTTTAATTTGTACAGTTCAATTCTTGGAACTACACAGTATACCATCGTTTTTTTGGCTTTGCTGTATCCGCCCTGTGCATCGATATATGTTACGGTTTTATTTAAATTTTCGATTATCGCCTGACCTAATTCTCGACCCTTGTCAGATATAATTCTTATTGATTTTTCTTCACTTAAACCTTGTACAATACTGTCTATTGCCCTATAAGCAATGAGATAAGTTAAAGTTGAGTACATTGCCTGTTCCCAACCGTATAAGAAACCTGCACTTATGAATATAAATATATTTATAAACATTATTATTTCGCCAACCGAATACGGATATTTTTTTGAAATTTTCATAGCCAGAATTTCAGTTCCATCCATACAAGCATTATTTTTTAAAACAATGCCGACTCCAACTCCCAGAATTCCGCCGCCAAAAAGAGCCGATAAAAGTAAATCATCTGTAACTTTTGGTATATTATGGTAAAAATTAACAAACCCGGCCAATGCTATAACACTATATAGTGCGGTAAATATGAATTTTTTCCCAAATTCATTTAATGCAAGAAGAACAAAAGGTATATTTAAAATAATCAGAAATATACCAAGGTTTATTTTTGTTATGTAACTTGCCATAATTGATATACCAACAATTCCACCATCAATTATTTGATTTGGCACTAAAAAACATTCAAGTGCAAATGCTGCTAAAAAAGCACCAAGCGTGCAAAAAATTAGGTTTGTTATAATTTCTTTCATAAAATTTATGATAGAATATTTTTATGAAAAAGTACATATCTTTATTAATAATTTTTTTATTTGTTATTGTGCTGGCAGGCTGTTCTTTTTTAAAGAATAAAACAGAATTGAGCGATATGGATGCTATAAAAAAAAGAGGTTACTTGATAGTCGGTGTTAAAAGTGATTCTCCGCCGTTTGGATATTATAAGGATGGTAAATTAGTCGGAATTGATATAGAAATAGCACACAATATTGCAAATTATATTTTTAAAAATGATTCTCCTGCAAATATTAAGTTTGTTAAGGTGAATGCTCAAAATCGTATTCAAAAATTAAATTCAAAAGAAGTTGATATTCTTGTTGCGACAATGAGTATAAATGAAAAGAGAAAACTTGTAATGAGCTTTTCTATTCCTTATTTTGTAGCAAACCAAAAAATTATGGTAAGGAAAACATCAAAAATTTCGCATTTGCAATATTTTAATAAGAATGGCAGATTGGCAGTGGTTATGGGAACTACCGGCGAGAAAATATCTCGTTTAATTGCTCCAAATGCACGTTTAATCGGAGCAAGGACTTATAATGAAGCGTATAATCTTTTGTTAAATTCGCAAGTTGACGCAATTTTAGGTGATGACTGTATTCTTGCTGGATATAATGACGGCAGGTTTAAAATTGTTAATAGAGCGTATTCAAGAGAGTATTATGCTGTAGCAATAAGAAAAGACGAACATTCTAAAGATTTGTTAAATTGTATAAATGCAGCTATAACTGTACTATTGGATGAAAAAAAGTTAAACTTAATAAAAAGCAGATATTTTATTTATTAAAATATTTTTTTCTAATATAATACTTTTGTAACATACGGTTTAAGAGTTGTATGGATAGAAATAGAATTAAAAAGAGATTAATATTTTGGAATTTTTTTGTTTGGCTTTTTTTGATAATTGCTCTTTATCAAGGTTATCTTGTTTACTTTGTTGATATTACTTCAACAAAGTCTAAATGGGTTGGTCTTTTTGCAGGTGCAGTGAGTATTTTATTGGCTTCGGTTAAAATTTTGGAAAATATTTTATATTGTTATAAAGATTCTTCTGTTCAAAAAATAGTCGATTATTTTCATCGAGGGGCTTTAATTTTTTTAAAACAGCAGTTTAAAATTTTTTTAATTTTGTTGATTTTTACGTCTTATTTTATTGTTAAAAAAATGAGCATTCCTTATCTAATATCTTTTATTTCTGGTGCTTTGACTTTTTTTGTGTCACATTATGTTTCATTATTTATATGTTCAAGAACTGAAGTTCGTGTTGTGAAAGCAATAGATGAATCAAGTAATTGTGCTTCAAGATTGGCATTCAATTCGGGCGTTGTTTCCACTATGATGAGTGTTGGAATTTGTTTAAGTGTTATTGTTATATTGTTTCATTTGTTTAAAGATTATCAAATTATAAACGGTTTTTTATTGGGTGCTTGTGTTCCTTGTATGTTTAGTACTGTTTCTTCGGCAATTATTAAAAGATCTTCTTCTTGTGCTTCGGGAATTGTTTCAAACTATATTGCAGATATAGATTTAGCCGATAAACGTTCACCTCTTATATTGTTAGAAGGGGTTTCAAGAATGATTTTTGGTGTTAATTCCGTTGTGTCAGATATGTTATTGATTTTTTGTTCTGTTTTGATTGCTTCTATGACAATTGGTGCTTTTGCGTATAATTTGATGGGTTGCTTTTTACCTATAATAATATGTGCAAGCGGGGTTTTTGCATCAATTTTTGTTATATTGCTGTTGAAAATAAGTAAATCAAAAAGTCAAGCAAGAATTATTTATTCTTCTGTTGTAAAATCAGTGATTTTACTTTGTGCATTATCTTTTTATTGTATTAAATTATGGATTCCTGACGGTATTTCTTTAATTTATTCGGTTATACTCGGTTCATTTTGTTCTATTTTGATTTGTTTTATAAATGCAAATTATATTTCTTCAAATTTGAAGCCCGTTCGCAATGTTGCAAATATTGCAATTTCGGGTTTTTTGCCGACTTTTTTGCAGTCTTTAAGGGAAGGGTTTATGAGTGTTTTTGCACCTATTTTGTCAATTGCCTTAAATATTGTTTTGTCATTTATTATTGTTGGTGGCATAGAATCTCCGTTGTTTGGAATATATGGAATTAGCTTATCGGTTCTTTCGATGATTTCTGTGATGGGTGTAATTCTTTGTGCTAATACTTATTCTGTTGTTTTAAGTTCTTCAAATCAAATTCTTAAATATTATGAAAATAATGATTTTGAAGTGAAGGATACTAAACAGGCAAATTATATAGGTGAGGTAGCAATTAATTGTGCGACATTTGGCAAAAATTTTTTTAATGCTGCTTCAATATTGTCTTCTGTACTTCTTCTTATAGCATATACTTTTGTAGCTGAATTGGAGATGATTGATATATTAAATCCTTATGTTTTAGCCTCTCTTTTTATTGGTGCTTCCTTGCCATTTTTATATATTGCTTTTGTTTTGAGCGGATTGAATAAAACTTCAAAAAGGCTCGTTGTAGAGGCAAAAAGGCAATTTAGAAATTTTCCTCAAATTTTACGTTTTGAAATGAGACCAGATTATGAGCAGTGTGTCGGCATTGCATCTAAGAATTCAACTATTCAAGCCATTTTTTATGCTTTTGTAATTTTTATTATATTTTTGTTAATTGCATTTTATTTGAAATCAGAAGCAGTTGGTGGATTGATTTTGGGTGCTATTTTAGTATCTTCCTGCTTGTTGTTTTTTGCGAGCAATTCTTCCGTTGTTGTAAGAAATGCGAAAAAATATTTAAGACAAGAGTATGAAAATTCAAATTTGTCTGATGAATATGCAATTTTAGTTCAAAACGATGAAGTATTTGATTCTATAAGAGAATTATTTATTCCTGTATTAAAAAATTTAATGAATTTTTTAGCTATTTTGGCTATAACTTTAGCTCCCTTGTTTATGTAGTATTGAAGTGTATAATAAAAGAATGAGTATAAAAATTGAAAAGTTTACAATCTCAACAAAAGGTTTTGATGATATAATTGATATTTCGTCCAAAGTACAAGGGATTGTGTCCGGTTTTGATATAGTTAACGGAATTGTTAATGTATTTGTTGTTGCTTCTACGGCATCGGTGATTACGCTTGAATATGAACCAGGACTTGTGGTTGATTTGCCTGAGGTTTTAAACAATATTGTACCTGTTAATAGGGTTTATGAGCATGATAAAAAGTGGCATGACGGAAACGGGTATTCTCATCTTAGGGCAACTTTGCTCGGTAATTCAATTAGTGTCCCTGTATGTGAGGGTAAGTTGGAGCTTGGTAATTGGCAACAAATAGTTTTAATTGATTTTGATAATAAACCAAGGATTAGAGAAATTGTGGTAAGTGCTGCGTTTTAAACAGTCGGATGGAGATGAAGAGTATAAAAACAAACAGTCAAATAAAAATATATTCGGATATTTTAAAAGAGGGTGAATTTTTACTTTTAAAATCTGTTGACTCATATTTTAACACACCCTTTAAGGGTTCGCCGTTAAATATTTTGACGAATTTTTCAGGAAGTTGCGGCGAAGCTATAATGGATAAAACAGGCAAGATAAAGATTTTTGTTGATTCAAGATATCATATTTTGGTTGAGAAACAAGTTTTTCAGGATATAGAAATATATAAGATGCCCCTTGGGGAAACCTTTTTTGAAGCATTTAAAAAAAATTATCCACAAAATTCTATTTTGCATATTCCCATTGATGTTAAGCTTTCGGATTATCTAATGTTCGATAAGTATTTTGATTTAAGAACTTATAAAATTCCAGAAAAGTATATTAAAAATTATGATTTAATAAAAAAAGCCCCTGTATTTTTAGCAGATAAAAAAGTTTACAAAAACGATTTTTCTTCTAAAATGAACAAATTAAAAAAGTTATATCCTAAAAAATGTAAAATTGTTATTTTTAATCTTGATGATATTTGTTGGCTTACTAATTTAAGAAGTTTTCAAACTATGAACTCTTCAACTTTTCGTTCTATTTTGTATCTTGATTTAAAAAATTCAAATTACGTTCTTTTTTTGGATAATCCTTCGTATGCTGATAAAATTGAAAATTTAAAATATATGAAGCTTAGTGCTTTTAAGAATTTTATTAATTCTATTGATGATGAAATCGAGTTTAGATATCAGGATATTACTTTGGATAATTTTTTATCAATAAAAAAACCAAAGGAAGATAAAAAATCTTGTTTGTCTTTAATTTCTTCGGTTAAATTAAAGTCCGAGATTGATTATTTAAAAAAATGTTATAAAAAATTAGACACTGCAATTTTAAGTTTTAAAAATAAATTAAGAATAGGATTAAGCGAGTGTGACTTGGTTAAAATTTTTGAAGAGGAGTTATTGAAAACAGGTGCAATTTCAACTTCCTTTAAAACAATATTGTCTTTGAATGAAAATACTGCGTCAATTCATTATTCATCTTATGATAAAAATAAAATTTTAAATGATGAAAGTATTATTCTTTTAGATTGCGGTGGTTATTGGTCTAACGGGTATGCGACGGATATAACCCGTACTTTTTATTTCGGTAAAAATCCTTCCCAATTATACAAGAAAATATATACATACGTTTTGAAAGCATTTATCAGATGTTATATGTCAAACGAGACGGATTCCAAAAAACTTGATAATATGGCAAGAAAAATCTTATCAGAATGTAATAAAGATGGATTCTATTTTGATCATGGATTAGGGCATGGCATTGGAACTTCTGTTCATCAAAATCCTCCGTGTCTTTCGTTAAATAGTAAAGATATAATTATGCCTTATCAAGTACATTCTATAGAACCGGGTCTATACGGTAAAACCAAAGACGGCTTGCAATTTGGGGCGAGGATTGAAAATTGTGTATACTCCGATATAAACTATAAAAAATATTCTTTGTCAAAATTTCCTTTTGAGGAGCTTTTAATTGATTATGAACTTTTGGAAAATATTGAAAAAGAATTTATAAAAAAATGGCAAATTGGAATGTAATATGAAAGAACTTGAAATTACTAGTGTTCAGAATGATGTAGTTAAATTTGCGGTTAAGCTTCAAAATACAAAGTACAGAAAAACTCAGAAATTAATTTTTGTTGACGGCGATAAAACTATGGCGGGGTTAATTGATGATGGTATTGAGTTTGAATATATTTTTTTAAAGAAGAATAACTCTTATTTGGGTAAAATTAAAGCAAAAGAAATTATCTACGTAAACGATAAGATATTGGAAAAGATTTCTTCCGTTGTAACCCCCTGTTCTATGGCAGGTATTATAAAAGAACCAGAGATAGATTTTAGTAATTTTAAAACGTTAAAGAAAATAGTTTTATTAGAAGGAATTAGAGATGCAGGAAATTTAGGTACGATTATTCGTTCTGCTAATGCGTTTTCTATGGATGGAATAGTTCTTGTTAATGATTGCGTTGATATTTATAATCCGAAAACAATCAGGGCTGCGGCGCAGAATATGTTTAAAATTCCGGTCATTACAGCCGATATTAAATTTGTTAATGAACTTAAAAAAAATCATACTTTAATTTCTACTGTTGTTAATTCTAAAAACGACTTTGTTCAATATAAATTTCCAGATAATTTTATTATAGCTTTTGGTTCAGAAGCATTTGGTTTAAGTGATAGCATTATTAATCTTAGTGACGATAAGTTGACTTTATTTATGGATAATAATGTTGAGTCATTAAATCTTGCGGTTTGTTCTTCAATTGCGTTTGCATTAATAAAATTAAACCAAAGATTTATTCTTTCTTAGCCTAATTATTTATTGCCTTGAAAGCTATATTATGTTATTATAGTTTCACAGTGAAAATATAAATTTTAGAGGTATTAATGCGAATAGTTCCAATTGCATACAATTATAATTCGGGAGCAAACAATTCCAAAAATGTACAGACAAGATTTGAAAGTAATGGTTATTTAAGCCAGAAGAATTATTCGCACAGATATACCGGTGAAGTTAGTTATGACTTGGCGTATGCCAGCATGTTTGATTCAAAAATTGCAAAAGATTTGAAGCTTATGGGTTTGATATAATAATAGCCCAGTTTTAGATTTGGGATAAAAATAGAATGAAAAATTTGGCAAGTATAGGTATTTTTGGCGGTTCGGGTTTTTATAAATTTTTAGATGATATTGAAGAAGTTTATATAGAAACTCCCTACGGTAAGACTTCAGATGCTATTATGCTTGGAACAATCGCAAATAAAAAAGTGGCTTTTATGCCCCGCCATGGCAGAGATCATTCCATTGCTCCTCATAAGGTAAATTATAGAGCTAATGTATGGGCAATGAAGGAAATTGGTTGCAAGAGAGTAATTTCACCTTGTGCTGCTGGTTCTCTGCAAAGAGAGGTAAAGCCGGGTGATATCGTTTTTTGTGATCAATATGTTAATTGGACTAATGGCAGAGAAGATACCTTTTTTGAAAAAAATGATATACAACACATTTCTGCCGCTGAACCATATTGTCCTCAGTTGAGAGAGATAGCAATCAAAAGTGCATTGGAATTAGGTTTTTCCATTCATAAAACAGGAACGGTTGTTGTTGTTCAAGGTCCAAGGTTTAGCACAAAAGCTGAAAGTGCTTTTTTTAGTAAGCAAGGTTGGCAGGTTATTAATATGACTCAATATCCTGAAGCTCATCTTGTAAAGGAATTAAATATGTGTCCTTTGAATATTTCTTTGATAACTGATTATGATGCCGGACTTGTTGCCGATTGTGCTCCTGTTTCTCATGAAGCGGTTATGAAGGTGTTTAGTGATAATATTCTGAAGTTGCAAAAATTGTTATTTAAAATTGTTGAATTGACGGATGATAAAAAAACTTGTAATTGTGATAATCAAGCAAAATGGTAAGGTGAGACTATGGGTTTAGCGGTTGCGGTTGCAAGAGTTTTTGATTTAATTTTTTTAATATTATTTATAACAATTTTGTTGTCTTGGTTTCCAAAGATAAATTGGTATAATGAACCTTTTCGGTCTATGAGGGCATTTAGTGAGATATTTTTAGCTCCTTTTAGAAGGCTTATTCCTCCTATTGGAATGATTGATATTTCTCCAATTATTGCATTTTTTTGTTTGTCTGTTTTAAGGAATATTTTGGTTAGTTTATTTGTTAAATTGGGTATATAATTTTTTTAAAAAAGACCTCAAAATTTGAGGTCTTTTTAGTTTGCTTTAGTTTCTTGGTTTATTTTTTAAATACAAGAACTGCATTACATCCGCCAAATCCAAATGAGTTTGAAAGTACCGTATTTACTTCTTTTTGTCTTGCTTTATGTGCTACATAATCAAGATTAGCAACTTCGGGGTCTTGTTCATCCAGATTAATTGTTGGCGGTACTATACCTTCTTGCATAGCTTTTATTGATATTATTGCTTCTACAGACCCCGCACCGCCCAGCATGTGTCCTGTCATTGATTTTGTTGAGGAAACTAAAAGCTTTTTGTTTTGAGTTTTATCCCCAAATACTTTTGCAATGGCTTTTGATTCTGCTATATCTCCGACATGTGTTGATGTTCCGTGAGCATTTATGTAATCTATATCTTCTGGTTTTAAATTTGCATCCTTTAAAGCAAGATTCATGGCTAAAATTGCACCATTTCCCTCGGGATCAGGGGCTACCATATCATAAGCGTCTGACGATTGTCCATAACCTACCAGTTCCGCATATATTTTTGCACCACGCTTAATTGCATGTTCTTTTTCTTCTAAAACCAATATTCCTGCACCTTCTGACATTATAAAACCGTCTCTTTTTATATCATAAGGTCTGGAGGCTTTTTTGGGGTCTTCATTTGCTTTTGATAAAGTTTTTGCAGACGTGAATGCACCTATTCCCATATCGCATATACCTGCTTCTGCTCCTCCTGCAACCATAACATCCGCGTCTGCACATTGAATTGCTCTCGCTGCATCTCCGATTGAATGAGCCCCTGTAGCACAAGCCGTTACAACTGATTTTGACATTCCTCTAAGACCATATTTAATTGAGATTTTTCCGGCAGCCATATTTGTAATCATCATTGGTACCATAAATGGAGAGCATTTGTGATATCCTCTTGTCTGCATTATCTCATGGTTTTTTTGTATAGTTTCAAGTCCGCCTGCTGCTGAGCCTGCAATTACTCCTATTCTTGTTAAGTCTTCTTTTTCAAGATCCAGTTTTGAATCTTCTATTGCTTCTGTTGCAGCCACAACGGAACATAAAATGAATTTATCCATTCTTCTTGCATCTTTTGGATCAACGTATTTTGAGCAATCAAATTCCGGAACTTGTCCGCCAATATGTACAAGATGTTTTTCGGGGTCAAGATTAAGATACCTTATACCGCTTTCACCTTTTTTTAAATTATTCCAAAGAGTTTCAACTCCTACTCCGAAAGGCGATACGCACCCCATGCCGGTTACTACAACTCGTCTTTTCATACTTTTTGTTCTCTCCTTTGTTATATATTATTTCCTATACTTCTTTATCTAGTGTTATAATTGCATTAGCTCCTGTCATACCGGCTCCAAATGCACTAAGCATAACTTTTGCAGGCAATTTAATTTTTCCGTTGTCAATAGATTCCCTGATTGCAACCGGTATGGAAGCTGCGGACATGTTGCCGTAATATTCTATATTAGAAATAACTTTTGAATTATCTATTGTAAGTCTGTCTGCTAGTGCATCTATCATTCTTTGATTTGATTGATGAGGAATAAAATAATCAATATCTTTTACGTCAGTTTTTGTTGTTTCCAGTAATTCTTCAAGTTTTGGTGGAATTGTGTGCATTACAAATTTATAAACATCCTTTCCTTTCATTTCAATAAAGGGCTTAACGTGATCTGTCATTTCATTTAATAAGGGGCAATTTTTACCTTGAGTTTTTAGGGTTATATAATCACCGCAGTCCCCGTCTGATATAAGGTTTATTCCAATAATGTCATCTTGTTCATTTTCTGTTGCACTGATTATCATGGCTCCGGCTCCGTCGCCAAAGAGGACGCAAACTGATCTGTCTGTCCAGTCTGTAAATTTTGTCGTGGCATCTGTTGCAACAATTAAAATATTCTTATATAATCCTGACTTTATAAAGGCTCTTGCTGTTTCCATTGCATATATAAAGCCTGAGCAAGCCGCTTTTATATCAAAACAAGCAGCTTTTTTTGCTCCTATTGCAGCTTGAATTAAGCAAGATACAGATGGATACACATCTTCCGGTGCTGAGGCTGCCGCTATTATTAAGTCAATGTCATCAACTTTAACATTTCTTTTTTCTGCTCTTTTTAGGGTTTTTTTAGCTGCTTTTATTCCAAGAGTTGTGGAAGTATCGTCTCCGTCTATTACACGTCTTTCTTTTATACCTGTTCTTGTTGTAATCCACTCGTCTGATGTGTCAAGTATTTTTGTTAAATCATTATTTGTAATTACATTTTTTGCGACCTCGAAATCAAGTGTGATTATTTTTGTATTAATTGTCATTTTATTACCTTTCCTGCAAAAAATTGTATCCTGTTAAATAAGCCTCAATATTTTTTTCTATTAATTCTGTTTTATTTTTTAAAATTTTTTCGTAGGCTTTTTTAACTTTTTCAATGGAAAAATTATCCGTAATTTTTGAAATTATGCCGAGTGCAATTGAATTTGCAATTTTTATGTTGCCCAGTTTCACCGCTTCTTGAGTCATTGGAGCAAATATATATTTTATATCGTCTCTGGTTTTATTTATTTTTGCAAGAGAAGAATTAACTATAATTGTTCCGTTTTTTTTGACTTTCGATATAAATTTATCAAATGATGTTTGATTAAGTGCAACCACTACATCGACTTCGCTGTTTTGTAGAGTTAAAAGTTCACTATCAGACGCATTTATTTCGCAGTTTACTGCACCACCTCTCATTTCGGCTCCATAACAAGGGCAAAAATTTACATATTTATTGTTTAACATAAATATATTTGCAAGTATTGTTCCTATTGATAGAATTCCTTGGCCTCCTGAGCCTGAAATAATAAAGTTTCTAATCATTTTTAACGTCCTTTAATACACCCAGCGGAAAAATTTGCGAAAGTTCGGTTTTAATTTTTTCGTGTGATTCTTTGGGTGATAGCTTCCAATTTGTTGGACAGCTTGATAAAATTTCAACAAAACTAAAGCCTAGATTTTGATTTTGGTATTCAAATGCTTTTTTTATAGTATTTTTAGTGTTTATTATATTTTTTATATCATATAATGCGACTCTTGCACTAAAACAGGTTCCTTCACATTGAGCTATTTGCTCTGCTGTTTTTATGGGAAAGCCATGATATTCCCTGTTCCTTCCGTTTTGGCTCGTAGTTGTGATTTGCCCCATGGCGGTAGTAGGCCCCAGTTGACCTCCTGTCATTCCGTAATTAGTGTTGTTTATGCAAATTGCAGTGATATTTTCGCCTCTTAGGGCACTGTGCATTGATTCAGCCAGTCCTATTGATGCAAAATCTCCATCCCCTTGATACGTGAATACAAATTTATTATTACCTTGGGCTTTATGAGCTCTTTTTACTCCGGTTGCGACAGCACATGCTCTGCCATGCGGGGATTCTATGCAGTCAACATCTAAGAAATTATATAAGAATACTGAACACCCTGAAGATGCAACAGCAATGGTATTTTCTCTTATATTTAGCTCATCTATAACGTGTGCTATTGTTTTAATTGCAAGACCGTGGTCACATCCCGGACAAAATGTGAAGTTTGAATTTTCTTTTATTGCTTTAGGTGTGCTATATACTTGCATAATGTTCCTTTATGATATTGTCTGCTGCGTTTATTATTTCCTCTTCTTTTAGCCAATTTCCGACGGGTTTTCCGATAAAAGATATTTTTGCATTTGACAATATTGATAATCTTATATCTTTTAGCATTTGCCCCATATTCATTTCTACATCAATAAAAATTTTAACTTTCTTGGACAAGTCGTTTAGTTTTCTGTAGGGAAAAGGATATAATGTTTTTGGTCTGAATAAACCTGCTTTTACGCCTTTACTTCTGTAATAGTTGCAAACAGATTTTACATGTCTTGCCAAAGAACCAAAAGCTGTAAATATAATTTCTGCATCTTCACATAAATATTCTTCGAAATCGCACTCATCTTTTTCAATAGCTTCATATTTTTTATACATATTTATAATGTGCTGATTAAGTTTGTTTTGGTTTACTTCAAGCGAATGTATTTCCCTTGAAGGACGAGATTTCGCCCCATCAAGTCTCCAGTTCGAGTTGTCAATTTGGGGATAAGGATTGTCTATTAATTCCGCAGGCTCTGCCATTTGCCCTAATAATCCATCTGCAAGTAAGATAACAGGATTTCTGTATTTTTGAGCTAAATAAAAAGCCCTGTAGGTTAAATCTATACATTCTTGTACATTTGTTGGGGATAGTACAATTGTGTGATAATCACCGTTCCCACCGCCTGTAGTTGCTTGATTGTAGTCTCCTTGTGAAGGGAATATGTATCCTTGACCGGGGCCTGCTCTCATAACATTTACTATTACAATAGGGAGTTCATCCGAACAGGCGTATGAAATTGTTTCTTGCATTAAAGAAACAGCACAGGATGAGCTTGATGTCATAACTTTTGCCCCTGTTGAAGCGGCTCCAAGTGCCATATTTATTGCTGCTATTTCAGATTCTGCACAAACGTAAGCCAGTTTGTTTTTTTGCATTTCAATGCTTAAATATTCACCAATTTCAGTTTGAGGTGTTATGGGATAGCCAAAATAGCAAGTGCAGCCACAGTTAAGTGCTGCTTTTGCTATTGCAATATTACCCTTTAAAAGTTCTTTTTCGCTCATTCTTTGTGAACTTCCGTTATGGCTATTTCAGGACACATAATAGCACATTGGCTACAGCCCAGACATTGGTTTTCTTTATCTTCGAATTTTACTATAAATTCGCCTGTTTTTCCAATTTCATCGCTTTTTTTAATTAGCTCTTTGGGACATACGTCTGTACATAGATAACACGATTTGCATTTGTTTTTATCCAGTACTATATATGACATCCGACCTAGCCCCCATAATTTATCTATGTGTCTAAATATATTGTCTCACAAAATAAAAAAAAGTGAATTTGTAAATTCAATGGTATAATATATATATGAGAAATTATTTATTTTTATATTTTTGTGCTTTAACTGCTTCTTTAGGCGGGTTATTAAGTGGATACGATACAGGTGTTATTTCAGGTGCTTTGCTTTATATTGGACAAAGCTTTGAGCTTACTCCTTCTTTGCTCGGATTTTTAGTAAGTTCGGTTTCAATTGGAGCTATAGTCGGTGCATTGATTAATGGTGCTTTGATCGATAAAATAGGCAGAAAAAAAATTCTTTTAATTACTGCCTTTATTTTTATAATTGCTTCTGTATTTTGTTATTTATCCCAAAATATAGTTGAGCTTATTTTATCAAGGACGTTGATAGGTTGTGCTGTCGGGGCGGTTAGTTTTGCAGGACCTTTGTATTTGTCCGAGATTTCAATTAAAGAAAAAAGAGGCGAAATTGTTTCTTTTCATCAATTGGCAATTACCTTCGGTATACTTTTTTCGTATTTAACCAATTATTTTTGTGCAAATTTAGATGATAATTGGCGTATTATGCTTCTTGTGGGTGCATTTCCTGCAATTATTTTATTTATTGCTATGATATTTTTTCATGATACCCCTCGTTGGTATGTTACAAAAGGTAAAATTGAAAAAGCAAAATCTGTTTTGAAGAAAATAGACAGTAAAATGGATGTGGATTGTGAGATTAGTAATATTAAAAATACTCTTGGAGAAAGTGTAAAAATTAAATTTGAAAAAAAATTAATCATGCCTTTTGTAATTGGAATAGGTATTATGTTTGCTCAAATTGCAACAGGTATAAATGCTATAATATATTACGCACCTACTATATTTAAAATGGTCGGTTTTTCATCCAATCAAGATGTATTATTTGCAACTATTTTTATAGGTTTAATTAATTTTCTTATGACTTTTGTTGCAATAGTACTCGTTGATAAAATCGGAAGAAAACCCCTTCTGTATGTCGGTTTATTCGGTATGCTAATTAATCTTTTAATTTTAGCTATGACTTTTTGTTTTGATTTTATGTTTGCTAAGTATTTAGCTGTTATTTGTTGTGCTTTATATATTGTTTCTTTTTCGATGTCATTAGGACCGGTTGGCTTATTGCTAGTTGCTGAGGTTTTTCCGTTGAGATATCGAGGAAGTGCTATGAGTATAGCTATTCTTTCAAATTTCGTATTTAATTTTATGGTAACGGGTCTGTTTCCTGTTTCATTGCATAAAATCGGGGGATGTGCGACGTTTTTAATATTTGCCTTGATTTGTATTGTTTCAATTTTATTTGTTAAATACGTTATTCCGGAAACTAAAGGAGTTAGTCTCGAAGAAATTGAAGAAAAAATGGGTAAGTTTACGAATTAATGTATTTTTCATAGGTGAATTTAGCATAACTTATAATTTCATCCAGATTTTTTTCATTGCCCAGATAGTCTAAAATTTCTTGTTTGTCGCCTCTTTTTAAAACTATGCT
Organism: Candidatus Gastranaerophilales bacterium; assembly: GCA_944327225.1. Classification (GTDB taxonomy): domain Bacteria; phylum Cyanobacteriota; class Vampirovibrionia; order Gastranaerophilales; family Gastranaerophilaceae; genus RUG14156. The sequence goes on along the minus strand of CALVGZ010000006.1, from coordinate 44,913 downwards.
CATCATATTGCCTTCATCTTGAATTTCGTAGGCAACAGAGAGTATTCTTTCTTTTGGGCAATCTTTGTCGGCAGAAGGAGAGACAAATAAAAGATATTTTTTCCCCTCATGTGTAAAGTTTTCATAAAATGGGTCAAATTTACCTTCTTGTGTGATTTCCGACCTGCTTCTGTTATATAATTTGTTAGCGACTTCTTTTGCCATATCTTTCATTGATTTTTCCATTTTATAGCCTTTAAAGTTTGTTTTTACTACATTTTCATTGTTTTTTTTATTTATTTGCATGTTTCATTGCCTCAACTCTTGCGTGTAAATCTAAAACGCCTTCTAGACTTATTGTGTAAATTTCTTCATTTGTCAAGTTTGATATTAACAAAGTATAATCTTTTATATCGGGTAATTCAACTTTTAAACCAAGTTCTTGTTTTCTGCTTGCTATATATATGTCATTATAGTACCGTTGAAATTCATCTATTAGTTGAGTATTCCCGTTGCTTGAATCAATTTGACTTATTTTTCCTAATGCATCTCTTAAGTCATCATATATTTGACCGGATACGGTTTCTTTATCATTCATTATATCATAAATTATATGTTCTGTTTCTGCAGTTTGATTTAAAACACTTCCTCTAAATTGAAGTTCGGTTTGTTGACCGAAAGAATTTACAATATTAAATTGAGCTCCTGTGTACCCGCTAGTTTTAATACCTTTATTATTTGTAGTTATTGTTGCACTTTTGGTCGGTATTTCCTTCATGAATTTTGTTTGAGAGATGGTATCAAATAAATAAGGTACATTGTTTTCGTCTAATCTGATTTCATATTGATTTTTGCCGGGATTATTAACCGTAAATTCATATATTTCTTGGTACCATTGTGCATAAGCTTTTTGTATTTTTTCAATTTGGGTTGCACTTAAATATGGGATTCCATCCGGACCGGAATAATTGTTTATTTCACTAATTATTATGTCACCATCAATTATGCTTTCGCATAAATTATCGACAAAACTTTGTGCCTGCATTTCTGCAAGACTACTGCATACATCTTTTTCAATGCTTTTAAAAAATTCAATTTTTTCTTTTGGTATATCAGTTAAATTTCCTTCTAAATATTTGCCTAATAGTTCGGCATCTTGTTTTTCAAGTCCCGGAATATCTAATTTTGATATTGTATCGCTTGTAATTTTTTCAGTTTGAATTATTATTCTTACACCTTGGCTGTCTCCAACGAGTGCTTTTGCATCTGTTATACTTTCCGGAACTTCGGTTTTTAAATCGAGTATTTTATTTTTTAGTTTACTTAAAATTGAATCGGTTCCTTTTGCCCTTGCGGTGATAGTTGCCGAGTCTGCGTTTGCTGTATAAATTCCGTTACTATTTTTAGAAATATCTCCACTAATTTCAAAACCGAGATGTTCCGCTATTTCGCTCAAAGTATCTACTGTGTATGTACCGCTTGAATGCTCCTCGGCGAGTTGGCTGGCAAAATCTTCTATTTGTGTATATGTATCTCCTTTGGCTATTACATCTTCTGCTGCTAAAATATTATCTAAACTTACAGGTCTTCCTTCATTTATGGCTTTTTGTATTGCATCATTGTATGATTTGGTAGCATAATATGTGTATGGGTTAGTTTCTCTCACTAGTTCGGCATCTGTACCAAAATCTTTCATTTTTGCGGACAAATCTTCGGGTGATATAGTAATTTTTTCTGTTAGTTGTTTTTGTGGTTCTACATATATTACGTCATTTTGTCTGTAGTTGGGGTATGTTATTGTTTCAATAACATCGCTACTTATTGTATCATCTCCTTCGACAAATGACCCTTCTATGTATTCTGTTGAAACACCTCTTGGTGTTCCGTCTTCAAGAAGCTTTTGAGGTTCCGCTGCGTCTGATACAAATCCTTCAAGAATTTCATCGGCTTCGTATGTGTAACTATCACTATAAATTGATGCTAAAGCTTTGTATCCCCTAATGCCGCTAATAATATCTAGAAATCCGGCAAAACTGTTTCCATTTAAGTTAAAGTCTCCCGTTATAAGATAATCTGCTCCCATACTCAGTCCGACATCGGTTAATGTTTCGACGGCCGTTCCTGCTATTGAAGCGGATTTTAAACTCAATCCCTTTCCAAGAAGCATGTTTTTAGCATTTGATCCGATTTGACTTGCTTGTTTACCTATTCCCATACCTACTGCAATCATTGTTGCTTCGAATACTGTCTCTTGTATCCACGAATTCCAGTCGTCTTTGGTTGAATTGGTTGCCATGTTTATCCCGTCAATAGCGTTGTCTATTCCGGCTCCGACCAAGGCTCCTATACCAAAAGCCGGACAAATAAAGCTTAGACCTATTGACCCGATAGAAATAATTGCAGATAACTTATCTGCGTAACTATCCATATCGTTAATATAACTATTTAGTATATTCTGAAGATCGCTATCTCCTAATGTTCTGCTGTATGATTCAAAATATTGATTTGAAACTTCTTCAAGTGATAATCCATTAGCTTCTTCGAAGCTTTCTGCATATCTGTTACATAGTATATTATTTGATTTAACACTTTGATTTATTTGATTTAATGAAATTTCAAATATGTTTGAAAGGTCTGTATAATCGGAAAGTGCCTTGTAATTTTTTTCTTCTGCAAGTTCTGCAAGCTTTGAAGGGTTGTATACTATTTCTGCGGTTCCATTTTCTTCGTTGTAATTACCCATGGTATATATTAAATATGCAAAATTTTTGTCAGGTTCGATTTTCATTACATATTCGATTTCACCTTGTTGATTAAGTCTTACTTCGACCGACGATATTGTTCCTTCAGAGCCCGCATTTTTTAATATAAGATCTTTTGAATCTTTACCGTTTAGAATTGAATCATAATAATTATTAAATGATTCTATTGCACTATTTATATCTCCGTTGTTTAAATTTAAAAATTCAGCAAATATTTCTTCAACCGGTTTTTCACTAAGTATTTCTTGCATTTGATATGCAGAATAATATCCCATGTTTGCTGTTGAATACATATAATTTTTTTGAATATAGTCTTCTATATACTCGGGATTGTATTCGGCACCTGTTAAATATTTATATACAGATTCAAAATCTCTACTAATTCCGGAGCTATAAAAATTTTCATCTGTTATTGTATTTTCATCAAGTTTACGCCAGAAATTTAGTGATGGTGCCATTCCGGCATTTTCTATATCGCTTATTTTTTCAGGTTCATTTCCACCTATGGTAATTAAATAATCTCCATCTTCAGTTTTACCTACTTCTATAAATGTTGGTGTGAGTGTATAGTTAATAGATTGTGCCATAAAATCATTGAATTTTTCTATAGCAATATCTTCATCTTGGAAGTATTCTATAAATGCGTAAAATTGTTTTATTACATTTCCTTCGCTTTCTTCATTAACTTTTCTTATAAATTCTTCTTTTAATATTTCATCGGATGTTTCGTAGTCTTGGTTTATAATTGCACTTAATGCTTTTGTGGTATTAAAATGGCTGTTAAATTCCGCTTCAACCATCTCTCTTGTTATTCCTAATCCGGTCAGGTTTTTTAATCCGTTATACACATCATCAATCCAACCTTCGGTATCAAGTTGATCTGTATATTTCGAATAAGTATTTTTAAAAACATTTTCCAATTGATTAATTGTAATTATTTGACAATATTCTTCAGGGGTTAAGTCTTCTCTTTGAGTATATTTGCTTGCTATTTCCCGTAATTGTTCAATTGAAGCCGCGTCAGCTTCTATATTTAAAATTGCCTCTTGTGTTTCTTTAGATGTTGCTTCTTCAATAAATTTTTCAAAATCATCGCTTGTTAGCTTATCATCCCCGTCAAGATTACTTAGGTAGCTCATTTCTTCGCTTGTCAATCTGCCATCTTGATCGCTATCCAGTATGGTTAGAATATCTTTTGTTTCGTACCCTGCATTTTGTAGTTGTTCGTTTAGACTTTGAATGAGGGGATTATTTGATTCTGTGATATTTTGTATCGTATCTTCAAAAATGCTGTTGCTAAGTTCAATTTTAGAACTAAAAACTTTAGAAGTGCTTTTAGGATTGTTTTGTAGTCTTTTAAGTGCTTTTAATTGTTGCTCTTTGAATTTTTTTATATCAAATCCAGCCATCCATAAATACCTTTTGACTATATTTTCGGCACAAAAGGTCATATACTTGAGTTATTTCTGAATTATGTTAATTTTTATGAATTTTTTAAATTTTTAAAATGATGCCAAATATAAATTATTCCAAGAAGTAAACAAATAAATATAATTATAGCATCGAATTTGTGCCAAATGTGTTTAAGTGCTTCGGTATTTTCTCCAAGTTTAACCCCTGTATACACAAGTAAATAGCTCCAAATCAGCGAACCAAAAAAAGTAAATGTAAAAAAGAATCTTTTTTTAGCTCTTAAAATCCCTGCAGGTAAAGAAATGAATGTTCTGACTACAGGCAGCATTCTGCATATAAAGAATGACCAGTCGCCATACTTTTCAACCCATTTGTCTGCAACTTCCAGGTCATGACGGGATACAAGAAAATATTTTCCGTATTTTTCCACAAATTTTCTTCCTCCAAAATAACCTATATAGTATGAAGGAATTGAGCCTAATACGCAGCCTATAGCTCCGTATATAGCTGCCGTATGAATTGAAAAAGCACCTTTGGTTACCATATATCCCGCAAAGGGTAGTATTGCTTCGGAGGGTAGCGGAATGTTACATGATTCTATTGCCATTAAAAGTGCTATTCCCCAAGGGCCCATATTTGTTATAACATTTTGAATCCAGTCTATAATTGCCGTAAGTATTGTTGTAATCATTTTCTCTCCTCTTTTGTCTTTAATTTTATAATAATTGTCAATTTAAGACAAATGAAAAAAAGAATATGTCTTAATTATTTTAAAAATTTATGATAGAGCTTTATTTCGTGAGGCTTTACGGGTTTATTTATTGTTGAATCATCATTATTTCTTCTTCTGTTATGTTTGTTTTTGAAATTGGGATTATTTTTTAAATATTTTCTTTCAAGCCTTTTTTGGTTTAATGCCGGAAGCCCAAAACCAAGATATATGGTTTCAATTGCAAGTGCCATTGTTTTTAGTACAGCAGTCAATCTTTTGGCTTCTTTAACAAGAGTATTATCCTTATTTTTGAAGAAGTTAACTAAAACATCCTGTTCTCTTTGATCTAGTTGAGCTTCTTTGAACGCTTCATAACCTTTTTCTTTTAAAGCTTCAAAGGCTTTTTTTATTTCTGTTGCATTTTTTATTTTTTTCTGCGTTTCACTAAGTATCGAACCGTTTTTGTTAGCGGTTTTACCTGATTCTGCGATAAGACCTTCTGTTTTTCCATTTCCTTCAAGAATTGCTTTTTGACTTTGGATTATAGAATCCATTATCATATTAAAGACTTTATTTTTGTTTCCGCCTTGAGATGGTATTGAATCAATAAGGTTTTTTATTTCGTCAACAGAAGAATAGTGTGAATATTTTGAAATAAACTCATCATTACCAAGAGCTATTACGCCACCTGTCGGGTTGATTGTATTTAGTAAATTATTTCCTATTTTTTTCAGTTTTTTAAGAGGATGTTTAATAAGTTCCTTCCCTTTTTGTGCAAAACCTTTTAATCCTTCTTTATTGTTAGATAAAACTTCGTAGGGTTTGTTTATCATCGGGAGTCCTTTTAGCTTGGTTGCAGCACCTGCAATAAGTGAATTCATAGATTTAAGTGCAAACAATATGATAAGGACTGTTTGACAATCTCTAAAGAGAATTTCTTTTATTTCATCTCTTGTTGCTTCCTTGTTGTTGGGATTTCTTTTTGCTGCTGTTTTGACTCTTGGAATAATAACTGTTCCTATCATTAGGGCTGCCAGAGTTACAAAAGAGTTGTTAGCTCCTGTTGGTTCAACTACCCTTAAAAATTTTGAGATGAATTTGTCTTTATTTGGAGTTTTTTCAAGAGTATTGCTTAATTTGCTTCCTATTGCCATGCAAATAGAATCTAATTTTTTTGTAACACCTTGAGCCAATGAATTTGAGGATAGCTTATTTATTGATATCATTTGCTACCTCGTTTTTTTGTTTATTTTTGTCTGCTTCTTTATATATAGCTGATGCATTGGGGTTGATTCCTCCTGATGCAAGGGTATATATCTTGGGTATAAATGACATTAGGAAGCCTGTAATTGCAAACATGGAAGCAATGGTGATAATACGTTTTCCCATGAATAAAGATTTGAATTTTGAAATATTTTCTTGTGTTGCGTTAAGAAGCCCGTCTTTACTAAATCTTTTTGCAAAATCCTGAATGTAGGCGTCAATATATTCAACATAATTTTTGAAGTTGGTTGAACCTTGTCTTGATTCATTGATTGAATATTTAACCTGAGTGAAATCAGTGTTTTTAAAGTTGTCTTTTGTTCTTTTTATAATGCTTTCAAATGTTGTTTGTAAGTTTTCTAAAGCTGATGAAACATCTTTTTTTGCAGCTTTTTTACCTGTTTTCTTAAGAAATTCTTTGCTGCTTAGACCACTTGCTTTTTCTTTATATTCTTTTAATGCTTTTAAAAGCGTATCAATATCATCATTGACTGCCTCTTTGCCTGATGTTTTGGTGATTAAATCTTTGATTACTGTTTTTAAGAAATTATCTTGGTTTATGGAATTTCCTTGTTTAGCTGCCTGTTTCATCAGGTATGACAAGTTTTCAATGTTTTCTATATGAGTATTTGCGGTTTTACCTGATTTTTTAGCAAGTGCTAAAACAGCAACGGGAGTTATGCACATAGTTGGTCCTGTTAAAAATTCTCTTATTGCTTCTTGTAAAAGTGCTGGAATATTAACTTTTCCTGTATATTTATATCCCGCCATAGCACCTTTATATGTTCTTGGAAAATTTGTTCCGAACATATCTTCTACTGTAAATTGTAATGCTCTTCCGCCATTATCAACAAATTGCCAAAAATTGACTAGTTTATCTACTCCACTTTTGAAAGGCACGTTTTTTTTATTATTAAAGTCTTTATTTTGTTCAATATTGATACTATTTACACTTGAAATTTTCACTAAGTCTTTTCTCCTTTGGAACACAAACAAGTAAAAACTTATAAATAAGTTTTTTTGACATTTTTTGAAAAAAAATTTTAAATTCTTAACAATACAGAATTTTAGACGCAAGGATTAAAGTAACATGCAAGCAAAAAAAAGTAAATATTTAAATTAATAAAATTTACATAGTTACTTTACTGATTTTATTAAATATATTTTAAATTATTGTTTTTAATATGATTGGTTTAAAAAGAATTTTTTATTTTATGCTTTTAAATTATGTGTTAACAGTATTATTTTTTACTAATTTATTTCATTAATCTTGCCCACTTTTCAAATGCACTATAATCTTTTTGAAGTTGGGTTTTTAAGACTCTTATATTTTTAAAGTCTTCCTCATCTCTTATTTTTTTGACAAACACCACATTTATAATTTTGCCGTATATATTTTCGTCAAAATCGTACAAGTGTGCTTCTAAAACTTCGTTTGTGCCATCAGTAAGCGTTGGTTTTGTTCCCCATGAAATAAGTGCCGGATTCATTTTTGATTCTGCTTGCACAAATCCGTAATATACACCGTACGGAAGTTTTATCATACTGTTTGGCCAAACAAGATTTGCTGTTGGATATCCCAACATTCTTGCGGTTTTATCTCCTTTTATAACTGAATTTCTGACTGAAAAATATCTTCCTAAAAGTGCATGTACTGCGTTTAAATGTCCGTATAAAATTCTTTTTCTTATCTCTGTTGAACTTACGGTTTCTTTGTCTTTATATTTATATTCGGGTACAATTATACATTCATAATTATAATTTGTTGCATAATCTTTTAAAAATTCCGGATTTCCGCTTTTTTCTTTTCCGAAAGTGTGGTTGTAGCCTACGACTATAATTTCCGGTTCAAAACTTTTTACTATTACATTTGCAAGGTAATCATGAGCATTTAAGTCTTTATATTGTCCAAAGTTTAATTCATAAAGATAATCTATTCCGAGTGAACTCATTATTAGTTCTTTATCTTTAAAACTTTGTATGGCAGGGATTTTTTCATCACTAAAATAGTTTGCTGGATTATCATCAAAAGTTACGACAGCCGAGGGAATTCCTTTTAATTTTGCTTGTTGGACTAAAGTTGTTAAGATTTTTTTATGTCCTATATGCACACCGTCAAAAAACCCCAGGGCAAGGGCGAGCTTTTTTTTATCTTCAGTTATTTCATGAAAAATTTTCATTTATTTTTTACATCCTTGTTAGAATTGTTTTTGTGTTTAGTCTTTTTCTTCGAACTTTTGGGTTGATTTAAATTTTCTTTTTGTTGGAGTCTTCGAACAGAATAAACATCATTTATTGATTGTATTGCAAGTATAACTTTTTTAAGAGTCTCTATATTATCAAGTTCAAATCCAAGATCAATTATTCCAAATTTTCTGCCCTTTAGATAAGTATTTGAGTATATTATATTAATTCCCAAATCCCCTGTTTTCATAAGTACATCTCTTAAAATTCCTACTCTGTCGAGACATTCTATTCTTATATGTGCCATATATGTTGATTTGGTTGTGTTTTCTGCCCATTGTATATCAATCATTCTTTCAGGTTCAATGTTGTATAAACATTTGCAATCCAATCTATGAACACTAACTCCTTTAGAACGAGTGATAACACCTATTATCGGTTCACCGGGTATTGGAGAACAACACTTTGCAAGTGACCATAAAAGACCCTCGAGTCCTATTATATCATTTTTTTTGGTTTTTGGTTTTTTTGTTTGTATATTTTGGCTTTGGCTTGCTGCAAGTTCTTCGTTTGTTTTAGGTGCTTCATATTTTTTAAGAGTATTTAAGACTTTGTGAATTGTGGTTTCGCCGTATCCGAGTGCCGCATATAAATCTTCGGCTGATTTATAATTCATTTCTCGAGCGGCTTTTTCAATTAATCCTGCTTTTGTAAATTCATCAAAACAGGTTTTTGTAAGCTCTATTTCAAGGTTTGTTTTTCCAAGTTGAATATTATCTTCTCTATTGAATTTTTTAAACCATTGTCTTATTTTTGAACTTGCGTTTTTCGTTACTACAAAATTGAGCCAGTCAATTTTTGGCATAAATTGTTTAGAGGTCAGTATTTCTACAATATCTCCGTTTTTTAATTTTGTATCAAGTTGAGCAATTCTTCCGTTAATCAAGGCTCCTACAGTTCTATGACCAACTTCTGTATGAATTCTGTATGCAAAGTCAACGGGGGTAGAATTTTGGGGTAAATCAAATACATCTCCGTTTGGAGTGAATACAAATACTTGGTTTGTGAAAATATCAAATTTGACGCTTTCGACAAAGTCTTTTGCATCGGTTGAATCTTTATCCAGCTCCATTACTTTTCTCATCCAAGAAAATTGCATATCTTGTTTATTGTCCGCCTTTATTGAGCCTGATTCTTTATATCGCCAGTGTGCCGCAACACCGTATTCTGCAACTTCGTGCATTTTGTGTGTTCTGATTTGTATTTCAACAGGTTTATTTTTGGTTCCTATGATAGATGTGTGTAAAGAACGGTATAAATTGCCTTTCGGCATAGCTATGTAGTCTTTAAATCTGCCCGGAATTGGTTTAAAAAGTTGATGTATTATGCCGAGTACTTGGTAACATTCCGCTTCTGTGTCAACTATAACTCTTACTGCCGTAATATCATACAGTTGGTCAAATGTAACATTTAAGCGTTTCATTTTGTTATAGATACTGTAGTAATGTTTTGCTCTGCCTTTTATTGTTGCTTTAATTTTATGCTTTTCAAGTTCTTTTTTTATTGTTTCAATCAGAGAGTTTACGGTCGAGTCTCTCATTGTTTTTGTTTCTGCGACAAGTTTTGCTATTTCATAATATTTTTCAGGATAAAGGTATCTTAATGATAAATCTTCAAGTTCGGCTTTTATTTTCCCCATTCCTAATCGGTTTGCAAGAGGTGCAAATATATCGAGCGTTTCTTGTGCTATTTTTTTTTGCTTTGCTACTGCCATAAAAGAAAGAGTACGCATATTATGTAATCTATCAGCAAGCTTCAAGATAACTATTCTTATATCTTGTGCCATTGCGATGAACATTCTTCTAAAATTTTCAGCTTGTCGTTCTTCTTTCGATTTAAATTGGTATTTTCCAAGTTTTGTTACTCCTTGAACGAGATTTACAACATCCGATCCGAATTTCTCTTCCATTTGTTCGGCTGTGGTATCCGTATCTTCAAGGACATCATGTAAGAATGCCGCAATTATTGTATTTTTGTCAAGTTTTAAGTCTACAAGGATTTTTGCAACTTCAACAGGATGGACAATATAAGGTTCTTGTGAAATTCTGTATTGTCCTTCATGAAGTTCTTTCGCCCAGTTGTAAGCTGCCTCTATTTGTTCAATGTCTTCTTTGCTTCTTTTTTGCTTTACTAACTGTTCTTTTATTTCATCAAACTTTTCCTGATAATCCATTTTTTTATTATACAACTTATCTTATTTTTAGTGTATATTATTTGTTGTATTTGTTGCAGAATGGCTAATTATGGCATATAAAAATTTTTTCGAGTTAAAAGAAACATTTATAAAAAACGGTAGTTTAAAATTCAAAATAAAAGTTATTGCAGCTTCAAAGGAAAATTCAATCGAGTTTCTTGATGATATTATTAAGGTAAAAATTAGAGAAAAAGCCGTTGAAGGAAGAGCGAACAAAGCAATAATTGAATATTTTTCTAATTTATTTGATATACCAAAAAGTAAAATTTCTATTTCTTTGGGACACAGGGGTTCTATTAAATTAATTGAGATTAATTTGTAAATTTTTTTCTATATATATTTTAAGAATTGTAAAGATATGTTATAATTTTAAAATATTTCAGCATTTTTTTTATTCAGCGGATTTAAAAATATTGTTGAATAGCGAAAGGTCGAAATGGATTCTAATAATATAAAAGAAGAAAATTCCCGCTCTTTGGCTTCAGAAGGTATAATTAATCAAAAAACATCAAACCCCATTGATACATCGAAAATTATGCCGCTTAATGCAAGAACATCTGCCAACAGGTTGTTTAGCGGGTATACAAATTCTTATTATAAAACTAACGATATAAACTATATAGATTTAATTAACGCGATTAATGTATCATTCTCGGGTCAGAGTGATATTGCGAATTTGTTTTATTCTGTTCACAATAATATTTCTTCAAAATTAAATCTTAATTTTTCTGCACTTGGAATTTATAATCAGAATTTTAATTATATTAACGTAAAATTAATTGATAAAACCGGTGCTTCTTATAATTCTAAAATAATGCTTAATGATGATGAAAATATTATAGTTAAGGCATTTAAAAACAAACAAATTATATTGACAACAGATAGTGAATATTTAAAACTTAGCTATCTCGCAAATGTTGCGACCCACGTTATCCCCCTGATTGCTTTCAGAGAGTGTGTCGGTGTTATTATTTTTGCTGATAATTGTGCAAACCAATATTTTGAGTTTTATAAGCTGATTGCTAATTATATTGCTGTTTTTTATAAGAATCGTATGTTAGCTGATTTGGTTGACAGGAATACTGATATTGATTCTTTAACAGGACTTTCTAATCATAAAAAACTTCAAGAGGACTTGGCTTTTGAACTTACACAATGTGCAAATTCGGATAAAAAATTAGCATTTTGTATTTTTGATATTGCAAATATTTCTGAAATAAATAATGAATTAGGACATGCAAAAGGTGATGAAATAATTAAAGAAGTTGCTAAAAAAATTAAGAAGAATGTCAGAAATACAGATATATTGGGCAGATACGGCGGCGATAAAATTGGAATCATAATGCCTGATACAACAGATGAAGAAGCCAAATATGTTTGTGAATATTTACTTTATAATTTGTCGTGTACTATGTTTGATGATCTGGGACAATTAAAATTTTCTTGCGGAATTTCTATGTTTCCGGATTCTACAAATAAACAGGAAAAATTGACAATTTTAGCTGAACAAGCTTTATATATTTCAAAAAGCAAAAGAAATCAAACTGGACAGTCAACTATAACATCTACCAATGATTATAATTTTTGGGATGATGAAGCTTTAAAATGCTTTGCAAGAGTCTTAACTAAAAAGCATGCATCTGTAGGTATTAATATCGAAGAGGAGCTTATTAATCAGTTTCATAGTGAAAAAATTGTATCTAATGAACATTTATTGGATGTTGTTTCTTCTTTGGCGGCTACTATTGATGCGAAAGATACTTATACAAAGGGTCATTCTGCTGCAGTTTCAAGGTATGCTGAGGCATTGGCGAGAGCTGTTGATTTGCCTGCCAACGAGGTCGAGCGTATAAAATTAGGTGCACTTTTGCATGATATTGGCAAAATCGGTATTCCTGAACATGTATTAAGAAAACCTGATATGTTATCTGATGATGAATGGATGATTATGAAGCAGCATCCGGCAATAGGTGCTGATAAGGTGCTAAAGCCAAATAAATCGTTGCATGATCTTATTCCCATGGTTAAATATCATCACGAACATATTGATGGTTCGGGTTATCCTTATGGTTTAAAGGGCGATGATATTCCTTTATCAGCAAGAATTGTTGCTATTGCTGATGCATACCATGCTTTAATATCGGATAGACCATATAGAAAAGGTTTATCCGTACATAAGGCTTGTGAAATATTGAAAATGGGTGCAGGGGCACAATGGGATAGAGAACTTGTCAGAAAATTTATAATTATTGCTCCCAGTCTTGCAACAAGTATTTAGATATTTTGTTTTTTGCTTTATTAAGAAAAAATTTTATACTGATAAAAAGAACTCCTAACCCGTATTTGCATGAGTTTTTAAAGTTAATTGAGCTTGCTTCATTAAAATATCTTGCAGGAGTCGAGATTTCACCTATTGAGAAATTGTTGCGGCAAATTAATGTTATAAGTTCATTGTCAAATATAAAGTCATTACTTAAGGAATTATAGTCAATTTTTTTAAGTATTTCGGAATTAAATGCTCTATAGCCGCTGTGATATTCCGATAAATCTTTATTTAAAAGTATGTTTTGAAAAGAGGTTAAAAATCTGTTTGCGAAATATTTATAACGTGGCATTTTGCTTTTTTTGGCGTTTCCTGTTAAAAATCTTGATGCTATAACAAAATCATAGTTATTGTACGCTATCATTGAGGCCATTGCGGGGATTAATTTTGGGTTATATTGGTAATCGGGATGGAGCATTATAGTTATGTCAGCTCCGATTTTAAGTGCTTCATTGTAGCAGGTTTTTTGGTTTGCACCATAGCCCATATTTTTACTGTGGCAAATGGTTTTAATATTTAATTGTTTTGCAATATTTACGGTATTATCTTTTGAAAAATCATCCACAAGAATAATTTCATCAATGAAATCTTTTGGAATTTCATTGTATGTTTTTTCCAAGGTAGCTTCCGCATTGTAAGCAGGCATTACTACAACTATTTTTTTGTTATTTAGCATTTATACCTTAGGTAAATTTCTTAATTTCAAATGTAATTCTCTTAATTGTTCTTCTGAAGCCATTGAAGGAGCATTTGTCATTAAATCTTTGGCAGCTGAATTTTTAGGAAATGCAATAACTTCTCTAATTGAATTTGCCCTTAATAAAAGTGCAACAAGTCTGTCTAATCCTATTGCAAGACCGCCATGCGGGGGTGTTCCATATTTGAATGCGTCTATCATAAATTCAAATTTTTCGTTTATTTCTTCTTGATTTAAACCAAGGGCATGGAACACTTTTCTTTGAATTTCAGCATCATGAATTCTGATTGAACCGCCGCCAAGTTCGTTTCCGTTGTAGATTATATCGTAAGCAATTGATTTAACATTGCCTTTATCATTTTCGAGTTTATCTATGTCTTCTATAGCGGGCATTGTAAAAGGATGATGCATAGATTTATATGTGCCATCTTCAAAACTGTATTCGAACAATGGGAAGTCTACAACCCAGAGAAGGTCGTGTTTTGATTTATCTATCATATTTAGTTTTTCGCCAAAATATAATCTAAATCTTCCAAGTACATCAAATACAATTTGAGGATAATCAGCCACAAAGAATACTATGTCGCCATTTTGAGCTTCTGCTCTTGATTGAATTTCTTTAATTTGTTCTTCGTTTAGGAATTTTAAAACGGGTGATTTAACTGTGCCGTCTTCCATATATGTTATCCAAGCTAGACCTTTTGCTCCGAACGAAATTGCGAGGTTTCTTATATCATCCATTTCTTTTCTTGAATATCCTGCAATTCCGGGGATTTTAATTGCTCTTACTGTTCCGCCGTTGTTGATGACCGCTTTAAATGCTTCAAAAGTTGATGCTTGCATTATATCTGTTACATCAAAAAGTTCTAATCCAAAGCGTGTATCGGGTTTATCTGAACCAAATCTGTCCATTGCTTCTTTGTATGTAATTCTTTTAAAAGGAGCTTTAACTTCAACTCCTGCTGCTGCAAATGCACTTTCGATAAGTCCTTCTGTCATTTTTATGACGTCATCTTGATTGACAAAAGACATTTCCATATCAACCTGCGTGAATTCGGGCTGCCTGTCTGCTCTTAAGTCTTCATCTCTAAAACATTTTGCTATTTGGTAATATTTTTCAAAGCCTGCAACCATTAATAATTGTTTAAAAATTTGAGGTGATTGAGGTAGTGCATAAAATTTTCCGTCGTGGATTCTTGAAGGAACCAAGTAGTCCCTTGCTCCTTCGGGTGTTGCTTTGATTAGAACAGGGGTTTCCACTTCCATAAAATCAAGGCTATTAAGGTAATTTCTTATTGCTGTTACGATTTTATGACGTAATTGAAAATTATTCATCATTTTTTCACGTCTTAAATCCAGATATCGATATTTTAGACGTACATCTTCGGAAACATTATCATCATCCAAAACAAAAGGGAGAGTTTGGGCAGCTGATAAAACATTTACTGTTTTTGGATACATTTCAATCGTACCCGTTTTAAGTTTATCGTTTATAGTGTCATCTGGTCTTTTTGATATTTTGCCTTCAACTTGAATAACATATTCAGGTTTTATTTTTGATAAAATTTTATGTACTTCAGGGTTTATGGTAGGATCAGCAACAAGTTGAAACAGTCCGGTTTTATCTCTTAATTCAACAAAAATTATTCCGCCTAAATCACGGATTGTACTAGCCCATCCTGCTAATAGTGCCGTTTTTCCTATATCGGATTCATTTAACTCTGTGCAACTTTGTTTTTTATATGTTAATTCCATATTTTCCCTCTCGTTTAATTATTAATGTAGCTTTATTATAAAATAAACATAAAATTTTAATCAAATTTTTAAGTCGGAATTTTTTTAAAAAATTCTCCTTAGATTTCAAGCGTTTTCCAAGGAGAATTTTTGTCTTTAAATTATTTATTATACTATTTGTGGTTTAACTTCTTCAAGCTTGCCTTCTTTGTTGCGGGTAAAGTTTTCTGCCCAGCTTTTAGCTCTGTCAGAATCTATGTTGAAGTTTTTATATATATTTTCTATTTCAAGAGTATCTGAATCAAATTCTGTTCTTCTTACAATTTTGTCTCCGTCTAATTCATCCATTATTTTTTCTGTTGTTTTTTCTATAATTGCCATAACCTTGTCATACTGCTTCCGTACTTTAACTTTGATTTTTTTTGTAGTATTTTGTATTTTTTTAAAAAAATTTGGAGTTGTTTATGTTTTATTTTTTTTAATTTAGTTTATTAATAATTTTTCCAATTTTTAATAGAATTAACAATTTTATCATCTCTTATGATATATGCTATAGCTGATTCTTGTTTTTGGTTGTTGACCATAAGGTTTTTATACATTCTTGACACTTTGCCGTTTTCAAAATAATATACCTCTTCAGCTTGCCAGTTTCCTGGTGCGGTTATCTTACAATTTTTAATATATAGTGCAAATTTTCCATTTGTATAAATGTATCTTTCTTTAATTTTTTGAGTATTACCCGATATTTCAATTCCTTTGTTAATTGTCACCATTCTGTTATTTTCAAAGTCGTATCCTTCTGCAATACATATATTTCCGCTTGGTGCAACTTCATAACCTATGTTAATTCTATTTATTCTATTGGTGTTGAAATCATATATTGCATTTTTGCTAATTTTATCGTCGTTTAATCCTATCATTATTTCTTGTGTATTTGTATCGTCCTCTGTTTCCGATAGTTTACTGATTATATCCCAAATGTTTTTAAAAATTTGTTGCATTATTTTTGTAGTTTTTTCATATTCCGTTTTTGCTTTTAAACCCATACGGAATGCTTCTTCTTGAATTCTTTTAGTATCATTAATTATTTTTTCCTCTAATTGTTCAAGTTCATTTGTTCTATCGGGAGATATTGCATCGTTTTCTTGAAATAAAATTACTTCTGCGTTTTTCCATTTTCCATTATCTAGTCTCTCTGAATCTTTGCAGAATGATGTTATTTTACCGTCTTTATATGTGTACGACACAGGAGTTGCCTTACCTATGCCTGATTTTTTTCTGTTGTATTTAACTATTTCATATATTTCAAGTGTTTCGGGATCGAATTCAGTTAATCTTGATAGCCCCTCGGGGTCAATTTCTCTCATTATTTTAATTTCATTGAATAGCCTTTCCGTAGTTGTAAATTTTCTTATTGTTTTTCCTGTTTCATTTATATTGTCTTTAAAATTTTCTTTTTTTGCTTGCTGCAAGATCGCCATAGCTTCATCATATTCTTTTTGTGAATCTAAAACGATTTTAGCTTTATAATCTTCTATATTTCCTTTAAAGCTGATTTTGCTATATCCGTTTTTTATGCTGTTTATAAATTCGGTTTTTTTTGTTGTTGATAATTTTAATGAATCATTTTCTGTTTTTAAAGATAGGGGCCTCTTTGTTTTAATTGAATGTTTGTTTAAAATATTTTTTGCTGTAACTATACTGTTAATCGGGCTTATTGTAATCATATATTTTCCTTTATTGTGCTTGTATTAAAGTTTTATTAATTTTTTATATTTTTGGGTTGTATACATTTAAATATCGTAAAAATTTTTTTTGTTGAATACCTTAAGAAATGTAAAATTTATTCTTAGTTTTTTATTTGTACTATAATGTTAACTACAATGTTGTTGCCGGGTCGGAATTAAAAACCTTACCGGTATAGTAGAAATTAAGGAGAAAAAGATGACTTTAAAAAATTTTTTGTTTACTTCTGAATCTGTAACAGAAGGTCATCCTGATAAGGTCTGTGATCAAATTTCAGACGCCATTTTGGATGAATTTTTAACTAAAGATCCTAAATCTAGAGTTGCGGCAGAAACCACTGTTACAACTGGTATGGCTTTAGTTTGTGGTGAAATTACTTCTAATTGTTATGTTGATATTCCTTCTATTGTCAGAAATACAATTAAATCAATTGGATATAACGGAGAAGAAGGCGGCGGTTTTGACTATAAAACATGCGCTGTTTTAACGTCTATTGATGAACAATCAACTGATATAGCGGGTGGTGTAAACAAAGCTCTTGAAACTCGTTTGGATAATGCGGATACATCAAAAGATGAAACATTGGATATCGGAGCAGGTGACCAAGGTATTATGTTTGGATATGCTTGCAATGAGACACCTGAATTAATGCCGCTTCCTATCTCGTTAGCTCATAAGTTAGCTTATAGATTATCTGAAGTTAGAAAGCAAAAGCTTGTAAACTATTTGCGTCCGGACGGCAAAAGCCAAGTTACGGTTGAATATAAAGACGGAAAGCCTTATAGAATTGATACAATAGTCATTTCAACACAGCATGACCCTGAAATAAAAGGTATTTCGGATAATCAAAAAATTCAAGAAATTATAAGAAATGATATGATAAATTTTGTTGTGAAGCCGGTTTTTGAAAATTATGAAATTAAACCTGACGAAACAACAAATTATTTGATTAATCCTTCGGGCAGATTTGTAATTGGTGGCCCACAAGGAGATGCAGGCTTGACCGGAAGAAAAATAATCGTTGATACTTATGGTGGATATGCTCGTCATGGCGGCGGTGCGTTTTCAGGTAAAGATCCGACAAAAGTCGATCGCTCTGCTGCTTATGCTGCTCGCTGGGTTGCAAAAAATATTGTAAAGGCGGGTTTAGCACAAAAGTGTGAAATTGAGCTTGCTTATGCAATAGGCAAGTCTAAACCGGTTTCTGTTTTGGTTGATACTTTTGGTACGGGGAAAATTTCTGATGAAATTTTGTCAAAAATAGTTGTTGAGACCTTTGATTTAAGACCGGCAGCAATTATCAAGCAGTTTGATTTAAGAAATTTACCAGCTAAAAATGGCGGTAAATTTTATCAAAAGTTAGCAGCTTACGGTCATGTCGGTCGTGAAGATTTTTTGATACCTTGGGAAGAAACCCAAATGGTTGATGTTTTGACAAAGAAGGCATCTTTAGCTTTAGTTTAGATGATTTAACCGCCTCATTTGAGGCGGTTTTTTAGGTTTTTATGCAAAGAAATAATGAAACAAAAACAATTGGTTCTTTGATTGATTCTTCCGTTTTTGCAAGCGGATTCAATTCGGATAGAATAAAAGCTATTGTAAAATATTCAACTATTTTTTCATTCTGGAGTGAAATTGTGGGAAAGAAATTTGAAAAAATTTCAGTTCCCTATCTGATTAAAGCTGAGGTTTTATATGTTGCGGTAAAAAGTCCGGTAGTTTCTCAGGAACTTTCTTTAAATAAAAAACTTATAATGACAAAGATAAATTCCTATTCTATGCCGCTTGGCATAACAATCAATGATATTGTATATAATTATAAAAAATTTGATGAAGTTTCTTCACAGGATTCAACTGTTTTAACCGATAATGAGCTTATATGGTATAACAATATTGAGTTGGATAAGATTCTAATCGATAAGAATTTTGAAAAAGAAATTTTTGATGCTATCTCAAAAATCAGATTTTTAACAGATACTCAAAAAAATAATTTTGCCAGAAAAATATTACTTTTGCAAAAAGCAAAAATTGCTAAAATGCTTGGTAAAAGTCATATAAATAAATAATTTTTTATTTTTGCTCTGGACAAATTTAAAAAAAGGTGTATAATTAATATTGCTGGCATAATTTGAGGATTATTATGATTAAAATTCTACTTGGACTTATCCGAAGCTTAAGACCTTTTCAAGAAAGAGGCCTGGTTTTTGTTCCGATTAGGAAAGATTAATTAAATAAGATTAATGTTTTAAAAAGGCCTTTTATCAAAAAGGTCTTTTTTGTGTTAAATATTATTTATATTTTGAAATATTTTGGCAAAGTTTTTTATTTTTGTTTTTTAGATAGGAGTAAGGAAAAAATATGTATAAAATACTTGATTTACAAATAAACAGGCGAGTTCAAAGATTAATGAATTTAATTTGGGGACTGTAATTTTGTAAGGAAAAAATATGGCAATACCGAGCATTATAACAAATGGATTTATAAAAACATTATCAGGACTGGGCAATAACTCTGATTCAATTGCACCATTAGTTGCAAAAGATGTAATTTCAGATTGTACATTAATACATACTTATAAAAAAGAAGGCGGACAAGATGACGTCAGAGAAAAAGCAATAGAGGAATTTGGTACAGGTGCTTTATGGCTTTTTGGTATTCCTGCTTTTAAGTTTTTGGTTGATAAAACAATATATCCTCTGTTGGGTTTAAATTCTAATTTGGATCCAAGAATTTTAAATAATAAAGATGGTAAATTTGATTTTTTAAAAAAAATTGCATGCGATGAAGAACAGAAGGTTTTTTCCACTTTAGCCGACAAAGCTAAAATTTTGAATAAATTTGAGCTTCCTTTTACAAATAAACAAATGTATAAAGGCGTTTATGTCGGTAAGTTTCTTGCTTCGACCTTTTTATGTGCTTTTGCATTGACTAAACTGATAAAATATAAACAAAAAACAACTGACAATCGGATAAAAAGAGATATACAAAATAAAAAAAGCAGATTAAAAATGCAATCTTTTTCAGGGCAAGAGTCTTTATATAGTGCTTTTATTAAAAAAGATAATAAGAAAAACATTTCATTTGGAAATTTTATGCCTGCTGTTGGTGAATTTGCTTCCGATTTTATGTTTAATCCTTTAAAAAATACCTCTATTTTGGACGCTTTTATTGCGGGAACCAGATTAAAAGAAGGCCGTAAAGGCGAAAGAGGTGAAATTGGTTTAAAAGAAGCATTTCAGGTGTTTTTTATATATGGTCTTGCAAAGCCCATACAAAAGGCATTTGAGTTTGCCGGTAAAAAGTTAAAGCTTCCGATTGAGCTTGACCCGAAGGTTATATTTGATTCAAAACTTAAAGAAAAACTTGCTGAGTCAAATGGTGAGCTTGTTAAATTGAAAAATTCAGGTAATTTGTTGAAAGATATATACAGCTTAGACCCAAAAGGTTCTCTTGTTGATATTTTGGCAATGAATGGCACTATACCTGTTGTTAGAGATAACAATGGTATAAAAAATATTAGTACTTTTAAGCCTATAGATGAAAATGATGTAAAAAAAGCTTTAAAAAATGTTGAAAATCTTAGTAAAGCCATTTCTTCAATTAAGAAAATTAAAGTGTTTAAAACATTTGCAGTGTTAGGTAATGTAGCAATTGCAATATGGGCTATGGGTGTTCTTCAACCGAAAATAAATATTTGGATGAGAAAGAAGCTTAATAACGGTGATAATAGAAATCCTGCTATTGTTCAGCAAGAAAAAGAGATGCAGAAACTTAATTCTTAGATTATACCTCTATGAATAGTCTTCTTCCGACAATATTGGGTTTTCCGTTGTAATATCCTGCAAAATACCCGCCTGCAACCGGTTGATTTTTGCCATAATTATAGCCGGAGCCGAAAGATGTTGATAAAAAAGGATTATCATTCTCTTCTTTGAAAGGGTTGTTTGATTGTACTTGTGTTTTTGTAACTGTTGCAATTCGGTTTGTTGAGGTCATTGTTTTTGTAAGTAATGATACTAAGTTTGACAGCATACAATATCCTTTTTTATTTTGTTTAATGATAAATATCTAACAGTCAATTTTAATTTTAGCATTTAATTTTTTATTTTAAATCACACATTTAATTGGTAAATTTTTAACAAATATTAAATTATTATTCAAATTTAAAATCTTATGATAGAATTGTATTGTTAAGATGACTTTTATCATTTTTTATATAAAAAGTTAAATATGAAATAGTCAATCTGCTTGATTGTAGACAATAAGAGGATTGGGACAATTTTTACAGTTTTATATGTTATTTTAGCCTTATTGATTTTGACAACTGCAGTTATGACAGTATTATTTGCAAGATCAAAAGCAAAAGTGGAAGTACTCGAGAAGAACGAGCAAAAATATATTGAAGATTTTAAGGAAAAAGAAGCTTTTTTAAAGAAAGAAGCACTTATTTCCGCAAAGGAGCAACTTCATAAAGAACGTTTTGAATTTGAAGAAATGTCAAGAGAAAAAAAGCTTGAGTTTGAGAAAATTCAACAAGATTTGTTTAAGAAAGAAGATGAACTTGAGACTAAGAATCAAGCTATAGCGGATATGGAGCTTGTTTTATCAAAGAAGCAAGATATGCTAGATGAAAAAGAAGATTATTTGGCTGAAACTATTGCTAAACAAATTTTAGAGCTTGAAAGAGTTGCTCAAATGTCTCGTGATGAAGCAAAAGAAATGCTTTTAAATCAATTAAAGGATGAACTGGCTAATGAGAAGGTTCAGTTAATTCGTGAAAATGAATTAAAAATAAAAGAAGCTGCAGACGTGCTGTCCAGAGAAATTTTGAGTCAAACTATGCAACGTTGTGCAATAGAGCAGGTTATTGAGACTAGTGTTTCGGTTGTTTCTCTTCCTTCTGATGAAATGAAAGGTAGAATTATTGGTCGTGAAGGAAGAAATATAAGAACGCTCGAGACTCTTACAGGTGTCGATTTAATTATCGATGATACTCCTGAGGCGGTTGTGTTATCTTCGTTTGATCCGGTCAGACGTGAAATAGCAAAATTGACTATTGAAAAATTAATTCAGGACGGTAGAATTCATCCTGTCCGAATTGAAGAAGTATATGAAAAATCTGTTAAAGAAATTGAAAATAAAATTAAACAGGAAGGTGAACGGGCTGCCGTTGACCTTGGAATCATGAACCTTAACAAAGAGCTTTCAAAAACACTTGGACGCTTATATTATAGAACAAGCTATGGTCAAAATGTGCTTAAACATTCTATTGAAGTTGGGCAAATCGCAGGTATGTTAGCCGCTGAACTTGGTTCTGATGTTAAAAGTGCAAAACGTGCTGGTTTGTTGCATGATATCGGAAAAGCTATTGACCAAGAACAGGAAGGTACACATGTACAATTAGGTGCCGATTTGGCTCGAAGATTTGGCGAAAAGGAAATTATTGTTCATGCAATTGAAGCACATCATGATGACGTCCCATGTAATACTCTTACGGATGCTTTGGTAAAGATTGCGGATACCCTTTCAGCAGGTCGTCCCGGAGCTCGTAGAGATACGCTTGAAATCTATATAAAACGCCTTAAGAAACTGGAAGAAATTGCAAACAGTTATGAAGGCATTAAGCAGACATTTGCTGTTCAGGCTGGTCGAGAGGTTAGGGTTATTGTTCAGCCTAATGTGTTTGATGATGTTGCAAGTGCAAAGCTTGCTCGTGATATAGCCAAACGCATTGAAGATGAACTTGAGTACCCCGGACAAATTCGTGTAACCGTTGTAAGAGAAGCAAGAGTTACAGAAATTGCCAAATAACAACAGTTTTAAAAATGCAAGAAAAATTAAAAATTTTATTTATTGGTGATATTGTTGGTCGTGCAGGTAGAAACATTGTAAAGAAGTATCTGTTGGATGACAATAAATTGAATGACTATGATTTTGTCATTGCAAATGCAGAAAAT
The DNA here is from genome assembly GCA_944327225.1 of Candidatus Gastranaerophilales bacterium. Classification (GTDB taxonomy): domain Bacteria; phylum Cyanobacteriota; class Vampirovibrionia; order Gastranaerophilales; family Gastranaerophilaceae; genus RUG14156. The sequence continues at coordinate 21,889 of CALVGZ010000006.1, read as the reverse complement.
GCAAGTCATGGTTTTGGTTTAACCAAAAAAAATCATGATGATTTAATATCGTGTGGTGTGAATTGTCTTACTTCGGGAAATCATATTTGGGATAAAAAAGACATTTTGCAATATATTGACGAGTCGGACATTTTGATTCGACCATATAATTATCATAAGTCAACTAAGGGTGTGGGATATAGAGTTTTTGATAATTTTATTGTGATAAATTTATTAGGTAAGACTTTTATGCCGCTTATCGAGTGTCCTTTTGAAGCACTGGATAGATTGTTGGCGGAATTAAAAGAAAAAAAAATGTGTGATGATAAGATAATTATTGTGGATTTTCATGCTGAAGCAACTGCTGAAAAGCAATGTTTTGTCAGATATGCCGCTTCATTAGGTGTAAATGCCGTTATTGGTACTCATACGCATGTTCCAACTGCTGATGAGTGTATTATTGATAGCAAATGTGCTTATATAACTGACGTTGGTTTTTGCGGAAGTAAAAATGGCGTTATAGGAATGGAATATGAAGGCTCTTTGAAGCGGTTATTAACTTCTATTAATGAACGCTTTGAGGTAGAAATGTCTTATCCGTATATTTTAAATGCTTTAGAGGTTGAATTTAATAGAAATATTCCCGTAAGCATAAGAAGAATAAGTTTTGAATATACACAACACGAGGAAAAGGAAAGTGAAGATTGATTTACATATTCATACTACTTATTCGGATGGCATGTTAAGTCCGGAGCAAATTGTTGATACTGCAGTTGATTGTGGTCTTGATGTAATTGCTTTGACTGATCATGATAATGTTCTTTCATATAAAGTTGCTTGCGATTATTTAGAAAACAAAAAGATTAATTTGGAAATTATTCCGGGCGTTGAAATTAACACTATATACAAGGGTTTTGAAGTTCATATTTTGGGTTATTTTATGGATGAAAAAAATTCTGATTTTATTGAAATGTTAAAGTTTCAACAAAAGGCAAGAATTGAACAAACACATCAAATTATAAAGCTGTTAGCTAAAAAACAAGGGATAAAAATTAGGTTCGAGGATATTCAGAAACTTGTGGCTCCGTTGGGTTCTATCGGAAGACCACATATTGCACGTGCTATTACAAATTCCGGCGGAACGGTAAATGTAATGGATGCTTATGCTAAGTTTATAAATAATAATTCTGATGTTTATGTTGAAAGAAAAACCGTATCTCCTCATGATGCAGTAGAAGTCATAAGCGAAGCGGGTGGAATTCCGGTTTTTGCTCATCCTATTGATGTTGATATAGCAGACGATTTAACATGTGAACTTGTAAGTTACGGATTAAGAGGTATAGAGGCTTATCATCGTAAACACTCTCCTGCTGCTGTTGAACACTTTTCAACTTTGGCTGAAAAATACGGTTTAATTGTAACAGGAGGTTCGGATTTTCATGCTCCTTCTTTAAACCATGGGACAATATTGATGGGTAAAAATTTCGTCCCAGACTGGGTTTATGATAAGTTGATTATTGAAAAGAAAAGGATTGATTTAGCGTAAAAATGGTACGCTTTATGTGTAAAGTGTACCATTAAACCTTGTTTATTAGTTTTATAGTGTCTATTCTTTAGCTAATTTTCTTGCTGTTACAATGTCGTCAGTATCTGGTATTCCGTCTCCATTGGTATCGAAATATGTTTTGTCTTGACCATAGTCATATTCTGTAATATGTGTTTGTGTTCCATCTTGGTCTAAACTGTATATGTCTTTTATTTGACCGTTTTCTGTTTCTTCGATGGTGATAAGTTCTCTGGTTCCCGTTTCTCCTTCAAAGTATTGCATTATGATTTCATTTGTTTCTTTATCTCTTAATGTTTCCATGTAGCTGTCTGTAATGCCGTCTTTGTCAAAATCGTAATATTTAGATTCTTTATTATCGTTTTCAATTGTTAGGTATTGGCTGTCAAATTCTCCATCATTGTTTTCGTCCACAAGATTTAAAGTTATTCCTGTTGATTCATCAAATAGGCTATTTCTATCTCCGTCAACAGGTATTGCATTTTTATAATTAAATTCCGGCATTCGTTGTCCTACTTTTGCTGTTTCTAAAAATCTTTGATTAATTGGTTCTGCCATATAGCACACTCCTTTTTTTAAATTGATATATTTTTGTTTACGTCCTTTCTATAACATTCTTTATAAAAATGAACATAAAATTTACATTTGGTAATATAAACATTTTATTTAGTATTCGTTTTTTAAATAATCAAATATTTTTTCAAATTTATTATTTAAAATTTTGATATCTTCATTTTCATCTATTTCAATTGTTAGAGTTGGTATTTTTCTTTCAATACCGCAATATGTCCCAAAACTACCGGGGGTGGGGTATCCTATATCGTTTGAAATTTCATAATCCAGAAATTCTGATATTTTTTTTGCTAAATTTTCTGCAGGCCCGTCAAAATTAACAATTTTATACGGAGAATGTATCGTAATAATCGCATCGAATTTATTTTTGTTAATTAAATCGACTAAAAATTGTGTTTCTTTTTCACTATTGGGTTTTTTCCCTCCAAAATAGTTGTCATTTTTACTTAAAATCCAGTTTTTAGTCGGGAAGTTTCTGTTTAAGTCTATTCCGTTTATATTTTTTCTACATTTGCTGTTGTTTAAGCAGGGTATATAATATATTGAATTTTTTCCGTTTTCTGGATGTTTGCTTAAATATGAATTTATAAAATATTCACCTTGTGGTTCATCTCCATGAAAAACTCCAATTATGAGCAGTTTTTTATCATAATTGGAGTTTTCTTTTTTAATTATTTTAATAGTCATTTTAACCTATTCTTTGGAACATATAACCTATGCCACGAGCGGTCAATATTAATTCAGGGTTAGCTGGGTCTGTTTCCAATTTTGAACGCAATCTTGAAATATGTACATCAACGACACGAGTGTCAATTCTATGATCAGGCGGATATGCCCAAACATGTTGCAGAATTTCATTTCTTGAATATGCGGTACCGGAATTATTAACCAAAAGCTCAAGCAGACTGAACTCCATACCTGTCAATCTTATTCTTTCATTTTTTCGATATACTTGACGTCTTGCGGTATCTATTTTTATATTTCCTGTTGTTATAACATTTTTTGTTGTTTTTCCTGTTGGAACGGTTATGTCCTTGCTTACTGTTCTTCTGAGAACTGCTTTGACTCTGGCTTCAAGTTCTTTTGGGCTAAATGGTTTTATAACATAATCATCTGCTCCAAGTTCCAGTCCTGTGATTCTTTCGGAAACATCACCCAAAGCAGTTAAAATTATGATTGGAATGTCAGATACTCTTCTTATTTCTCTTGTTACTCCATAACCGTCCATTTTGGGCATCATAACATCTAAAATAACAATATCTGGATTGGTTTTATTGAAAAGCTCAATTGCCTCTTCGCCATCTTCTGCGGTAACTACATTGTATCCGGCCATTTTAAGACGTGTTTCGAGAATTCTTCTAATACTTGCTTCATCGTCTACAACTAGAATTTTTTGTTTAGTATCAGCACTTTCGTTAGGGATGTCTTTTGTCATTTTTCTTCCTTACTTATTCAAATTAGTCTTAACATTACAAAATATATATTTTTTTGAACTTATATTAACATAAATTAATTTATTTTGCAAAAACTTATTTATACAAATAAAAAACCCGCTATTGCGGGCTAAATTAGTTATTAGGATTTGGAGAGTTAGTTATATTACGTTAATTGAATTGTATTTTCTTGAATATTTTGTTTGATGCTTTCTTTTAATTGTTGAAGTTCTGCTTCTTCTGATGCGACAAGAGTTTCCAGTTCTGTTTGTTTATTTTCTATTTCTTTTTGTTTTTCATTCAATTCCGGCATTATATATTGTTCGACATATTCTTCAAGTGCTTTGTCATAGAAGTTCGCATACATTGCATCGGTGTTTAAGTTGCCGTTTTCGTCATAATAAAGTTGAGCTTGAGCCGAAATTGATGGATTGTTGTAATATTGTTGTTGTGTCAAATCATCGTATGCCGTTGCATAATAATCGGTTTGTTCTTGTGCAACCGTTGCTGCTGCTTCATTTGAATAACCCATAAAATCAAGTGCTTCGCCAAATAAATCCGCACCAAGTGAAGCAATTTCAGATGGTGTAATTGTACCATCTCCGATGGCAGTTGAAAAACTTGACAAATTTCTCAGTTGTCTGCTGATTTCCATTTTTTCATAAGTATGGTCGTTAATACTTCTTTGAAGTTCCGCCCTTCTTATGGACATTGTAATCCATCCCATAATAAACACTCCTAACCTAATTTTTAAACTAACCTTACAATATAATAAAGTTTTTTTTCTTCTAATAATTGTCTTTTTATTAAAAATAATGTAATATTTCTTAACATAAAATTTACTTTTTTGTAGTTTAATTGTTTGTATGACTAATAATAATTTTTTCAATGAATATAACTGTATTTTACATAATGTAGAAAGACCTTCACGATATATAGGTGAAGAATTCGGTTCTTATAATAAAAATTTTGATTTAGTGAAAGGTAAATTTCTTTTTGTCTTTCCTGATAAATATGAAATAGGAATAAGTAATTTTGGGCATAAAATAATTTATGATTTAATAAATAAGCAACCGGATTTGCTTTGTGATAGAATGTATGCACCTGATAAAGATTTTTTGGATTTAATAAAAAAGAATAATAAGACTTTATATGCACTTGAATCTAAAAGAAAGCCGGTTGAATTTGATATTGTTGGTTTTGGACTACAATATGAAATGTGCTATACTACCGTTTTAAAACTTCTTGAAATGTCTGATATTCCTGTTTTTTCTAAAGATAGAACCGATTTTCATCCTATAATATTAGCCGGCGGCCCTTGTGCATCAAATCCTGTCCCCCTAAGTCCTTTTGTGGATATATTTATAATAGGTGATGGAGAAGATGTAAATATAGAGGTGTTAAGAAAAACGGTTGAATTAAAGTATTTACCAAGACTTGAAAAAATTAAAGAGCTTGCGAAAATTGAAGGCGTCTATGCTCCCGAATTTCCTAAAAAAACAAATAAAAGAATTGCTCGGTTAAATTATTCAAATCATCCGATAATGTCTCCTATTCCGCATTTTTCATCAGTTCATGATAGAGCTGTTATTGAACTTAGAAGAGGTTGTGCAAGAATGTGCCGGTTTTGTCAGGCTTCTCATATAAACTTGCCGGTAAGGGAGAGAAAAAAGGATGATATTATAGAATTAACAAAACAATATGTTAAAAATACTGGTTATGATGAGTATTCTTTATTATCATTGTCTTCAAATGATCATGGGCAAATTGAAGATATTTTAAAAGAATTAAATTGTTATTATAAAGGAAGCGGCATTAACGTTTCTTTGCCTTCCCAAAGAGCGGATAAGTTTTCTTTGGAACTTGCTGTTTTGACAGCAGGTGAAAAAAAAGCAAGCGTTACAATTGCTCCTGAAGCCGGCTCCAGTCGTATGAGAAATGTTATAAATAAAAATTTGTCTGAAGAGCAAATTATTGATGCAACAATTTCTTGTATAAAAAATGGTTGGAATAAAATTAAATATTATTTTGTAATTGGTTTACCGTATGAAACATATAGTGATCTGGAAGCAATTGTAGGCTTAATTGAAAAGGTTAATCTAAAGTGTCGAGAAATAGGTCTGAAATATCCTCAAATTACTTGTTCTATATCTGTTTTTGTCCCGAAACCGCATACTCCTTTTCAATGGGCAAGGCAAAATTCTATTATTGAAATTGAAGAAAAGATAGTTTTTTTAAAAGAATTAAAGAAAAAAATTAAAAATGTAAGATTTAATTTTCACAATCCTAAGATGTCTCAATTGGAAGCTTATTTTTCGAGAGGAGATGAAAAATCTTCAAATTTAATCTATGAAATGTATAAAAATGGGGCTTATCTTGAGTCTTGGGATGAAAATTTAAATTTAGATTTATATAACCATATTGCAGATAAATTAAATATAAATATAGAAAAAGAAACCACAAAAGAATATCAAAAAGATGATATTTTACCCTGGGATAGTATTTTTTATGGTGTAGATAAAAGCTGGCTTTATGGCGAATATGAAAAAGCCAAAGGAGCAATTTCAACTGTTCCATGCGAGGTAAGTTGCAACAATTGCGGCGTTTGCAGAAATTTAAATACAAAAAAAGTGTTATCTTGCTAATTATTTCAATTTTGATTTGACTGCTTTTATGAAGTTGTTTATATCGATGGGCTTTGTTAAATAAGTATCAATTTGATATTCTTTTGCTTTTAACTTGTCTGAATCCATTGCACAGGCACTTGCAATAATTATTGGCGGTATTGAAATGTTTTCATTTTTTAGTTTTTCCAATAATGAAAATCCGTCCAGCTTTGGAAGTTGTATATCAAGAATTATTAGATTGTATAAGTTATTTTTGATTTTTTCATAAGCATCAAGTCCGTCTGTTGAAGTAGTCGTTTCATAATTTTGATATTTTAGAATATCATTAAAAAGCTTCATATTTAATTCATTGTCTTCAACTATTAGGATTTTTTTCATAAAATTATTCTTTTAAACTCCATTGTAAATGTTGTACCTTTGTTTGGTTCGCTCTCAAGTGTAATTTTGCCGTTGTGTAATTTAACCAATTCTTTTGTAATTGTAAGTCCCAATCCTGTTGAGTTTTGATTTTTTGTGTATACATTATTTAGGTGGACAAATTTTTTAAATATTTTATTGTGGTATTTTTTTTCTATTCCAATTCCGTTATCTTTTATTTTTAGTATGTAATTTTTATTATTTGATGCAGATAAAATTTTAATTTTACCGTCTTTTGGAGTAAATTTAATGGCATTTGATAAAAGATTGTACAAAATTTGCTGAAATTTTTGGTAGTCTGCTTTTATTTTGCCTTTAAATATTGATTCGAAATTTATTGTAATATTTTTATTTTTGTAAAGCGGTTCCAGAATGTTGACAACCTCTTGAATAACTTGAGTGGGATCCAATTCTACAGGTGAGAATTTCATTGCATTTGCTTCAAGTTTTGATATATCAAGAATTTCGTTAATCATCCCTAAAAGGTGTAAACCTGAAATTTGAATATCTTTTATATATTCTGCTTGCTTTTCGTTTAATTCGCCAAAAATTTTGCTGTCTAGTGCTTGAGAAAAACCTATTATAGCATTTAGTGGAGTTCTGAGTTCGTGTGATATATTTGCCAAAAAAAGGTTCTTTGCTTTGTCAAGTTCCTCTAATTTTTTATGTTGTTTTTTTATAACTTCATAGGCATTTTCTTTTTCGAGAATATTATCTTGTAGGGCTTTGAGTTGAATTTTAAATACTTCGTTCAGTTCATAATCTTTAATTTTGTAGCTTATTATGCTTACTATGCTTTTAAATGATTGTTTTATATCGTTATTTATTGTATTGTCACTGCTTAAAATGCAAAAACCAAATATTGAATTTTTTATTGCTAATTTTACGACATAAGTATATTTTTTTAAGAAAATGTCTTCTTCGGTTTTTATTTCAAAATTTATTTTTTGGTTATTTATTATTTCTTTAAAGTATTTTTCGTTTAGATTGTATTTATTTATTTTGTTTTTATTTATTAGACTTTTCGTTGCACAACCGTTATTTTCAATAAAAAATATACCTATTGAAAAGTTTTTATATAAGTCAGATATTGTTTTTGTTAAATCAAAATAAAAATTTACTGAATTAACTTCATTTTGATTTACGACCTTATCTATTAATTTTAACGTTTCATTAAGCATATTAAAATTATAGATTAATTTTTTAAACAGGCAAAAATGTTAATAACTTTTAAAATTAATTGTTAGGAAGATTGAAAATGTACCCGCCTTTGGTTGCATTTTCAAGTATATCTTCACTGATTTTTGTTCTTAAATTTTTAATATATTTGTACACGTAATCGGTGGGCAAGTTTAAAATCATTGCTAAATCTTTTGCATATACTATTTTGCCTTTATTTTTTGCAAAATGTTCTAAAACCGCATCTTCTCTTTGTGTAAGTTGTTTTTTGCAGATAATTTTTGATTTAATGGAACTTAGCGTATCTTTTTCTGCAGAAGATAAAATTGTTTTTTGAATATCTTGTGATTTTTTTGCTATTTTTAAAATTTGTTGTTTTGTATTTTTATTTTCTCTGGATGTATATAATCTTTTTTCATTTTGCATTACCATGTCGATAATGTCGCTTGTTTGTTTTTCTTCTTCAAGGATTTTTCCAAGTCTTTTTGCGTATTCTTCAAGAGTGATTTTTTCTAAAGAGCTTCTCCATTGTTTGATTTCTTCTTTGCTTAGATACTGGCTCATTATTCCCCCATAAAAGTTAATCTCGTTTTGTTATTATTGTTATATCACAACTAATATTAAAAAGTCCGCAAATATTTCATAACGTAAATTTTTTTTAAAAACGTTAATATTATTCTTTTTTTACTTGACAAAAAAAATGCCCGAGATTCGGGCATTTTTTGTTTAGTTATAACTAGTCTTGTGCGTGACCCGCTGTTCCTAGTACATCAACCATTTTATGTTTAACCATTTCTTTAACGGCAGTTCTTCCCGGACCCATATATTCACGCGGGTCGAATTTATCGGGATGTTCGATAAAGAATTCTCTGATTGTTGATGTCATAGCTAATCTTAAATCTGTATCGATATTAATTTTAGCAACACCATGTTTTGAAGCATAGTTTAACATTTCTTCGGGAACACCTTGTGCATCAGGTAAGTTACCGCCAAATTTGTTGCATTTTTCAACAAATTCTTTAGGTACCGAAGATGAACCATGAAGAACCAAAGGATAGTCATATCCTACAGCTTCATTAACTGCTTTTTTAATTTCAGCTAATCTTTCAAAATCAAGTTTAGCTTCGCCTTTGAATTTATAAGCACCGTGAGAAGTACCGATTGCAACAGCCAAAGAATCACAGCCTGTTTCTTTAACAAATCTGGCAGCTTCAGCGGGATCTGTATAAGTTGAATCTTTAGCATGAACTTTAACATCATCTTCAACGCCGGCTAATTTACCTAATTCAGCTTCAACTGAAACTCCTCTTGCATGAGCGTAATCAACTACTTTTTTAGTTAATGCGATGTTTTCTTCAAGAGGGAATCTTGAACCGTCAATCATAACTGATGAGAAACCGCCATCTATACAAGCTTTACAAATTTCAAAATCAGCACCATGGTCTAAGTGAAGTGCGATAGGTACAGTTGTTGTAGCTAGTGCAGCTTCAACTAATTTAATTAAATAAGTTTGGTTAGCGTATTTTCTAGCACCTGCTGAAACTTGAAGAATGATTGGAGATTGTGTTTCTTCAGCAGCTTCCGCAATACCTTGTAGAATTTCCATGTTGTTTACGTTGTAAGCACCGATAGCATAACCGCCTTTTAGTGCTTTTTTGAACATTTCTTGTGTTCCTACTAATTTTCTTTCTGTCATAAGCTTTTATCCTTTAAATAAAATACCTCTACAAGATTAATTTATCTCAAAAATATTTTTTCTACAAGAAATTTATTATATAATCTATATAGAATGAAAGGTTATAGAAATGATAGATTCCGATATAGCAATTGCTTCAGATCATGGTGGTTTTGATTTAAAAAATGAGATTATTAAATATTTAGCGTCAATAAATGTAAAAGTATTTGATTTTGGTGCGTATGATAAAAATTCCTGTGATTATCCCATATATGCCAAAAAAGTTGCTAATGCTATATTGAACGGTGAATTTAAAAGAGGAATTCTAATATGTGGTACGGGAATTGGCATGCAAATGGCTGCGAACAGATTTAAGGGAATTCGGGCTGTTTGTGCACAAAATTGTTATTGTGCCAGAATGTCCAGACAGCATAATGATTCTAATATTCTAACTCTTGGGCAAAGAGTTCTTGGTGTGGATAATGCAATTGAAATATTAAATGTGTGGTTGAATACGGAATTTGAAGGTGGTAGACATCAAAGAAGAATAGAAATGCTTGATGATTAGTCTAATTTTTTATTGTATAAAATATTTTTTCATTGTAGAATTTTAGTGTGGATATTTAACTTTTTATAAGGAAGTTTACATGTTTGAAAGATTTACGGAAAAAGCAATAAGAGTTATAATGCTTGCCCAAGAAGAATCCAGAAGGCTTGGTCATAATTTTGTCGGAACTGAGCAGTTGTTATTGGGTTTGATTTCTGAAGGTACAGGCATTGCTTCTAAAACTTTAAAATCAATGGGTGTAAATATTAAGGAAGCCCGTGAAGAAGTTGAAAAAATAATTGGCAGAGGTTGTGGTTTTGTTGCTGTTGAAATTCCTTTTACTCCAAGAGCGAAAAAGGTTTTGGAGTTATCATGGGATGAGGCAAGACAACTCGGTCATAATTATATAGGAACAGAACATCTTTTGCTCGGTTTAATTCGAGAAGGTGAGGGTGTTGCAGCTAAGGTATTGGAAAATCTTGGAGTTGATTTAAATAAATGTCGTTCTAATATTATAAAAATGCTTGGTGAAACCAAAACAAGTTCATCCTCAGGATCTTCATTGGCTACTCCGGGTGTATCACAAACAAAAGCCAAAACCCCGTCGTTAGATGAATTTGGAACGGATTTGACTTTGGCTGCTCAAGAACAACGACTTGATCCTGTTGTAGGCAGAGAAAAAGAAGTTGAAAGAGTTATTCAGATTTTAGCAAGAAGAACAAAAAATAACCCCGTATTAATTGGAGAACCAGGCGTAGGGAAAACTGCAATTGCACATGGTCTGGCTCAAAAAATAGTTGAGTGCGAAGTTCCTGATATTTTGGAAAATAAAAAAATCATTCAGCTGGATATGGGGCTTTTAATAGCAGGTACAAAATACAGAGGTGAATTCGAAGAACGTTTGAAAAAAATTATGGATGAAATTCGTCAAGCGGGTAATGTTATACTCGTTATTGATGAAATGCACACTTTAATTGGTGCGGGGGCTGCGGAAGGTGCAATTGACGCAGCTAATATTTTAAAACCCGCATTATCGAGAGGTGAAATACAGGTTATTGGTGCTACTACTTTAGATGAATACAGAAAGTATATTGAAAAAGATTCAGCACTGGAAAGACGTTTTCAAACGGTTATTGTTGATCAACCTTCTATTGAAGAAACAATTGAAATTATTAAAGGTCTGAAACCTAAATATGAAGAACATCATAAATTGATAATTTCAGATGAAGCAATTGTTGCTGCAACCGAGCTTTCAAGTAAATTTATTACGGAAAGATTTTTACCCGATAAGGCAATAGATATAATTGATGAAGCCGCTTCTAAGGTTCGTTTGAATGTTTCAACTTTACCTCCTGAAGGTAAAGAGCTTGATAAGCAATTAAAAGCTATAATTAAGGAAAAAGAAGAAGCGATTAGAAATCAAGAATTCGAAAGAGCGTCTGATTTAAGAGATGATGAAGCTGATTTGAAGGATAAAATTCACGAAATTTCTGAACATTGGCGTGAATCTCAGGATGAAAATAAGCCTGTAGTCGGAGTTGAAGAAGTCGCTCAAGTTGTTGCTACAATTACCGGAATACCTGTTACAAAGATAACTGAAGCTGAGTCTGAAAAATTGTTAAAGCTTGAAGATACACTTCATAATCGTGTAATTGGTCAAGCTGATGCGGTTACGTCGTTAGCTAAGTCGATCAGGAGAGCTCGTGTCGGTTTAAAAGCACCAAACAGGCCGATAGGCAGTTTTATATTTTCTGGTCCAACGGGTGTGGGTAAGACGGAACTTGCAAAAGCATTGGCTGAAGCTGTTTTTGGCTCTGAAGATAATATGGTAAGAGTTGATATGTCAGAATATATGGAAAAACATACAACTTCAAAGCTAATTGGATCTCCTCCTGGTTATGTAGGATATGATGACGGTGGGAATATGTGCGAAATAATAAGGAAAAAGCCTTATTGCGTCGTATTATTTGATGAAATAGAAAAAGCACATCCTGATGTATTCAATATCATGTTGCAAATATTGGATGATGGCAGGTTGACTGATTCCAAGGGGCGTCACATCAACTTTAAAAACACAATTATTATTATGACATCTAATGTTGGTGCCAGCATGATTACAAATACTCAAAAGTTAGGTTTTTCGGTTTCTGGTGATGACAAAAAGGACAGATATGAAAAGCTTAAAGAAACAGTTAATGAAGAATTAAAAAAAGCATTTAGACCCGAGTTTTTAAATAGGGTTGATGATATAATCGTTTTTGCACATTTGAGCCATGAAGAAATAAGACAAATTGTTGAATTAATGCTTAAGGATTTATTTAAACGATTATCTGAGCGTAATTTAACAATAGAAGTAACTGACGCAGCGAAAGATTATCTTGCAAAAGAGGGCTATTCCGAGACTTATGGCGCTCGTCCTTTGAGGCGTGTAATTCAAAAGAAGGTTGAGGATATTTTGGCAGAAGAAATTTTAAGTGGAAATTATAAAGAAAACGATAAGCTTAAAATGGATTTTAGAGATGATAAGATTGTTATTGAAAAGGTTAGTTAATTAAAAAAGCTCTTAGTTAAGAGCTTTTTTAATTAACTTTTTGAACTTATGAATAATCTGCTTCTGTTGTTTTTATGTATTGCGAACATTAAAGTCGAGTGTTTTGTTAATTATTTTATTCATTTTGTCTATATATATTTTAAATATAAATTTGTATTAAGTTTTGTTACAAAATAAAATAAATAAGCAATTTTATATTTTGGATATACTTTTTATATATGTAAGACATAAATACCTCCCCCTACATTAAGGTAAGTTTTAAAACACACTACTAACACACTAACCTTTTCACACGAGAATCAAGCAAAAAGATTTTCAAAGCCCTCAAAAAGAGGGCTTTTTATTTTTGATTTAAAACTGCGTTTATAAAACCCAAGAACAGAGGATGCGGATTTTGTGGTCTTGATTTAAATTCAGGGTGGAATTGGCATGCTACAAACCAGTCGTTTTTTGGAATTTCAATAATTTCTGCTAATAGTCCGTCGGGACTTGTTCCTGAAATTAAAAGTCCTTTTTGTTCTAATATTTCTTTGTATTCATTATTGAATTCAAATCTGTGTCTGTGCCTTTCGTTTATTAAGTCATTATTATAAACTTTATAGGCTTTTGAACCTTCTTTTATTTTGCATGGGTACGAGCCTAAACGCATTGTTGCACCATATCCTAAAATATTTTTTTGCTCCTCCATCAAGTCTACAACTTTATATTTTGTATTTTTGTCAAATTCTGTTGAGTTTGCATCTTCCAGATGTGCAACGTTTCTGGCAAATTCTATAATTGCACATTGCATACCGAGGCACAATCCTAAATATGGTACATTCTTTTCTCTTGCATATTTTATTACCTTTAGTTTTCCTTCTATGCCTCTGATTCCAAAACCGCCTGGAACTAAAATACCGTCAATATCGGATAATACTTCAGCAGCCTCTTTATCTGTTGTTATGTCTTCAGATGCTATCCATTTTATATTTATTTTTGCGGAATTTTTGCATCCTGCGTGTTTTAAACTTTCAACTACTGATATGTATGCGTCATTTAATTCTGTATATTTTCCGACAAGTGCAATTGTAGCTTCTTTTTTAGGATGTTTTATGGCTTCAATCATTTCTTGCCAGTCTGACAGATCTGGATTTTTATTTTCCATTCCTAAGAAATTTAATATTTCTTTTGTTATTCCTTGTTCTTCAAGGTATAAAGGAACTTCATATATGGTATCCATGTCTTTACATTCTATAACGCAGTCTTTTTTCACTGAACAAAACAACGCAAGTTTATCTTTTTCGTTTCTACCCATGGGAATTTGAGTTCTCAATACCAGCATTTCCGGTTGAATTCCATAACTTCTTAAAACATTTACGCTGTGTTGAGAAGGTTTTGTTTTTAATTCTCCAGAGGTGGGTAAGTAAGGTAATAATGTAACATGGATTGACATAGAATTTCCGTATCCGATTTCCGAGCGGAATTGCCTTATAGCTTCAATAAAAGGAAGACTTTCTATGTCGCCGATTGTCCCTCCGATTTCTGCTATAAGTATATCGGGTTCATCTTTTTTGGTTGCCTGAATAATTCTGGATTTTATTTCACCTGTTATATGGGGTATCATCTGAACAGTTGCACCTAGATATTCCCCTTTTCTTTCTTTATTGATGACCGTTTGATAGACACTTCCTGATGTCACATTATTTATTTGTGATAAATTTTTATTTATAAACCTTTCATAATGTCCTAAATCAAGATCGGTTTCAGCTCCGTCATCACACACAAAAACTTCTCCATGTTGAAAAGGGCTCATCGTGCCTGGATCAACGTTTATGTACGGGTCAAATTTTTGAATTGATACTTTATATCCTCTTGAGGCTAAAAGTCTGCCTAAAGAGGCGGCCAGAATGCCTTTTCCCAAGGAACTAACCACACCGCCTGTTATAAAAATATATTTTGTCATTTCGCCTCTTAATTAATTTTTGGAACTTTGAAAAATTCACCTTCAATATCCGGTGCATTTTGCATAAGTTCTTCTCTTGTATTTTCGTATATTTTATTGTCTTCTCTCATAACATTATAAAAATCAATCGGATGATTCATGGGTTCAACGTCTGTTGTGTCAACCTCGTTCATTTTCTCGACATGCTCTAGAACATCACCTAGTTGATGTGTAAACATTTCTTTTTCTTTTTCTGTAAGTTCAAGTCTGGCTAATTTTGCCACATGTTCAACGTCTTTTATTGTAATCATAATTTTTTCCTCAAATATAAACTTAACAAAAATCTTTAAATATTGCAATTTTTTGTTAAATTAATTTATAATTTTTATTATGGATAATAAGAAAAACATTCTAATTGTTGAAGACCATGCTCTTACTGCTTTTGCTCTTAAGACTTCTTTGCAGGTAATGGAGTTTTGCGGTGAGATTTTTGAAGCTCAAAATGCTTCGGATGCATTTAAAATTCTTGATTGTGAAAAAATTGATTTAATATTGATGGATTTAGGTTTACCCAATGTTGACGGGGTTGAAGCTACAAAGAAAATTCGAGAAAAGAATAAAGATGTAAAAATTATTATTCTTACTTCGCATTGCGAAAAAGACGAAGTTCAATCTTGTCTTGAAGCGGGAATTAATGCTTACTGTACAAAAGATATTAAACCTGATAAATTAGCAAGCGTTATAAATGATGTATTAAATGGTTCAATGTATTTTGATTCTTCGGTTTCCGAATTTGTAATGCAGAAAACCTCAAATAGTATCTTAAAGGATAACACAATTCAGGTTAAGGATTGTTACAATTTGACTCAGCAAGAAAAAAGAGTGTTAATATTATTATCGAGCGGATTTTCAAATCAGCAGATTGCAAGAAACTTATCAATTTCAATCAATACAACAAAAGTTCACGTATGTTCAATATTGCAAAAGTTAGGAGTTGAAGATAGGACGCAAGCTGCAATAAAAGCGATTAGGGAAAATATTATAGTGTAGGATTTTATGACCTCTTTAGCAAAAATATTAATTATAGACGATAATTCAAAACTAATGGAAGATGCTCTTCCGATGTATGGTTATGAAGTACAGACGGCTCATGATGGACTTGTCGGACTTAAAATATTGGATGAAAATAACAATTTTGATTTGATATTGCTAGATGTTGTTATGCCAAATTTGGATGGTTGGGAAACTTTAAAAGCAATTCGTTCGAATGAAAAATTATCTAGAATTCCTATTATTATGCTAACATCTGTAACAGATGCCAATAAACAAATTTCCGGCCTAAAGTTTGGTGCAGATGATTATATAACTAAGCCATTTGTTCTTCCGAATTTACTTGCAAGAATTGAAGCGTTATTAAGACGCTCATCGTGGAATAAAGACATAATGCAGCATAAACCTTTGCCATTTGTTAAAGGTGATGAAATTTCACCGCTTACGACAAGAGAAAAAGAAATATTGTCCTTTGTAGCTAAAGGAAAATCAAATGCACAAATTGCAGAAATATTATTTGTAAGAGAAGTTACTATAAAAACTCATTTGAATAGTATTTATAAAAAATTAAATGTAGATAACAGAGTTCAGGCTGTTTTACTTGCTCAGCAAACAGGAATTATTTAATAAAGGATATAATAATGCAAACAACGGAAAATTTAGTCGAAATGATTTTAAATAATTATGATTCTTTTGCTAATGTTCATTCTAAAGAGTCTGATATTGAAATTTCAGAAGGTGATTTTACAAGAGCTATTCTGGAAAATGCAAATTTTACCAATATTGATTTTTCGGGTTCGACTTTTCAAGAATCAAACCTCACGAATGTTGATTTTACTGATTGCGATCTTACAAGTGTTGATTTTTCGAGAGCTGTTTTGACGGAGTGTAATTTTTCGGGTGCTATATTGAATGGTACCGGATTTAATTATGCAACTGTTAGTTATTGCAATTTTTCTGATGCGGATATGGCAGGATGTAATTTGTCGGAAGCGGATTTATCTGATAGTGATTTTTCCACAAGTGAAAACCTGGAGTCCTGTAGATTTGACGAAAGCACCGTTTGGCCGGATACAGAAAAATTACCTGAAGATTTTGATTGTACTTACAATTATGATTTATCTTCTTTAAGGGAAGATGAAGAAGGTAAAGCGGAAAATTATTAGTCTTCTTCAATTATTAAATCCAAATTGTTTGCTCCGATTATCCTTGTTTTATCGGTGGTTTTATCATAATTTCCCGGTTTTATAGCGTATAATTTTGAATTTTCAAGATAAGTTATGTTATGTCCGCCTTTGTAGATTATTATTGTGTCGTTAGTATTTAATATAGTACTTTTTATATAAGTACCCTTATCATTATAAAAATCCACTCTAATAGAACCATTTAAAATTATTAATATTTCATCGATTTTTTTACTTTTATTTTTTATATGGTTGTGATAATGAGCCCCGGTCTTGTAATCTTTTTCTCTGTTTATCACTCCAAATTGAAGTTCATCATTATTGTCCGTAAAAAATTCTGAACCGGCATAATTATTACTCGCTTTTATAATTTTAGCATAGATTATATTATTGTCTTCAATTTTCTTAATCATTTAAGTTTATAAGTTTATTGTTTGCGTCTACATGTGCAATTTTAGGAGTAAAAGTTTCTTGTTCCTTTTCATTTAAAAGTGCATAAGCCACAATAATTATTTTGTCTTTTACTTGTGCTTTTCTTGCCGCTGCACCATTTAAGCAAATAATTCCGGAGTTTTCTTTTCCTTCTATAACATAAGTCGAAAAACGTTCGCCATTATTAATATTTAAAATTTCAACTTTTTGATTTTTTTTAATTCCTGATGCTTCAAGTAATGCTTTATCTATGGTAATAGAACCGACATATTCAAGATTTGCTTCGGTTACGGTTGCTCTATGTATTTTGCCGTATAAAAATTCGCTTAACATAAAACTATTTTATCATAAAAAATAATTGCAAGATACGTCATTTTCTCTTCCAATTTGGCAAAATTTTATCCTGCAATTGTCATTTTTGCAGTGTAGACGTTTTGTATTATATGTCATTAAGGTTATATTACTACCGTACCTATCGATTACTCCACAGTGTTCGCTATCTATACATGCTTTTATGTAATAGTTTGAAAACGGACATAGATAATCATAAATCGGTTTTATTATCCATTCGCCCTTTGTGTTAATCATGCCGTATTTTTCTTTTCCGTTTATAATTGTTGCAACAATCGCATTTTCTCCTCGGAAGGGTTCTGCTTTTGTATATTTGTGTTCTATTATTATATTGTTGTTATTGTCTACATATCCGAATTTCCCAGTTTTTCTGTCGAAAGATTTTATAAGGTTTTTGTTATTAATCTTTACAATTATTAACTCTAACGGCAGAGATAATTGTGCTTTTGCTCTGGAATTATATTTATTAAGAGGAATGATGACTTCTTTCGTTTTTTTGTCGACATATCCGTAACTTTTTGCGTTTTTTGTTGGAATTAGAAAATTTAGCGAATATATGCTTAATAGGAGTTCCAGTGAAATTAAAACGCATATTAAACATACAAGTGTTTTGGTAGTTTTTTCTATGATTCTTTTCATGTCAAGATTGTATCATAAATTTAAATTTTTGCCAAAAATAAATGCGGTTTTTAAACCGCATAAGTCAAGAAAGGAATGGTTAGACTATTAACTTTCTTGATTATTACATATAAATGATTATTAATGCAAATTTGTTACTAAATTGTTACATATACTATACATTTTGTTTAGTTCTACTATTGACTAGCTAGTTTGTATGATTTCAATATGTTGAAAATTTTCTGTTTAATTTTTTTAAAAATCTATGGTGTAGCTGATTCCGTTATTTGTTGTGTATTTTACCGAGCCATTATCTAATATTGTTATAGAATTAATGTTTTTGTATCCAAATTCATTAAGATCACCCGCTATCTTCGTGATTCTGTCGTCATCTAGTCCTATTTTGCTTAATTCTAATCTAATGAAATCTCCAATTCCGTTACTAGATTCTAAGTTGGTATACGTAGTTCCAGTTTCACCCTCATCAGGACTGGTTATACTACATACTGCATTATTTCCTTCTGTTTTTATTTGCGTTACACCTTTACTTGAATCACTGTATCTGTAATATGGAACTTGATATCCACCTTCTATATTGTAATATTCTGTTGCACCATACTCTATTACCGTGCCGTCTTTTAAATTTAAAATAATTCCTTGATCTGGTGTTATTGTATACGATTTTATATTTTGGCAGACGCTTTGTGTTTCATCATAAAACGAGTCAAGTGCCAAATATGATCTAAATGCATTTAAATTTTCAGGAGTTGTTGTTTCTGCATAGCTATTACACAGATCTGTTATATTCTTTATCACATAGTCTGTAAAATATTCATTATTTATATTTGTATATGTCGTATTTCCGTTGTTATCTGTTGTTGTTTCATATTTTATGTTACCTTCTGAATCATATTCGGTTATTACGGTTTTGTCTGCAAATTGCGTGGTTTCTCTAAGTAATGTTCCTTCTTTATCGTATTCTGTCGTTACTTTTGTGCCGTTTTCAAGTTCGCCTGTATAAGAGAAGCTACCGTCATTGTTTGTGGTTTTCGTAAGGCCTTCAATGCTATATCCTTCCGTCTCTTCTCGTTCAGTAAAACTGCCATCACTTCCATAACGATTTATAACTTTATTTTCTTCGCTATCTCCTGTGATTTTTTCCATAGTTCCGTCTTTATATATTATGTTGGCTTTATAGTGAGAATCCCCATACATATAGTATTCATATTGATTTCCTTCTGTATCGGTAAATCTTATTGAGCTGTCAGTATTTTGTTCTAAATCCTGTATTTCAATTCCTAAGTCATTTATTAATTTTTGTGCTGCAATTGCTTGTATTTTATTATTACCGTCTTCAACAAGTGTGATACCGTCTTTAGAAACAGCACTTTGAATACTGCCATCCTGATTAATTACAACACTCGCTCCATCTTCCAATGTGTAAGTGGTTGTTGAGTCATCATTTATATTTATTGCTGATAGTGATATTTCTTCAAAATCAATGCCTATGTTGGATAGTTCTACTTTATAGTTATTGAATTCGCTATACAGTTCTTCTGCTTTTTCTGATAATAATCCGTCTGGATTGCCGTTTATTTCAATACTTGATAAATTTCCATCAGAAGTATATGTTTCTATAACTTTGTTATCATATCCAGAAGTTGTATCTTGCTCACGGCCATACATTATTACTGTATTATTACTGATAGAAATCACATTTCCATTTTCTAATTTTAGTGTATAGCTTTTTGTGCCATCGGATTCTTCCATGGATATTTTAGTTATTTGATCTCTGTCAATGCCATGTTCTTCAAGAATACCATTGTGATTATTGTAAAATTCTTCGATTGCATTTTGTGCTTCTTCTGATAGTGCAGAGGGATTACCATTTACCGATAAGCTCTTTAAGGTTGTTTTGGATGAGTCCGAGTATGTTTCTATTACTTCAGCTATCGGGTCTTCTTCGCCATTAGAATATTCTTCTGTAATTTTCATGGTTCCATTTGTTAAATCAGAAGTTATGATGTATCCGTTTTCGCTATTTTTGTATATATAATTTAATACATTATCATTTATTTCATAATTAAAGCTTATTGTGCCATTATCGTTATCTATCGTGATATCTTCTTGGTTGATTCCAAGTTCATCAATTTTATTTTGTGCTGCAATTGCATACGGAATTTCATTGCCGCCTTCAATTAGTGTGATACCGTTTTTAGAAACAGCACTTTGAACACTGCCATCCTGATTAATTACAACACTCGCTCCATCTTCTAAAGTGCAAGTGGTTGTTCCGTCTTCTGCTACCATGCCTGCAGAAATTGGTGAGTTTAAGCCGATTTCATTCAATCTATCTTCATATTGCTCATTTAGTCTTTTAAGCTCTTCTGAGGTAATTTCACTTGTTCCATCCGGTGTTTCTGCTTCACTTGCTCCATCCGATGTTTCTGCTCCACTTGCTCCATCCGATGCTCCTGCTTCACCTGCTCCATCCGATGTTTCTGCTTCACTTGCTCCATCCGATGTTTCTGCTCCACTTGCTCCATCCGATGCTCCTGCTTCACCTGCTCCATCCGATGTTTCTGCTTCACTTGCTCCATCTGATGCTCCTGCTTCACTTGCTCCATCCGATGCTCCTGCTTCACTTGCTCCATCCGATGCTCCTGCTTCACTTGTTGTCTCAGCAGCGGCATTTATTGCTTCTTGACCGCAGGGAATGACGTATTCAATTTTATCATCTTCAACAGATCTTATATATATGCCGTTTGGCGTTCCGTTGCCAGTTGTTTGACCACCTTGTACAACAAGTAAATTACCACTTTCGTCATACCCATATACCGTTGCAGGAAGCAATGTACCGTCAGCACCTGTTCTAAATACAATATCACCTGCTTGGAGTTCATAATTTTCATCTCTTTTATAATTTTCTGCTATTTCAGCCAGCTCGTCTCTTGTGAGCAAATCTTTGCTAAGCAGATTAGTTAATGTCTCACTATTTCCGCCTGTTAAGTAGTATGCTGCTTGAAGTGCCGCACTCACTGAAACTTTGTCTGTTTTAGGTAAAGCCAGGTTTCCTACTAAATCTTTTAATCCGTCTGAGTCTGTACCGTTATTACCATCTAATGTTTCGCTTAATTCTTTAAGACGTTCATTCAATTCTGTTAGGTATTCGGCGGGTATTTGCGTTTGTTGGGTTTCTTCACTTGTCGTTTCTTCTGTTTCTTTTATTGATTTTTCACTAAGAGGATTAATTTCTGCTTTTATTTCGTCGATTGATTTGCCATCTTTAAGTAATGCTGCTGCTGTTTGTAAATCTTCCAGTGAATATACTTCAAATCTTGCATTTGCAGGTGTGTTTCCTCCGTATCCATTCAACATTGATAGTGCTTCATAGCATCCTTTATATTGTGGGTCTGAGTAACTTACCCCGTATAGATTTCTCATAATTCTTGATTCGCAATCGAGATTATCTCCTTTGCTATTGCTCCAGCTGTCAGTTGTAAATACGTATGTTCCGGTTCCTTCTTCGGCTTTTACTCTGTCAGCTGCTATGTCTCCGTTTAGTCCTGAACTTTCAAATAATTCTTCTGTGGAAGTGTATGTTGTTTGATCTGTTTTATCGCTGCCTTGTGTTGCGTCATCTTTGTGCTCGGTACCTGTTACTTGTTCTTCTCCGACAATTGTTATTCTTGTACCATCTGTAGTGCTGCCGCCTTGTGTTGCGTCATCTTTGTGCTCGGTACCTGTTACTTGTTCTTCTCCGACAATTGTTATTCTTGTACCATCTG
>CALVGZ010000005.1 GCA_944327225.1 Candidatus Gastranaerophilales bacterium | reverse complement strand
ACGGCGACCACCGAGATCTACACTCTTTCCCTACACGACGCTCTTCCGATCTAATTAAAAATTCTAAAGATAAAATTGAAGATGCCTATAAAAAATTTAATGAGTATCTTAAAGCTAAACAATTAGCAAAAGCTAAAAACAATGAAACAAATGTAGAAGAAATGTAGGTAAGTATGCCTGAAGCTAGTGTAAGTTTTTCAATATTGATGTTTACAAGCGTTATTTGTCTTGTAGTGTTAACAATTTTTGTATGCAAATTAATAGTTAGTGTTACAAAATTAACAGACAATGCAAATGTAATTGCATCAAGTGTTCAAAAAGAAATCGAACCGACTTTGAAAGAATTAAAAGAAGCCGCTAAATCAATTAATTCAATTGCAAATTCTGCAGATTCCAAGTTTCAAAGTACAAAAGCAAGCATTTCTTCTTTACTTGGTGCAAGTGCGTGTTTGGGCGGAAAATTAAAAAGTTTTTCAAAAGGAATAATAAAAGGCATTTCTTTTGGTTTAGGTTTATTTAAAAAACAATAAAGAAAGGAAAATATTATGTCAGCAGGTAAATTTATAGCAGGTTTTGTAGTAGGCGGTGTAGTGGGAGCTTTGGCAGGAATATTACTTGCTCCGCAATCCGGTGAAGAAACTCGCGAAATGATTAAAGATTCATCTCAAAAAGCTTATGACAAAGCGCAAAGTGCAGTTAAAGAAATTCAACAAAAAGCAGAAAACATAAGCAATGAAATGACCAAAAAAGGTGAAGAATTAATTAATAAAATCCAAGGAATGATTGATAAAAATAAAAATCAAGAAGCTTAAAAACGAGGCAAATGCCTCGTTTTTATTAGAATTTAAATTAAAGCTTAATTTTTTTGATAAATAATTACTTTCTATACCACGGTTTAAAATTTTTAATTTCATCTAGTAAATTATTATAATCTCCGCAAAAATTTATACATCTATCATCAACAAACAAATAACATAATTCTTTTCTATCTGTAATATCGATTATAATATCATCGAGTTTTTCTTTTATAATCCATCTTGAAGCAAGGATTTTATTTCTTGTTGTAAAAAGTTTGATATTAAAATCTTTGGAAAGTTCAATCAAGAATTCCCTTGCACCGCTTTTGATTGAGGGAATTTCAGCTATATTAAAATCGCCTTTGTAATTGTTTAATACACCATCGAGGTCTATTAGTATTGTTTTTTTTGTTTTGTCCATTTTGTTCTCTATTAGACTACATACTTTTATTAAAATATAACAGAAAATAATAATTATGACAAATGAGACTACAAAACTTATTAAACTTGGAAAAAATATTCAAAATGCAAGAAAAATAAGAAAATTATCTCAAAATGAACTTGCTGAAATCTTGAATATATCAAGAGAACATCTTGCTAAAATAGAAACTGCAAAAAGAAAAATAAGTTTAGGGTTGTTGTTTGCTCTTTGTGATGTTTTGAGTGTCGCAGAAAAAGATTTGTTTGATTTTGATAAATAAAAAATTCTAGATAAAATAAGAAAAAGTGAAGTTGCTCGTACGTGTATTCCGTATACGGGATACAACAAATAAAATATACATTTAAAATATTAACAATGCAAGAAGAAGAAAAAATTTTATCAAATGCGGTTGCAAAAATATTGAAAAATATAAGATTTAAAACTAAGAAAAGTTTAAATCTATTTTGTAATGAATTTGATATTTCAACTTCTACATTGAATGATTTAGAAAATGGAAAAAGAAGTGTTAGGCTTTATTCTTTGTATAAAATTTTAAAGGCTTATGATGTTTCTGTTATTGATTTTTTCAAATTACTTGAAAAAGAATTGCCTAAAAACTTCTTAAAACCTGATGAATAAAATATATGAGTACAAGATTTTTAGCAAAACTTGGTTTAAATTTAAAAAAATACAGACTTGAAAAAGGTCTCACACAGGAAAATTTAGCTGAAAAAGTCGGAATTCATCCAACTTATGTTGGCAAATTGGAAAGCGGAAAAAACAACCCGTCAACAAAAATGCTCTATAAAATAACACGTGCTTTAGGAATTAAATTTCCTGATTTATTCGATTTTGATAAATAAATTTTAGTTATTTTTTGAATTTATCATCTTTAGCATTTTTTCAACGCAAATTTTTGAATTATGGTTTAGTTTAACTATTTTGTCGGTTTTTTCGGTAATTTTTTGGTATTCGATTTCATTATTTAAGTAAAATTCGATTTTTTTAACTAAATCATTGAAATCGCAATAATAAGGTAAAATTCCTTTAAATAAATCAAGTTCACCTCTTTTATCTGAAATCATTAGTCTTTTGCAAGCTAAAACCTGAAAAGTTCTGTAATTAAGCGAGCTTATGCCTTGAGAATTAATATTATAGATAATTTTTGTATTGTTAATTGCTTCTGCCATATCGTTTTCGTTATCAATAAAACCTTTGTATGTGTTTTTTAAAATTTCTTTTTCAAAATCGTTTTCACATCTTAAAAGTGCATCCAAATAATGCCTTTCAATAGCATGCCAGCTAAATTTCAAATTTTTAAAATATTTATTTAAGTTTAAATAAGTTTCAAGCCTGATTTTTGTATCAAGCCTTCCCATGAAAGATACATCAAAAGATGTTTCAGATAAAGGTTTTAATTCTCTATAAATTTCACAATTAACAAAATGCGGAAAATAAAACGCTTTTTCTTTTTTTGATAATTCTCTGTCCCAATAAAAAACAAAAATATCATCATTTTTTAAATATTTATAATATTCTAAATATCCGACACCTGAAGTTTTTTCTTGAATAACATCTGAAAAATATGCAATGGTTGGGATATTTAAATTATTGTCAATTTTAAATTTGACAGGCGAAAAATCATAACCAACAATAAATTTATAATTCTTATAATCAAAATCAAGTTTATTTTTATATAGTTCATCATAAATATCAACAATATACTTATTTTGAATGAAACCATCCTTAATACTTGAAACTGTTAATCTTCCGCCTATACTTACAGGTAAAACAACAAGGACTTTATCCATAATATTTCTATTTACTCACACAATTTAATACTTCAAAAATTTTTGTTTTTTTATGAGAAATATTATCAATATATTTTTTCATAAAATCAAAACATTTTTCTAAAACCGTAATATTTACAAGTTCATCATATTTTGTTTTCAAATTAAAATCCGAAATCAAAAGAGTTTGCATAAATTCTCTGATTTTATCGTGAATTTTTATACAGCTTATATCGCTATTTGCACATTTTATACATACAAAACTGCCAAGATTAAAAGAAAAAAGAGCATTTGTTTCAATTTCTTTTTGACAAATACTGCACATTTTAAAATCAATTCCCCAGCCCAAAATATCCATCAATTTTATTTGAAACTTTAAAATCGAAAGCAATATTTCCTCTTTTGTTTTTGAATTTGATATTTTGTTGTATGTATTAAAAATTAAATTATAAATTTCTTCATTATTCTCATCTTGAGAATAATTATTTGAACAAAAATTATTTACAATTTCCGCAACATACATTGAATAAGATAACTTATCCAAATCACCCCTTATTTTTGAAAAAGTATTTAAACTTTGTGCTTCTTGAATAGTATCCAGATTTTTACCTTCAAAAAGCATTAACCTATTTGCAATAAACATCTGAATTCTAGCACCCAATTTCGATTTTGGACGTTTAGCACCTTTTGCAACAGCTCTAATCAGTCCTTTTGACTTGGAAAACATTATAACTATACTGTCATTATCGTTTAAAGGATAATTTTTTATATTAATCGCTTCAGTTGTAAAGTTTTTTTTCAATTATTTCACCAAATTTAAAAAATCCTCTAAGGCTGTTATTTGAGTATTTATTTTTACTTCATTGTTAATTGCTAAAAACATATTTCTGAAATTTTCCCGAATATTTATGTCTTTATCAAGTATAAAAATTTCTTTAATTCTGTTATTCAATTTTAATGCACTTAAAAGCAGCTCTGTTGTGATTTTTTCGTTAATACTAGGGTGAACCACAAACCAAACATCAGAATTTGCAAGTTGAATAAATGCTTCATTATAGTATTCCAAATTTATTTCACCCTTATTACCGCAGGCATATAATTCAGGAAACATCGGATTTTTACATTTCGGACATTCAAAAACTAAAGACGAAACATTAGTATCTTTACTCAAATATTTTTCCTTACATTCCTTACAAATAAATAAATTAGATAATCCGAACAACGGTATAAATTTTGTTTGTGCCGTTTCGCTATTATTTAAAAAAGTATATGAAAAATTATTTTCTTCAAATAAACTTATTAAATTTTTACTTGAAACATTTGTAATAAGATTTAATTTATGATTTGTTGATTTTAATTGTTCAAATAAACCCTTTAATTCAGACACATTTGTATTTGTTTGGGTGTTTATTTCGCAAATTAATTTTAAAATTTCAGATATTGTATGTTGTTGGTTTTCATCTTCAAAAACCAGTTTTTTATATTTTGAAATATTTTTTATCTTATCGGCTGAATTATCTTGCCCATAATATATTGCAATCGTTTTTGTTTGAACTTCCGTAACAGTTTCTATATTTTGAGTCGTTAATGTATTTGCATTATTTTGATTGTTTTCTTCCATAATTTGACTTTGTGTAGAAAACTCCTGCGAAGGTGTAGAAAACTCTTGCGATGGCGATGAAAACTCTTTAAAAGGTTCCGTATTAATAGGATTATTTGAATATTGATTTGCCAACGATACATTATTTTTTGAACCAAAAGCCTCAAATGCGTCTATTTTTTGTTCCTGATTTTCTTCTTTTATCTCAGTGTTATAACTTAAAGATGTCAAACTAGAAATTCTGTTTTGATTTGCAGATTCAAACGGAGAAGTAGAAGTGTCCGTATCGATACCTTGTTCGGATAAAATATCTTCTATGGTAGGATTTAAAATATCTTTAATCTCGGACGGAATAGAACTGTTATTGCTTACTTCCATAAAAATTTCTTTTAATAAATCCAAATATTCAAATTTATATCCACCGTGATATTTTTCATGAAGTTTGTAAGCTCCGTCCTTTAAGAGTTTTAAGTCCATTTTTCTTAAAGCAACTTCAAGTCTTTTAATTGTCATTATTTCTGTTTCCGGAAATGGCGCCATATTTTTTCTCCTTTTTATGGTTTTATTTACAGTATTGAGTCGTCTGCAGTGTTGTTTCTATATATACCTCTTATCATTTGATCCATTTCAACTTTTTCTAAGCTATATTCCAGTGCAGTTTCCTTTGTTATTAATTTTTTTTCATACAAATTATATAAAGAAGCATTCATTGTAACCAAATTCTGTTGTTTGCTTAACTGCATCAAATGATATATTTCATTAAATTTACCATCTTTTACATAATCCATAACAGTAGAGGTAAAACTTAATATTTCAACGGCAGGAGTTAATGTTCCGTTATTTACCGTAGGAACAAGTTGCTGATGAACAATTCCTCTTATACAATTTGAAAGACGTTTCATAAATTCATTTTGACCCGATTCTTCAATAAAACCCCTTAAACGATTTATGGAAGGAATTGTTCCGTTTGTGTGAAGCGTTGAAAACACAAGATGTCCGGTTTCAGATGCCTCTATTGCACTTAAAAGTGTAACTTTATCACGTATTTCACCAACTAAAATAACGTTAGGGTCTTGCCTTAGAGCATATTTAATTCCTGATTTAAAATCTTTTACGTCAATATCAAGGCTTCTTTGAGTTATTATTGACTTTTTATCTTCATATACAAACTCAACAGGATCTTCAATTGTAATAATATGGCCTTTTCTTGTTTGATTTATTATTTCAATCATACTGGCTAATGTTGTTGATTTTCCAGAACCCGTTGCACCGGTCACAAAAACAATTCCGTTATTAAATTTTGTAAATTCTTTTAAATATTCAGGCAGGGCAAGCTCATTCAATGATTTTATGTAATAAGGAATAGTTCTAAAAGTAAATTTTCCATGATAAATATCTTTGCAATAATTAACTCTATATCTTGATACACCTTTAATTTCATAAATATAGTCAAAATCTTTGGCATCTTTCATATAATTTCTATATTCTACAGGCAATGTTTTCTCTAAAATTGCCTGAATATCAGAATATGTAATGGGATTTGTTGAAATTTTATAAATTTCACCGTTTATTCTTAGCGAAGGAACCTTATTACAATTTAAGTGAATATCTGATGCTTGTGCTTTTTGCGATTTAATTAAAAAATCATCTATATCAAATGTCATTTCAAAACTCCTCAGTTAAATATTCTATAATGTATTTTTCAAATGTGCAATTTGTATAATTTTGTTAAATTTTACTAAAAAAACTAAATGTGATAATATAAAACTATGTCTATTTTAAAAATTATTGAGTATGGAAATCCAATTTTAAGAGAAAAATCAAAAGAAGTTACAAAAGTTTCTAAAAAAATCAAAACCCTTATCATGGATATGCTGGATACCATGTATAGTGCTAACGGAGTTGGTCTGGCTGCCCCTCAAGTCGGAGAAAATTTAAGAATATTTGTAATCGATGTATCAGATCCCTCAGGGCCGATTAACCCTCTTGTTTTTGTGAACCCGAAAATAATTAAAAAATCCGGTGCAATAAACAGCTATGAAGGATGCTTAAGTTTTCCGAAAGCATATACAAATGTAAGAAGATACGCTAACGTCATGGTTAAAGCTCTTGATATAAACGGTCGCCCTTTTGTAAAAGAAGCTCGGGACGGAGAACTTTTAGCAAGAGCAATACAACACGAATTTGACCACTTAGACGGAAAACTTTTCATTGATCACTGCAGAAACAGATTTGAAGCGGATAGTGTTCTTAAAAAATTCAATCTTCCGCCTGTTGAAGTGGATAAATTAATCAATGAAGAAGATTTGGAAAAAGAAATAGAACAATACGAAAAAGAACATCCTGAAGTTATTGAAAAACTAAAAAAGGAGTTGGAGGAAAATCAATAGAAATGATTAAAATTGTTTTCTTTGCGACTCCTGATATTGCACTTGATAGCTTTAATTTTTTCATAAATTCTCCGGATTATAAAGTTTTAGCACTTATAACCCAGAAAGCCAGAGCTCAAGACCGAGGCAAAAAGATTGTTGAACGCAAAATTACAAAAATAGCAAAAGAAAAAAATATCACCGTCTTTGAACCAGATAAAATTTCAAAAGAACAAACTATAATAGACAAGTTAAAGGAAATGAAACCTGATTTTTTTATTACGTTTGCTTTTGGACAAATTTTATCTCAAGAAATTATTGATATTCCAAAATTTGCTACAATTAATTTACACGCAAGCCTTTTACCTGAATACAGAGGAGCAAATCCAATTGCATCAGCCATTATTGATGGAAAACAAGAAACCGGAATAACAACAATGAAAACAGTTCTTGAACTTGATGCGGGAGACATTTGCCTACAAGAAAAAATAAAAATAACACCCGAAATGAATGTTATTGAATTAATGGATAAAATTTCAAAACTTTCCCCATTATTACTGGATAAAACTTTAAAAGGTATATTCGAAGACACTTTAAAAACCATTCCGCAAGATAACAATAAAGCAACATTTACAAAAAAATTAAAAAAAGAAGAAAAGATAATTAATTGGAATAATTCAGCTCAAACATTACATAATAAAATAAGAGGAATGTATCAAATAAATACAAACCAAACGACTTATAATGGTAAAATCATTAAAATTTTAAAAACCGAAGTAATTGAAGAAAAAAATGGAAATATAGGTGAAATTATTGACATATCAAAAGACGGTATCGTTGTTAAATGCTTAGAAAATGCACTAAAATTAATTTCTGTTAAACCCGAAGGGAAAAATGAAATGAAAGCCTTTGATTGGGCAAATGGTGCAAGAATTCAAAGAGGAGAATTTTTTAAATAATGTTTCAAAGAGGAATAAGAGGGGCTATAACCGTTGAAAATAATACAATCGAAGGCATTAAAAACGCCACAATAGAGTTATTGTCGGAAATTATAAAGAAAAATAATGTAAAAACAGAAAACATTTCTTTTGCGATATTTACTCTAACCAAAGATTTAACGGCCGCTTTTCCTGCAAAATATGCAAGAGAATGTTTTGATTTTAAATATGTACCAATGATGTGCTACAATGAAGCGGATATAGAAGGTTCAATTACAAGCTGTTTAAGAATCTTGATTGTTATTAATACTGAAAAAAAACAAAATGAAATAAAACATATTTATTTAAAAGGTGCAAAAAATTTGAGACAGGATTTAAAATAAAATGACAAATGTAATTAAAAAAGAACAAATAGACTATCCTTATTTAGAAAAACCATTAAGTGTATACACTTTTAAAAATGGTCATAAAGCGGTTTTAGCATACAAAGACAGTCCTATGATTAATATAAGTTCATGGGTAAAGACGGGTTCCATTAATGAAAACGATAAAAATAACGGGGTATCACATTTTGTTGAACATTTGTTATTCAAAGGCACAACAAAATACCCCGCAGGCTGTTTTGACAGAACAATGGAGCAAAAAGGCGGAATAATTAATGCCGCAACTTGGAAAGACTACACTTTTTATTATATAAATATCCCTAAAGAACATTTTAAAATTGCTCTTGAAATGCACGCTGATATGATGGTTGACGCACTTTTTCCAATAGAAGAAATAGGTCCCGAATTTAATCCTAGCGGAAAAGCTCCAAAAGAAAAAAGAGAAAGATATGTCGTAATTGAAGAAATAAGAATGGGAGAAGACAACAACTGGAGAAAAGTATATAAAAATCTCAATTCTTCTATGTACGAAAATCATCCCTATAAACGTGAAGTCATAGGAACAAAAGAAATAATTGCAAATATTTCTCAAGAAGAAATTATGAAATATTATAAAACTTTCTATACTCCCTCAAATATTACTACAATCGTTGTGGGAGAATTTGACGAAGAAAATATAATCAAACTTATAGAAGAAAACTTTATTTTTAAAGACAATTCCAACATAAAAAAATGTATACCAGACGAAAGAAAAAAAGAAACCATAATTAAAAACCCAAAAACAATTATTGACTACGCCCAAATTAATACCGGTTATATAATGCTTGGAGCATTAGCGGATAGTGCCAAAAATTTGAAAGAAACAATAGCTCTGGATTTACTTTCAACAATTTTAGGAGACGGTAAAAGCTCAAGATTATATTCGGATTTAATCGAAAGCAAGACCGAACCGTACTATTATCAACTGGAAAGCTGTCATTATCAATTTAAAGACGGGGATAATTTCTTTATTGAAGCAAACTTCGATTCAAAAAAGAAAGATATGGTAATAAAAGAACTTAAAGAACACCTCAAAAATCTTGAAAAAATCGAACAAGACGAACTTATAAAAGCTAAAAAACGTGCGAAAGTTAATTTTGCGCAAGATTCTGAAATGGTAGCCGACATCGCAGATGCTATCGGTTATTGGACAACTGTGTGCGAAGATGTTTCGTTGGCTAAAAACTATTTGCCGATGTTGGAAGAAATTGATTGTGAATACTTACAGAAAATAGCCAAAAAATATTTAAGCCCCGAAAAAATTTCAATCAGTTTGCTTTTACCCGAAGGAGATAAATAATGGAACATGTTAATGTTGAAGGAATGGATATACTTTTTAAAAGAACTCCAAAAACTCCCAGAATTGCAGTTAATTTCTTTTTTAAAATAAATAAAAAAGAAAAATTCCATGGTATAAATGCTCTTTTATCAAGACTTTTATTACAGGGAACAAAAAAATACAATGCACTTAAATTATCAAAAGAATTTGAGCAAGAATGTATTGACGTATCCTTTAAAGCCAAACAAGATTATATCAAAGCAAGTTTAATCTTTTTGAATGAAGATTTCAATAAAGCTATGGGGCTTTTTAAGGAAATAATTCTAAATTCTACATTTAACGATTTTGAAAAAGAAGTTGCCAAAATTAAAGGTGAAATAATAGCAGACTTAGATATCCCAAAAATGAAACTAACTGACGCTTTTATAAAAAATATATTCAAAAATCACCCATACAGTTCAACACATACAAAAATTTTAGATGACATCGATAAAATTTCAAAAGAAGACATTGTCGAAGCTCATAAAGAACTCTTGAACAGTGAAAAGACTATTGTAATAGTTGGTGATATTCAAAATAAAGATGATTTAATTGAATATTTAAAAAATAATTTTTATTTTATGAAAACAAATATATGTAAAGACGAAATAAAAAATATTTTTTCTTTTAAGGAAAATGAAAATGTTTGGCTCACTAAAAATGATGCTTCACAAGCACAAATTATACAAGGCTGGTTGGTTGATTCGCTTAAAAGCAGCAACTGTGCTAAATTGGCAGTTTTAAATAATATTTTGGGAGCCTCGGGGCTTTCTTCCAGATTATTCGTTAATTTAAGAGATAAACAAGGTCTTGCATATACAGTCAGAAGTCAATACGAAACCTTATTGCACAGTGGTATATTCAGCTTATACATAGGAACAGCCCCTGTAAACATTCAAAAATCTTTGGAAGGTTTTAAACTTGAATTGGAAAAGCTGGCGAATGAACCTCTAAATGATGATGAATTAAAAGGTGCAAAAGAAAATATATCAGGAAGAATAAAATATTTTATGCAAAATAATGCTCAAATAGCCTCAGTTTTTGGATATAATCATATTATGGGACTAGGACTGGACTATAATGATAAATTTATTCAAGAAATAAATAAAATAAATTCAAATGATGTTGCCAATGCAGCAAAAGAACTCCTTAATTCATCTAAATTAACCGTTATTATAGGGCCTGATAAATTTAAACCTGAAAAATTTTAATTTATCTACTACATTTATATTACATTTCTTAACAATCTATTTCTTTTTATGCAAATAAATTGTATTATGAGTATGTTGTTAATGCTTCGGCTAGTATGCGAATTGGGGTAAGTACCCCATTTTTTTTCCCTAAAATCATACTTTTAAACTAAATACATATTTTGAAAATATGCTAAACTAAACTAATGAAAGGAGCATATCTTAATGGATCCGAAAGACGAAAAATATTTGATATTAGAGCAATATAGAATTTATTCCGAGGCTAAAGAAAAATTTATTGACAGACAATTTTCGACAAACAGATTTTATCTTGTTTTAAACATCATAATTTTAATTGCAACATATATTCTAAGTACACTTACACCACAATATCCGCCGGTTATTGTGCTTTGTGTAATAGGAATTGCGGCAACCTTAATGTGGTGGATGAATATTGATTCATATCAGTTATTAATTAAAGTAAAATATGCGAAAGTTTTAGAATACCTTGAAACAAAACTTCCCGAACAACCCTATCATAAAGAATTTTTAGACTACAGCCAAATGAAAAAGAAAAATAATTTAATCGTGTTTGGAGATTTTCAAAAAACACTTACCCTTGTAATTGCTTGCGTATACTTTGTTGTTTGCACTTATAGTATTACTAATATGATAAAATACCAAATGATGTAATGAAAAAGATTAATTTTTTTAAAGCCGGCTTTGCCGGCTTTAATTTTATGTTTTTTATGATATTTTGTTAATATGTTTACAGGTTTAATTGAGACAATCGGAATAGTAGAAAATTTTTCTTTAAACGATTCAGGTGCCAAATTAATGTTTAAATCCACTATAAAAAAGTGTTTTTCGGATATTAAAATTGGTGATTCGATTTCCATTAACGGCGTTTGTCTTACTGTTTCAAAAATTGATTCTGATTTTTTTAAAGTTGATGTAATGAATGAAACCCTAGAAATTTCTAACCTAAAAAATTTAAAAAAAGGAGATGAAATAAATCTTGAACGAGCAATGAAAATATCTTCAAGATTTGACGGACACATAGTTTCAGGTCATATTGATTGCACTGCTAAAGTAAAAGCAATTAAAAATGATGGTTTTTCAAAAAAAATTTCATTTGTATGCAAAACGGACTTAATTATTCAAAAAGGTTCAATAGCAGTAAATGGTGTAAGTTTAACCGTAAGCAAAGTTGAAAAAGATTTTTTTGAAGTTTCATTAATACCCGAAACAATAAAAAATACAAATTTAAAAAATTTAAAGATTGATGATATAGTTAATATTGAGTATGATTTATTCGCAAAATATATAAAAAAATTTATAGATAATTCAAAAAAACAAGATATAACACTTGAATTTTTGAAAGAAAACGGTTTTTAGCACCTTGGGGGTAATATGTTCAGTAAAATTGAAGATGCTTTAATTGATTATGCTAAAGGTAAAATAATTATAGTTGTCGATGATGAAGACAGAGAAAATGAAGGCGATATGATATGTAATGCCAAATTTGCCACTCCGGAAATCATAAATTATATGGCTCAAAATGCCAGAGGATTAATTTGTGTTGCAATAGATAAAAATATTGCCCACAAAATGCAACTTAATCAAATGGTTGCTCAAAATACAGAAAGTATGAAAACAGCCTTTACCGTATCAATTGATGCGGATGAAAAATATGGAGTAACAACTGGAATTTCTGCTTTTGACAGAGCAAAAACAATTGAAATTTTAATAAATTCAAATTCAAATCCTGAAGATTTAAGACGTCCGGGACATCTTTTTCCTTGCGTTTCAAGAGAAGGCGGTGTTTTAGAACGTATAGGACATACTGAAGCCGTTGTTGACTTAGCCAAATTAACTAACTTACCGCCGGCAGGAGCTATGTGTGAAATCATGACCCCTGACGGACACATGGCAAGAAGAGACTATATTCTTAAATTTGCAGAAGAAAATAATATAAAAGTTATAACTGTAGCAGATTTAGTTAAATATCGTATTTCTAAAGAAATGACGGTTAAATTGGAAGCAAGTGCAAAACTGCCAACACAATTTGGTGAATTTACTATTTTAGGATACAGAAATCTTTTAAATAATGATGAATATGTAGCCCTTATTAAAGATGATGGATCAAATAAAATTCCTATGGTCAGAGTCCATTCGGAATGCTTAACGGGAGACATTTTTCATAGTTTAAGATGCGATTGCAATTATCAACTTCATACTGCCTTATCCATGATAAATAATTATGGAAAGGGGGCTTTAGTATATTTAAGAGGTCAAGAAGGCAGAGGCATAGGTCTTATTAACAAAATAAAAGCCTATGCACTTCAAGATCAGGGGGAAGATACCGTAGAAGCGAATGTGTCATTGGGATTTGCACCGGATTTAAGAGATTACGGAATTGGAGCACAAATCTTGAGACAAATCGGATATTCCAAATTTAATCTTTTAACAAATAATCCAACTAAAATAATCGGACTGGAAGGTTATGGCTTAGAAATTATAAAAAGAATACCAATTGAGCCAATAATTACAAAATATAATGAAAAATACATAAAAACAAAAATTGAAAAAATGCATCATTTAATCGGATAAGTTACATTTCTACATATTTATTTGATAATAAATTTATTTCCATGGTACAATTTGTAAAAACCGAGGGAAGTATTGCTTTTATGTATGACATTGCTGTATTAGAAGAAAAATATTTTAGAGTATTTCAGGGGGCATATAATGATTTTCGCCTCAAAGCCAGGACAGATTATAAGTTCGAAATAGATCCGCTTTTATATGATGACTTTTTGGATTCTTTTTCGAAAGGTCTTATAAACTGTATTATTCTTCTTGAAGATTCAATTCCAACAGGATTTTTAGCATATACCACCGTTCCGCATGACATTATAGAATTATTTGTAATTCATTGTCTTGGCAGTGAAGATATAACCGAAAAAAGAAAAATGCTCTTTGAAAAATTCATGGAACAAACAAAAAATCAAAGAAAACATTCAGTTGTAAGTTATGCAATGCTTGGCGTTCAGGAATCATTTAAAAAAGATGTTGCCGAGTTCGGGTTTAGCTTTATTGACACCGGAGTCGTTGTTTTTGATGTAAAAAATAAACAACTAATTAAAGAATTATCCCAATTTAACTTTACTGATTTACCAATAGGTTATAAGTTTACTCCATACAGGGATATTTATTTCGAAGAATTATCCGAAGCTATATATAATTCTTTTAAAGATTCTTCCGATGTTAATTTTGATCTGAGATTTGCCTCTCTTGACGGTTGCAGAGACATCACACACAAAATCACAACGTCAATTTACGGCAGATTTTTACCACAAGCAAGCAAAATTTTATTATATGAAAACAAGCTCGTAGGTTTTTGTTTAGCAAATGTTACCGGTGATGGCATTGCAAATTTACCATTAATTGGAATTCTGCCTGAACATAGAGGGTTCAAGCTGTCAAAACCCTTAGTTAAAGCCGCCGTATTAGATGTGGTAAAACTCCATCAAGGCAGAATAGTAGATTTAAACGAGCTTAACGCAAGTTTAGATTTAAGTTTATTAAGTGCCGTAAAAATGTATGAATCAATTGGTTTTGTTCAATCATACAGATATTCACAGGCATATTTACCGAGAGGATAGAAAGAGGAAAAATGTCAAAAGTTCTAATAACGGACAAAATCAATGATTTAGCCGTAAAGGTTGTTGCTCGTGTCGCAGAAGTCGACAATCTTCCTACAATGGAAGAAGAAGAATTATGTAAAATTATTGATCAATATGATGCAATTCTGGTTCGCTCACAAACGAAAATTACATCAAAAATTATTGAAGCAGGTAAAAATTTAAAAATCATAGGACGTGCCGGAGTTGGCGTTGACAATATTGATGTTGAAGCTGCTACTCAAAAGGGTATTATTGTTGTTAATTCTCCAGATGGCAACACTCATGCAGCCGCAGAACACACAATTGCCATGATGATGGCGATGTCAAGAAACATTCCTGCAGCTGATTTGTCCGTCAAAAATGGTCTGTGGGAACGTTCAAAATTTACAGGAGTTGAAGTTTATAATAAAACATTGGGTATAATAGGACTCGGAAAAATTGGTTCACATGTTGCAAATGTAGCTCTAGCATTGGGAATGAAAGTAGTTGTATTTGATCCCTATTCTAATCCTGAAATAGTTGAAA
Source organism: Candidatus Gastranaerophilales bacterium (assembly GCA_944327225.1). GTDB lineage: Bacteria > Cyanobacteriota > Vampirovibrionia > Gastranaerophilales > Gastranaerophilaceae > RUG14156. The sequence goes on along the minus strand of CALVGZ010000005.1, from coordinate 78,011 downwards.
AACTCGGTGCTAAATACATTAAACATTTAGACGATTTTTGGGGATTATGTGATTATATTACAATTCATACGCCAAAAACAAAAGAAACTACGGGTTTAATTAATGTTAATACTTTAAACCGAATGAAAAAAGGTGTGAGGATAATAAATTGTGCTCGTGGCGGAATAATAGATGAAAAAGCTCTTTTTGAAGCAATTGAAAATGGTCAGGTTGCACAATGTGCGATTGATGTTTACGAAGATGAGAAAAATATTTCAAATTCTCCGTTATTAAAATTAGGGAAAAAAGCAGTATTAACTCCACATCTTGGAGCAAGTACTGATGAAGCACAAGTTAATGTTGCTCTTGACGTTGCAAATCAAGTAGCAGAAGTTTTATCCGGTAGAAATGCAACCAGTGCAATTAATATACCGGCACTAAAACCTCAAAAATTAGAAGCCGTTAAGGAATATATGGATTTAGCCCAAAACATTGCACAAATTGCCTCTCAAATTTCCGGTGGTGCAATTAAAGAAGTTTCAATAATAGTTGGAGGGAAATTATCAAGCTTGGATATTTCGCCTCTTGAAATAGCAATATTAAAAGGCGTATTGTCTACCAATATGGTAGGAATAAACTACGTAAATGCACCCGTTATAGCAAAACAAAGAGGAATTGATGTCAAAACTTCAAAAACAAACGACAATGAAAATTCAATAGAAGTCATCATTAATACATCCGAAAAATCATATATGGTTAAAGGTGCTTTGCTTGCAAAAGATATAAAAAGAATCATACAAATAAACAGTTATCTAACCTCAATTGAGCCTAAAAAACACATGTTGCTTGTTCCACACATAAATAAACCAAATATGGTTGCAAAAGTAGCGGGGATTTTAGGTGCTGATAACATAAATATTTCAGGAATGCAAGTTGCACAATCCTTTGACTATCCGGATAAATCAATTATGATTATAAATACGGACAGTGAAGTTCAAAGTGAAACAGTAGAAAAAATTATAACAATAGACGGTGTGGATAAAGCCAAATATATAGGACTTTAATTCCGGTCAACAGACATAAATTAATACTAAGAAACCTCTCAACAAAGAGATTTCTGTTAATAATTTTAATTTATACAAAACATAGAGTAAATAAACTAATTTAAATGATTTAAAATTTACACTAATAGTGCTTTTTATATCTTTTTAATATAAAATAGAGTTATGTTCGAACTAAATAAAACACTTACCTATCAAGGTTTTACTTTGCTATGGGAAGAAATAAAAGATTTCCTTATCACATTGGGTAGAATGGGATGTGATTTTTGCAGTGTTTTAAAATATATTCTCAAATTACGAATTAATTTTAAGGAAGTTATTGAACAATCAAAAAGATTTGCTTATGATAGCATACCAATCAGCTTAACCATTGTGGGAATGACCTCTGCCATTATTGCTATGCAACTTGCTCCGGAATTAGCAAAACAAGGCGGAGCTGATTATACAGGTATGCTTTCGGCATTGGTTATGGTTAGAGAACTGGCAGTTGTAATGAGCGGATTTGCGATAATCTCAATGGTAGGTTCATCTTTTGCTTCAGAAATTGCTTCTATGTCAGTAACTGAGCAATTAAACGCTATGAAGGTTTTAAAAGTTGACCCTATAGAATTTTTAGTAGTACCAAGATTTGTTGCAGGCGTTTTATTTATGCCCATGATATTTATCATTTCCGCAACATTCGGCTTAATTTGTGCAGGCTACGTTTCCAATATTACAGCTGATTTAAGTCTTTTAAATTATTATACTTCTTTATGGCATGGACTTTATGTCAGAGATATTTTTATTGCAATTTTAAAAGCGTCTTTTTTCGGTGGAACAATAGCTCTGATTAGTTGTTCATGCGGTTATTCAACAAGAGGTGGTGCAAAAGAGGTCGGTATTGCAACCACAAAAGCTGTAGTTTGGTCATTTTTAGCTATTGCATTGTGGGATTTTATATTTGCTTCGGTATTTTATTTGTAGGTTTTTATGTCTTTAGAAGTAAAAAATTTATCTAAATCGTTCGAAGGTAAAAAAGTTTTAAATAATATATCATTTCAAATCGCAAATGGTCAAACACTTGGCGTGATAGGTTTTTCAGGTTCAGGCAAATCAACTCTTTTAAAAATAATTTCAGGAATATTAGAAAAGGACTCAGGTGAAATTATCTATCCCAAAGATTCTGAAATTGCGATGTCATTTCAATACAGTGCTTTATTTGATTTTTTAGATGTATACGATAACATTGCCTTTCCTTTAGTTGAAAGAAAAGAGTTTCGTTCAAAATATACAAAAGAAGAAATTTCAAAAATTGTAAGTGAAAAATTAAAAATGGTTGGTCTGCAAGGCATAGAAGACTTATACCCATCTGAATTATCAGGCGGTATGCAAAAAAGAGTTGGCTTTGCACGTGCAATTGTCACAAATCCGAAAATAATTTTATATGATGAACCTACGGCAGGACTTGACCCTGTTACATCCACCATGATAGAAGACTATATTGTAAGATTAAAAAACGAACTAAATGCTTCTTGCGTGGTTGTAACGCATCAATTATCAACAATAAAAAGAGCAGTTGATTATGTAATTATGTTATATCAGGGAAATATAGTATTCAAAGGCAATGTCCAAGAATTATTGGAAGGCAGAAATGATTATGCAAGACAATTTGTCAGTGCATCAATTAACGGTCCGATGAACATTGCAACAAGATAAAAGGAATTGAAATGGATAAAAAAGGAAAATACACATCATCTTTAAAGGTCGGCATATTAACACTAACCGCAATCTCTATATTAATTTTTACTGTACTTTGGGTAAAAGGACGAAGTTTATCGGGCGGTGAACGGATAGATTTGGCATTTAAAGATGTTAACGGTATGCGTGCCGGTTCCGCCGTCCAAATGATGGGACTTAGAATAGGACAAGTTGAAGAAATTACTCCCGTTCTGCAAGGAAAAGACAGTTACGTTAAATTGAGATTTGTTGTAACCGAAAAAGGTGTTAAAATTCCCTATGCGTCAACTATTTCCATTCAACAGTCAGGAATAATAGGGGAACAATTCCTGGAAGTTACTCCGCCTAAAACAGAATACATTTATGGCGAAATTAATAAAACAGAAACAGATATTCAAGTAAATCAACCTATATATATGGAACTTTCTAACGGCATAGCAGAAATTGGAAAAGTTTTAGATGTTGATGTATTAAAAAAATCTCAACTGCCATATCAAATAAGAGAAAAATTAAAATCAAAAAATGTCGTTAAAGTTGCCTACATAATTGATTTACCTGGATTAATTTTGGAAAACGATATGCTGGGTTTAAAAATTAAAAACAATAAATTAATGTTTTATATGCTTGACGGCGAAATACCTATTACTCCGAATGAAAATTTAAAATATACAGTAATTGAACCTATGAGATTATCCGATTTTATGGACTTACAATTCAGGGCGGCACGTTCATTAGCTGAAACGAACGACAGGGTTTCAGAAATTTTGTCTGATGAATTTATAGGAAGCTTAAAAAGCTCTATTGACAATATAAGAATTTTGACGGCAAGTGCAAACACTACACTTGATAAAGCTACAATATTAATTGATTCAAGTAGAAAAGAAATTGAAACTTTAATCAATCAATCTGACGATTTAATAAAAAGTTTAACTAAGTTGTCAGACAACATAAATGCAATAATTTCAGATGAAACACTTAAAAATGATGTTGTTTCAAGTATAAAATCCGTCGGAAAAATGTCCGAAAATATAAATAGAATATTAGAAGACAGTCAAACAGAAGAAATAATTGCAAATTCAAATGAAACTATGAGAAATTTATCAGAAATAACAAGCTATGTTAATGAATATACAAAAGATGAAAAATTAAAAGAAGATATTACTTCAACAGTTTCGAATTTAGCAAATATAACAGAAAATGTTTCCAAATTAATCAATGAATACAATAAATTAGAAGATACCGAAAAATTAAAATTAAGAAGCACTGTAAAAGATGTTCTCATAATTACGAGAAACGTTAAAAAATTCTCAGAAAAATTAAATAAACGTTTCTTATTATTTAGATTGATGTTTTAATTATGTCAAATAACATAAAAAATTATTTTCAAGATATCCACTATTCAAGAAGAAAAATTGGTTTCTTCTTGAATAGTGTACTTAGTTTGAGTGAATTATTTTACAAATTTGCTATAAATTTTAAAAATTTTTTATACGAAAAAAAAATTTTAAAAGAAAAACAAGTGAATGCTTATGTTATATGTGTTGGTAATCTTACAACCGGCGGAGTAGGAAAAACTCCTATTGTAATTGAACTTGCAAATAAAATATCAAAAGAAAAAAAAGTTGCAATAATTTCAAGAGGTTACAAATCTAAAATTTCAAATAAAATTCCAAATATTATTAAAGACTATTCAAATATCAAATTCAACGACGGAACAATATGCGGAGATGAACCCTTTCAACTTGCAAAAAAAGTTTCAAATAATGTCGTTGTTATAACTTGTGCAAATCGTTATACTGCAGCAAATGAAGCAATTATTAAATATGGTAGCGAAGTTATTATTTTAGATGACGGTTTTTCAAACCGAAAATTAAAAAAAGATAAAACAATTCTTGTTGTTGATTCCAAAATGCTATTTGGAAATAACTCCCTGCTTCCCAAAGGTCCGTTAAGAGAACCCTTAAGCCAAATAAAAAGAACTGATGAAATAATAATTACAAATAAAAACAATAATGAAATAACAGAAACAATTAATTTTATAAAGAAATTTAAAAAACCTGTAAAAATCTGCACTATGGTTCCAAAAAAAATTTATAACATACAAACAAAAGCAGAAATCATAAATAATACAAAAGAAAAACAAAAAGTAATAGCCTTTTGTGCAATAGGACAACCCGAACAATTTTATACATATTTAAATGAAAAATATGACGTGTTTAAAAAAGTTTCCTTTAATGATCACCATAAATACACAAAAAATGATATTAAATCACTTTTAAAGTTGGCAAAATCAAACAATATAAATATATTTATAACCACTCAAAAAGATGAAACCAAACTTCTGCCCCTAATTAAAGACATTAAAGGATATACTTTTAATGTTCTTGAATTAGAAAACATAATCAGCGACATTATGTAAAATTATTCATTTCAATGTATTCAACCGCTTCTTCCATAGTATTAAAAATAGGAATTGCTTCACTTAAAAATACAAATTCAAGAGCCTTTAAAACATCCTCGCAGGGCTTAACAATAATAAACATGCCTTCTTTTAAACTTGTTGATTTATATACCTCAGCAAAAAGATTTGCAAAATTATCCGAAAAAATCTTAATATGTTCCATATTAAATATTATATTTTGCTTTCCCGTTAAAACATTTGCATTAACTTCTTTTATAATTTTATCAACATATTTTTCATTATTCACTTTATACAAAGTTAAAGAACAAATATTATCGTTCACATAATATCTCGTGTATTCTTCATTGGTAATTTTATTAGTAGAATTCGATATAAATTTCAAAACTTTTTCATGCCACATCGGAGCTTTTGAAATAAATTCATCAATTTCCAGCTTATAGGCATCTTGTATAATTTTTGGATTATCGGTTCCTGAGATTGCAATAATTCTGAAATCTCTTCCTTCTTCATTTCTTAATTTATTGGCTTCTTTAATTAAATCAAAACCGTCTTGATAATCCGGAAGGTATAAATCCAATACAAGAAAGTCAAAATTTTTCTTCTTAAATTCCGCAAGTGCTTCTTCTTTGCTTCTTGCAACATAAACATTCATACCAATTTTTTCGAGCATTACCGATAGTTGAAAAATTGACAATTCTGTATCATCAACTATTAAAACATTAGTAACCTCGGCTGTAAAAAAACTTAAAGGATAATTAAAATAATTTAATTTTCTTTCAAGAGATATCAATGCCCTTGAAACAAGGTCCTGAACATCCTCTTGCGTATCCGCTGCTATTTCTATATCAGACAATTTTAAAAGATTATCAAACTGTTCCTGTGTAATTCTAATTTCATTTTCCATATTGAGATTATACAATTATTTTTTAAAAAAAGCCAGAATATTTTTTTTATTATATAATTACATAAAATAAGTTAATTCAAGGAGTTTTAATGAACGGTTCAATTAACACAAGTGCATTCGGCAAAAATGATATAAGGGGAATTTTTCCTTCACAGATTAATTCTGATGTATTTTTTCATGCAGCAAAAGGTTATGTAGCTTTTGTTTTGGAAGAATTTAAAAAATTAAACCAACAAAAAACCCCGAGAGAACTTTTATTCACTGTTTGTATGGATGCAAGAAGCCACTCTCCCGAATTAAAAAGAGCAATTATTCAAGGTGTTACTTCCATGGGAGCTAACATTTTAGACCTTGGCTTGGCACCAACTCCCTTGGGATATTATTCCGAATTTGCAAAAATTGATTCCGAAATAACAGAAAATAAAAAAATTACAGGTGCATTAATAATAACAGCTTCTCATAATCCGCCGGAATATAACGGACTAAAAATGACATTTAACAAACAAAGTCTAAATGAAAATCAAATAAAAGAAGTTAAAAAACTCACCGAAGAACTATATGAAAAAAGTTGCGGGTACAGACAAGTTATTTCCGGTTTTGTCAAAACTTACGACATAATTTCAAATTACCAAGATAAGATTTATGACATGTTTGGAAAAATAGGAAAGGGTATAAAAGTTATCGTTGATAGTGCAAATGCAACCGGCGGACTTGTAGCACCTCAATTATATCGTGATTTAGGTTGTGAAGTGGTAGAATTATTCTCCGAACCTAACGGGGCGTTTCCTAATCACCACCCAAACCCTTCAGACATTAAAACTCTTGATAAAATTGTTGAAACTGTTAAAAAAGAAAAAGCAGATATCGGAATAGCTTTTGATGGCGATTCTGACAGAATTGGCGCGATTGCAGGTGACGGAACAATTATTTCGGGTGATAAACTTTTATACATTTATGCTCAAGATTTGATTAAAACTCTTTCACCCAGAGGAGAAAAACCAATTGTTGTTTCCGAAGTTAAATGTTCTCAGGTTTTATATGATAAAATCAATGAAATAGGCGGAATAGCCATTATGACTAAAACAGGACATGGTTATATAAAATCAAAAATGAGAGAAACTAATGCCTTACTTGCAGGGGAAATGTCAGGTCATACATTTTTTAAAGACAGATATTACGGCTATGATGATGCAATTTATGCCGGTTGCAGACTAATTGAAATAATTGCAAAAAATAAAAAAATAAATCCTGATTTTAAATTAACAGATTTACTGAAACCTTTTAATTCGGTACATCTTTCAAATGAAGTCAGGTTAGAATGCCCTAATGAATTTAAAAAAGAAATTTTAGAAAAATTAAAAACTGTTATTGATGACAGCCTTTTTAATTCAAAAATTAAAGAAATAATTACAATAGATGGGCTAAGAATTATATTTGAAGATGGTTTCGCCCTAATTCGCCAAAGTAATACCGAACCGGTATTTACCTTAAGATTTGAAGCAAAAACAAAAGAAAAATGTGAACAATACAAAGAAGCATTAGTAAATCTAACTTGCAAATTAGTAGAAGAAAAAATATCACAAAAGGTATAAAAAATATACTTTAATTCTAATACTTACTTCCAAGAAAAAATCATTAAAGACCTGATATAATATCATTATGTTTAATAAGAAGAATTTAATAATATATATAATGATTTTGGTTTTTAGTACCGGATTGTCGTTTGGTGCTCAAAATGCTTCTTATGAACAAATTTCAAAAATTGAAAACTCTATTTGGGGATTTGAATATTCTAAAGATAGTCCTCAAGAAAGACTATCAAGAATTGAAAATAATGTTTTCGGAACAGTTAATTCAAAACTTTCTGTTGATCAAAGAATTAAAAAATTAAATGAAGCTATGGGATTTGAAAGCTATGAAGATAGTATAAAACCGGCTTATGAAATTAATTCCGATGAAGTTGCGGGCATAAACTATCCACAAATCGATACTTTAGAATATCAACTTTTTAATTCAACTTATGAAAAAGAGAACATATATAAAAGATTAGACAGACTCGAAAAAAAGATTTTCGGTTCAACTCAAGACGGAGATTTAGCATCCAGAACAGACAGATTGAAGGCATACGTAAGAAAAGATGCAGTTGCACAAAGTCCTTCTTATCATTATGAACAACCCTACACAACAACTAAAGATATTGAACAATATATGGGTTCACAAAATAAATATGAAAATTCGGATATTCATATTCAATTGTCGGGACTTGAAACCGTTTTATTTTCAAAAACATATTCACAAGATCCTGTCGGATTAAGATTAAACAGATTGGAAAGAAAAATTTTTCAAAGAGATTTTTCGTCAGATGATGACCATTTGAGGCTTCAAAGACTTCAAGCGGCAGCAAATGCTCAACAAACAGCAAAATTATACGAAGCAAATAAAATTCAAAAATTTACATCAACGGGACTCCAAATAGGTTCAATTATACTTATGATACTTGCTTTAATTTTATAAAAGACTTTGTGCTATGATAATTTTATGCAAAATTATATAGCTGAACTCGATAAATTAAAAGAAAATTCAAACTTTCGTTCAATAAAAAATATTGATGAAAAAATTTCAAAGTACATTTTTGTTGAAGGAAAAAAGATGTTAAATTTTTCTTCCAACGACTACTTGAATATAAGCACCAATAAAGATTTGATTTCAGAATTTATCGAAAAATATAAAAATCACCCTGAATTTTTATTTTCTTCAACTTCAGCAAGACTCTTAACAGGTAATTCAAAAAATTATTTTAATTTAGAAAATAAATTCGCAAAACTTTTCAAAAAAGAAAAAGCCTTGTTATTTAATACAGGATATCAATGTAATCAAAGCATTATAAGTACTTTATTTACAAAATCAGATTGCATTTTTTCAGATAAATTAAATCATGCAAGCATTGTTTCGGGTTTAAAATTATCACAAGCCGAACATTATCGTTATAAACATACCGATTATGATTCTTTGGAAAAAATGCTTATTGCAAACAGAAATAAACACCAAAATGCAATAATTGTATCCGAATCTGTTTTTTCAATGGATGGAGATATAGCTGATATTAAAAAATTAATTAAATTAAAAAAGAAATATAATTGCCTTTTAATGATAGATGAAGCCCACGCATTCGGGGTTTTCGGACAAAATCTTGCGGGCGTTTGCGACGAGTATAATCTGCTAAATGATGTTGACATTTTCACCGTTACATTAGGCAAATCCCTTGCATCAGTCGGAGCTGTTACGATCTCAAACAACGTAATAATAGATTATTTAATAAATAAAGCGTCAGGGTTTATATTTTCAACCGCACTTCCCTCTGTTAATATTTTATGGAGCAATTTTTTACTTAATGAAAAATTTAATTTTTTAATTCAACAAAAAGAAAAATTGAATAATTTATTTAAGGAAGTTCATAAAATTTATCCTACAATAAGTTCATCTCAAATTATTCCTGTTATTTTAAAAGATAGTACAAAAACAAAAAATACGGCACTTAAACTTCAAAATGAAGGTTTTTATGTGCTTCCGATTAACCCGCCTACAGTTCCCGTAAATACTTCAAGATTAAGGCTTTCCTTGACTGCAAATATGGAACTTGACGAAGTTAAAAATTTATTGGAGAAAATATAGATGAAATATTTTTGGTTGAATAAAAAAAATAATAAAAACCTGATTGTTTTTTTTAACGGCTGGGCAATGAACGAAACTCCAGTAAAACACCTTAAAACCGACGGTTTTGATATACTTTTTTTATTTGATTACAGAAATTTAGATTTCAACTTTTTAGAATTTGATTTTAACAAATATGAAAAAAAATATTTAATATGCTGGTCTATGGGCGTTTTTGCGGCAAACAACTTTATAAACACTTTTAATAATTTTGACCATAAAGTTGCAATAAACGGCACGAGTAAAATTGTAGATAATAATTTTGGAATACCGGAAAAAATATATAAAATAACAGCCAAGTTTTTAAATGAAGATTCTTTAGATAAATTTATAAAAAATATGTTTAAAGGTGGAAAACTTAATCCCGAAATTACAATTACAAGATCCATAGGTGAACTAAGGGAAGAATTATTTGAAATTCAAAAAAAATCTTTTAGTTCTGAAATTAAATTTGATAAAGCAATAATTTCAAATGATGACAGAATTATTCCAACTAAAAATCAATTAAATTTTTGGAAAAATAAAGCGGAAATTGATTTAATAGAATCAACACACTGCCCCTTTAAAAATTATTCAAATTGGCAGGATTTTATATGTTAGATAAAGAATTAATCAAAGAAAAATTTACAAAAAGCCTTACCACTTATAATTCGAACGCTTTTATACAAAAAATTATGGCAGATGAATTAATTAAATTAATAAGCAACAAACAATATAGAAATATCCTTGAAATTGGCTCTTATACTGGGATTTTAACAGAAAAATTAAATAAAAGTAATTTTAATTTTGAAAGTTATATTGCAATTGATTTAATTCCTCAATCCAAAAATTATATAAGCAAAATAAATAATAAAATTAAATTTTTAAATATTGATATCGAAAATTTTAAAACCCAAAAAAAATTTGATTTAATCATTGCAAATGCAAGTCTGCAATGGTGTGATGACTTATCTTACGTCTTAAAAAAATTACAAACCTTGTTAACTGCTGACGGAATAATTGCTTTTTCTCTTTTTGGTAAAAAAAATTTTTTTGAAATAAAAGATATTTTTAATATTAGCTTAAATTATCCTTCAATAGAAAATATAAAAGCAATGTTTCCGAATGATGTATTAGTTTTTGAAAAAGAATATGAACTAAAATTCGACAATTCATTAGACATTTTAAAACACTTAAAAGCAACCGGAGTAAATGCTATCAAAAAAAACAACTTTTCAATTAAAGAATTAAAAGAAAAATTAAAGTTATATGAATTAAAATATCAAAATAAACTTACATACAACCCAATGTATGCTATATTTTCAGAGACCTAAACTCATTGATAATATTTTCTTTGGTTAAATCGTCAATTTCCGAAATTTTCCCTAAAATTTCAACATCCGAAAACAATTTTAATTCTTTTATAAAATTTGCTTCAGACAGCGTCATATCTTGTGGCATTTTATTTATAATAAGACCTTTTACTTTGATATTATTAACTTTAGCACATTCAAGGGTCATTAAAGTATGATTTAATCTGCCTAAAGAAGGGGTTGTTACAATAATTATTTCCATATCGAGCATTTTAATTATGTCTGAAAACAATTTTCCTTTTATTGCAGGACAATACAAACCCCCTGCCCCTTCAACCACAACAAAATCTTTATTCTTCGAAAAACTTATAAAATCGTATTTAACTTTGTTAATATCAACCTCAACATTTTCCAAAATACTTGCAAGATGAGGCGAAACTTCCCCTTTAAAAAGATAAGAATATTTAGATGGAATTGATGAAAATTTTTTTAATTCAAATAAATCAGGAGCAATTAACTCCCCGTTTTTTTCATAAGCACCACTTTGAAAGGGCTTAAAATATCCGACCCTTTTACCTTCACTTTCTTTTAATAAGGCAATACCAACAGATACAAAAGTTTTACCTATATCCGTATCAACTCCGGTTATAAAAATATTTTCCATATTTAAACCTTTCTTTATAGTACAATTATAAAACAAGGATGAGGAAAAGAATCAAAATGACAGAAAAACTAAATAAAGAGGAACTTTTAAGATTATATAATTTGCCCTTAAATAAACTTTTAAGCATTTCAAAAAGGTATACATTTAACGAATTTGAATTTTGTTCTTTGATTTCTGCCCGCACAGGGAAATGCTCACAGGATTGTAAATACTGTGCTCAATCGACAAGATACAACACTGATATATATACTCATCCTTTAGTTAGTATTGATGAAGTTATTAAAGCTGCAAAGGAATCTAAAGCCAACGGAGCGACTAATTTTGCAATAGTAACATCAGGCAAAACTCCAAACGAAGCAAAAGACTTTAATGAACTTTTAAAAATGATAAAAGAAATTAATAATCTGGGTTTAAAAAGTTGTGCAAGTATTGGAATTTTAAACGAAAAACAAGCTTTTGAGCTTAAAAAAGCCGGTTTAAACCGCTTTCATCATAATATAAATACATGCAAAAGTTATCACGATAAAATTTGCACAACTCACACATACGAAGATAGAATTAATACTTGTAAGTACGTTAAAAAAGCAGGTATTGAACTTTGCTGCGGAGTTATCATCGGAATGGGAGAAACTGTTGAACAAAGAATTGAAATGGCAATAGAATTATCTGAAATAGCTCCCGATAGTATCCCTGTAAATATTTTAACCCCCATAAAAGGAACTCCTTTTGAAAACTATTTTGATAAAATTAACGAAGAAAATATTTTAAGAACATTGGCTGTTTTTAAAATTGCAAATCCAAAATCAAGCATCAGATTAGCAGGCGGAAAAAAAGCAAGATTATCCGAAAAAAATATACTTATTGCAATAGAAAACGCAGTTGATAGTGCAATTGTAGGAAATTACTTGACTACAACCGGTTTTAGCGTCGATGAAGACAAGAAAAAAGTTCTTGAAGCCAATAAAAAATTAAAAACCTGCAACAAATAATGTTGCAGGCACTGGTGTTTTGCAATATTTATTCTTGGATGTCATCTTCCGCTTGGTATCTTTTCAACATTAAATTAGCGAGGTCTTCTGCACTTTGATTATTCATAAAGCTTCTGTCATTTTGTTGTTCTACACAAAGCTCTGCTAAAGCATCTACTACTTTATCGTTTAGACCCGCCGCATTAAACACTTCGTTAAATGCGTTGTAGATTTCTTCTTCGCGTTCGCTATCAAAACCTAAATCATTAACATTTATCGTAACATCAGCTTCATCTTGAGCTTGCTTTAATATATCAACAACCTCTTGTGCAGTTTTTGCCTCACCACTTGAAAGCAATTCTAGAATTTTATCCGCATTAGGAACAACTCCATTTTGAACACATAATACTATTGCACTCCAAGCTTCTTTTTGTGTTGCTTTTTGATTTTCAAGAGAATTTTCATTAGCTATCATCTCTTTATATTTATCCACAATTCCTTGAGCAGACAAACTTCCATCAAGCACATATATGCCTTTTGCTTGCTCCATATCAACTACTATTCCTTCATTAATTGCAATTTGAGCTACTTCTGCCTGCATATTTGTCCAATCATGAATATTTGTTAAAGCAGCAGCTTTGTTACTTGCTCTTAACAACTGAGCATTTTCATCACCGTTTATTCTGTCCATTGTTTCATTGTACATTGCTCTTGTTTCCTGAGCCGCCTGACCGGCATTCGCAAGAATGCTTACATCAGTGAATACATCCGCATAAGAAGCATTAAATTTATCAAATTCGCCATAGTCTTTATCCATTACAGATTGAACTTCACTTTCACTCATTCCTAAATTAAAGTTTTTATTATAAGCATCTTTATATACCGCATTCATAAAATAATCAGTATCATCTTTCCTTGTTGCGGTTATTTCTTCACCATTTAATGTAAATTTAAAACTATCATTAAATAATTCCGATCCGTTTATATCCGTAATATTTTTAGATTGGTTTACTTGATTATCCAACCCTTCAAGATTTATCTCATCTATACCCATTGCTTTTGCATTTGTTAAATCATATTGAATATTAGTTGTTTGTTCGCTCAGGAATTTGCCTCCCGTATACTTCGTTGTCTTATTATCGGTATATGTAGAACCCAATAATTTTAAAGATTCTAATTCATCACCTGACAATTTACCGTCATTATCAGTATCTAATGATTTTAAATCATCTAGCCAACTTGTACCTTGAGCACCACCAACAAAATCTTCACTGCCGCTAAATGCTCCGTCATTATTTCTGTCTATTATAAAAGCATATTCTGTACCATTTTCTGTCTTGAATGTTATAGGATCTGTTTTATTTACTTTTGGTATATCTTTATCAGCATCAGGATCACTTGCGGTTTCTTCGTCATAATTTTCAACATCTGCACCTCTTGACGGCTTTACACCCCAAATGTCGTATATTTTCGTTGCTAAATTTTTATACATTTCCGCAGTTTCATCATCTCCTGCGTATTCTATAAAGTAATTCGGATTTTCACCTTGTAATTCAGGATCATAAACAACACCACTATTTTTAAATAAGCCGGTATCAGAATTAAATAAAGCATACATTGCTTCTTTAAAAGTAAATTTTGGCTCCTGAGAACCCATTTTATCTAAAATAGTTGCATAATTATCCGCCAAGGCTGCTATCTGTTTATTAGAATCAATTGTATTTCCAGCATCTTCATCCCAAGTATTCAATGCACCCTTAAAATTATCTTTTAACCATTTAGAAGAATCATCGCTCAATTTATTATTTTTAATAAAATCAGTTAATTTACTAAATATTTTTTGTGCTTCAGTACCATGTCCAATCGGAATATTTAAAGTTCCTTTGTCAGAATATTTTATATTTGTACCCGAAAAATTATTAACCAAAAAATCAGTTAATTCTTTTCCATATATTCCTGCACTGTTAAGTTCTTCAAGCAAACCATTATCTATTGCTTTACCCAAATTTACAACCGCTTCATTCTTAATACTGTTTGAGTCTACTCCGGATGTTGCCTTTGTTGAAAAATATTGACCATATTTTTCATTTATACTGTCAAGTCCAGGAACATCAGTTCCATCAATATAATTTTTATTATTTCCTGATTCAACATTCATAGCAGGATTTTCAAAGAAATCACTCACTATATCTGTTTTTTCAAGAGAATATACAGGAATTAACTTGTCAAAATCCGAATTTGTATAATTAGTCTCAGTATTTCCTATTTTTGCTAAATTTCCGTTAATCAAATCATAAGTTGATTTTGTGACACCATACTGAGATTCCAAAAGATTTCTTTGGTCTATCCACTTTGTGGCATCATTCACAAGTCCATCAACTTCAGCCTCTTTAGAATCCAATTTATCCAACAATTTTTCAATTGCAGCAGATTCTCTGTCTTTATAGGAATTATTCTTTACCCTTTTTTTAATTTCACCCGAAACTGCATCTTTACCAATTATTCCCTTTTTATACTCATAAAATACGTCTTCTACGGCATTTTTAACATTTCTTTTTTGTTGTTCCTCTAAGGCATCTGACTTATCTTCAACTGATGAGATCAAATTTGTTATTTCATCAGCCTTACGAGCAATTTCAGCTTGGTTTTTTGCCAATTCTTCTTCAAGAACCGCCATTTTTGCTTCCAGTCTTTCAACTTTATCTTGTAAGACCTCTTTTCTAGATAAAAGAGCTTTTCTTTCACTTTCAGATATGTCATTTGTCGCAACAACAGTAAAAATTTTCTTAAGCTCATTTTGCTGATCAGCTTTATTTACTCCATACATATTTTTAAGCCAAGAATCATTCATGACAGTTGAACTTAATTTCTTTAATAATTCATTGTTAGAAGATGATAAGTCGTTACCCATATTCCATTGTCCCTTTCAGAAATAAAACTATTGTTCAAATTCGTTAACGACATAATAGGTGCAATACTTTATAATTTTTTAAAAAATATTTACAAAATTTAATAATAAATTAAAAAGCCTTATCAATTGATAAGGCCATTGTTTGTTGTTTATGCTTCGAGATTGTGTTGTTAGGTGTTGATAATGCTTGTTTACGCAATAGCGTTAATTTTATTTGTTTGGGCTTCTAAGTTTTTCTCAATACTTTTTTGTCTTTGAATAAATGTGTCATAAAAAAGCGGAGATTGTTTAATAGTACCCAAAAAATCAGTTAAAAAGCTTCCTTCGTGCTTAATATCTGCAGTGTTATTTATAACATCCGCACCATAATTAGTTCTTACACCTGCTTTAAAACTTATATTCTTATTAATTGTATTTTGTACATTCTTTACTGGAGTTATCATTAACATTTTGGTTTTCTCACCTCTTGTTTAGTTTAGTTTTTAGTGTTTCATTAACACTTTATCTTTATGCTTCTATTATGCATCCAAAAATTATATTTGTCAACCCCTATTGAAAAAAATATTTTTTCAATCTATATCTTGGTTTTAGACAAATGATAAAAAAATTATTGAATAACTGTTAAAATTACACTTAATTAATTCTTAAAGCAAACTTTAATTTATACTTAAAAATTACCCATGTGTATAATTGTTTTTAATTTATAAATATTTGATTATATAATTAATCTTTTTCATACTTCCAGCTATTCTTAATTCCAGACAGTTTGGGGCTATAGGCCCCCTTTTTTTTATTTATTCATGGGTATAATAATTACATTTCCCGACTTTTGAACCCGAAATATAATACAACAAAGGCATTATTCTATCCAATGAAATTTTCCTAAATACACTATCTTTAGACGATATTAATATTGGTATAATATCATCTATATGTACCAGAAAATCAACAGGTCTTATTTTTTTCTTTTTCTTGTTATCTTTATCTATAATTTTTGAATTAATTGTATTTGATACACTTGTGCTTACAATCATCCCGGAAATTAGACCTGCAAATATAACAACGTTCTTTAATATTTTACTTTTTGAAATTGTTTGTAAAGCAGTCTTATTAGTTGTTTTTCCAAGATTTTGTATAATATGCTCAATGATTTTCACAATTGCAGTAGGAATAGCAACATTATTTACAGTAAAAATAGCTTCCTTGAATTTTTCGATTCTGTTATCTGAATTTTTATCATATAAAGACCCAGCAATATAACTTCCGATGCTTGCACCTATAGCCTGAAAAAGCATATATGTATAGCCTTTTAGTCCTGCATAATCCAATTTTGTATATTTTAAGATATTCTTAAAAGTTTCTTTTTTATTTTCTTTTATAAAAATATCTTTTATTGGCTGTCCCTTTTTTGCAAGTGCAACAGATGCCAAAAATCCAATGCATACACCAATCAAACCTCCGACATTGCTTGCTTTTTTTACTTCGAATTCCTGTTTTATAGCATTAAGTGCTTGCTTAGTTGGAAATTCAAAATTTTTATATATTTTTTCTTGTTTTTTATCCACATATAACATTTACAATTCATTAAAACACGTAAACAAACTAAATTGTTCTAAAATTATTTTACATTCCTTTATATTTAATTGTAGTTATATATTTTTTAATGTAGTCTTAAATATAAGTATTAGATTAATTTTAAGGTAACTAAAACTATATGTACGATAACGAATATTTTGTAGTAGACATGTCGTCTTGCTCATCAACCGGTGAAATTATAAATAGCCTTTCTTTGGCTCTTGAAACATTAAATCATTCAGGGAAAAAAATAGTTTTAAAATTAAACGACGGCAATTTAAATCAATCACAAATGCTCAGCATTCAATCATTAATCACGAGTTACGGATGTTTATTAGATACTATTGAAACAATAAATCCTGAAACTGCATCTGTAGCTGAAAATATGAATATACTTGTTCAAAAACCTATTGAAAAAAGAGTAGAAGATAAATCATTTATTCAATCTGATAATTCCGGGTTTGAAAAATTTGCAATGAACCCGACTGGTGAAAACAATGATATAATTGCATTAAAAGATGTTAACGGACTGCATTTTGAAGCTGATTTAGATGCAATTAAAAAACAGCAGGACGAAATAAATATAAGTGCGGATTTAAAAAATGCAGGAATTAATCCAAAAGAAGATTTTAATAAAATAGAACAACAAGTCATATCTCAATATAAAAAACCAGAAGAAGTAATAAATACAATAGATGAATTTTCTGGAATAAACAACTTAAAAACAGATTTAACAAACAAAACATCTGTTGCATTAGAAGAAATAGAAGATTATACAAATGTTGAGAAAAACTCAATTGGCGTATATAAAAAAGCATATGACGAAAATGAAATAGATTCCGATGATTGGGAAGAAATTGACTTCTATGAAACGCCTACAACTGACCCTGTTATTTCGGATTCTAAAAACACCACATATATAAATCAAACATTGCGTTCAGGACAAATCCTTGAATCTGACGGAAATGTTGTGATTATCGGTGATTGCCACCCGGGAAGTGAGATTAGGGCTATTGGTGACATTACAGTGTGGGGAGTTCTATCTGGAATTGCCCATGCCGGATACAAAGGAAATAAAAATGCCAAGGTTCGTGCCCTAAAAATGAATGCTGTTCAATTAAGAATTGCAAATTGTTATTCAAGACGTCCGGATGGTACAAATATACCATATATTATAAGATCATCCATATTCACACCCGAAGAAGCACGTGTTGTGGATAATGAAATTATGTTGTTTAAGATTAATCAAAATTAAAGGAGCAAATAAATGGCTGGTTCTGTTATTGTAATTACGTCCGGAAAAGGCGGTGTAGGAAAAACCACAACTTCTGCTAATATCGGCACAGCTTTAGCCCATATGGGAAATAAGGTTGTATTAATTGATACGGATATAGGTTTGAGAAATTTAGATTTATTATTAGGATTAGAAAACAGAATAGTATATACAATAGTTGATGTTGTGGAAGAACGCTGTAAGCTAAAACAAGCCCTTGTAAAAGACAAAAAAAATCCAAACTTATGTCTTCTGGCGGCCGCTCAGACTCGTGACAAATCAGCAATCGATGCTGAACAATTAAAAAATATATGCGAACAGTTAAAAAAAGACTATGACTATGTACTTGTTGATTGTCCTGCAGGAATAGAACAGGGTTTTCAAAATGCTGTAGCCGGAGCCAATGAAGCAATAGTTGTAACAACCCCCGAAATGAGTGCAATTAGAGATGCAGATAGAATAATTGGTCTTTTAGAATCTAAAGAAGGAGTTGAAAAATACAGACTTTTAGTAAATCGAGTAAGGCCCAAACTAATTAAATCAAACGATATGATGGGTGTTGATGATGTAGTTGAAATTTTATCTTGCGACTTAATAGGTGTCATTCCGGAAGACACAAATATTATAACCTCAACTAACAAAGGTGAACCTGTTGTAAATGATGAAAAATCCTTAGCGGGGCAAGCATACTTAAATGTTGCCAGAAGAATTATGGGTGAAGACGTACCTTTATTAGATATTGACGAACCTACGACATTTATTGATAAAATAAGGAAATTCTTTGCAAAGAAAGTGCAGGGCTAAAATGAAAGATATTTTTTCGGATTTATACGATAAGGTTTTGAGTTTTTTTACTACCCAAAACGATGATACAAAGCTTGTTGCAAAAAACAGATTAAGAACTGTGCTTATGCAAGATAGAGTTGGTTTTTCAGAACGTGCCATGCAAATGTTAAAAGACGATATGATAGACAGTATTTCAAAATACTTGGAAATCGATGTTGATTCTTTTGATTTAAGTATAGATGCAACAGAAAATGCTACTGTTTTAAATTTAAGCATTCCCGTTTTAAGACCAAAAACAGATGAAGAAATTGATGAAGCCCTATCAATTCAGGAAAAAGCAAAAATTGAAAAAACAGAAGAAATAGTCGGAGAATTAAAAGAACTTGTAAAAGAAAAGGCTCAAGAGCTTGCGGATCAAATGACCGATACAGCTAAAGAGAAATCTCAAGAAAATGAAGAAGAAATTGAAAATACTGACGAGAATACAATTCCAACAGAAGATGAAATCAAAGAAAATACACAAAAAGAAAAACAACATAAAAAAATAAAACAAAATAACTAAACTTGAAATTTAAATATGTTTTAAATATGATAAAGTTTAGCTCATCACAAAAGATTAATTAAGCAAAAGGAGAAAACCAATGCAGGTTATATTAAAAAAAGATGTACAAAATATAGGAGAAATGGGTGATCTTGTAAATGTTAAAGACGGCTATGCAAGAAATTATTTAATTCCTAATTCACTTGCAGAAATTGCAACACCCGGAGCTTTAGCTCAAAGAGAAAGAAACATAGCAAGAATTAAAGCTAAAGCAGAAAAGTTACATCAAGAAGCCTTAAGTACAAAAGAAGAAATTGAAAAAATTGAAACAATTAAATTAAGTGCAAAAGCCGGAGAATCCGGAAAATTATTCGGTACTATAACAACAAAGAAATTAGCTGAAGAATTATTGGCAAAAACAGGTAAAGAAATAGACAAAAAAGCTATTATTTTGGATAGTCCGATTAACCATATCGGAAATTTTGTTATGACAGTAAAACTTTCTTCAAAAGTAAAAGCGCAATTAAATGTTGAAGTTAGTGCATCCGAAACAATTAAAGAAGTTTTTGAAGAAGAAACAGCTGAATAAAAATATATAAAATATGTAAAATTATCAAAGCTCTTTCCAAATACGGAAAGAGCTTTGTTTATAATAAATATTTGTAAAGTTTTGTAAATAGAAAAATTCCATTTTGTTATCAATATTTTTTTTTGGGAACTAATTAAGTGGATAAAAGAACATCTTATTTTTGATGTCGAAAATCTGCTACAAGTAATTAAATAGTAAAGGTGGTAAAAAATGGGATTATCAGCAAGTCAAGGCAGAATGTTATTATTAACTGCCAGAAAGAGTGACCTTGAATACAGGGCACAACAAATTTCACAAAAAAGATTGGTTTTAGCTCAACAACTTGAAGAAATTGCAGTTGAGTATGAAGATGCAACTTCAAACAGGCAAATGAAAATTTCATTAGCACTTGCAGCTACAAATTCAGACAATGATACAGTTAACAGAACTGCAAATTTAACTTATGCAACTTTAATTAGCGGCACGTTAAATCAGTTTTCTTCTGATGATAGCGGTATACAGGCTTATGACAGAACTGCAAATCAAGAATATGCAAGCACAACTGCATACAGATTAGTTGACGCTTACGGTGCAATTGTAGTTTCGAGTGAAGATGAAATACCGGGTACAATTTCAAAAATTTCAAATGTACCAACTACTCAAGATGATGATGGTGTGTACAGAGTAGGTTCAAAATCTTCGGACGGACAGAAAGAAAATACCGGCGACAACTATATCGTTGTTCCTAAAGACGGTAGCACACAAACAGCTCTTGGAACTTTTTTGGAATCTTCAAAAGATATAGTCACAAAAAATTTAAATATTGATACCGAACACCAAATGGTTGAAATAGTAAAAGGTGATGGTTCAAAAGTTTATTACAATTATAAAACGGGTAAAGAAATTACTGATGAAAATAAGAAAAATGAATTTGAAAGCTCAGAAACTGCTACAATAGTTAATGATTCATCGTCTATACCTTCATCTACTCTTAAAACCATAACAAATGTTAATAAAGTTGAAGGTTCGGATGGAAAATTCAGCTTGGTTGATGCTAACGGCGTTGTATTAAGACGTTATGTTGTTGATAATACATTAAAATACGGTTCAACAGACATTAACGGGACAACTGACGGTCCAAACTACCTTCAAGATTGTTTAAGAAACGGTAAATATTTGCTTGAAAAAGGAAGCTTGGATGCCGAAACAAAAGAAGTAAAATGGAACAGTTTATCTTGGGATACAACAGCAAATATTTCTGACTCTTATTACACTGAAGATGACGACAAAGCAAAAGCAAAATATGATAGATTACAAACACAAATTCAAAATCAAGATAAAAAACTTGAATTAGAACTTGATAACATTGAAACTCAAAGAAGTGCAGTAACAACAGAAGTTGAATCAGTACAAAAAGTGATTGATGATAACATCGAAAGTTCTTTTAAAACATTTGCTTAACCTTAAACCCACATTCCGCTTAGTTTAATTACTTGAATGCAAGCATGATTTGCTTGCATTTTTTTTATTTTTCAGGAATTATAAATCCAAAAATATTTATATTATCCGGATAACTTTTTGCAATCATTTTGCCAAAATGGGCATGTATAATTTCTTTCGATAAGTATAGCCCAAGCCCCACACCAGCTTTATTATAATTAGAAGGATAAGTTTTAAATTTCTCGAAAATTTCTTTTAAAACTTTTGGCTCTATATATGGGCTGTTATTTTTTATTTCGATTGATGTTTCACCTTTTTTTGATTCAACACTTATATAAATTGTGCTATTTTTGAAAGCGTAATTAATACTATTCGAAATAAGATTATCTAAAACTCTTTTAATTTGAAGTTTATCGGCATTTACAACAATCTCTTCATCATATTTAAATTTAACATTTAAATTATAATATTTAAGCAAAATTTTTAATTCATTAATAGTATTTTCAATCAAACTAATCAAACTAAATTTTTCATAGTTTAAAATAATTTCCTCATAATTAAGTTTATGAACAAAATTAAATGTTTCTATTAATTTTTGCATATAATTACAAGAATTTAAAGTTAATTCTATTAAATCTTTTTCATCTTGATTAAACTTATCAGAACAAGTAGTCAAAAAACACTCAAGTGCTTTGATTTGTGCAATTGTAGGAGTTTTTAAATCATGAATAATTTTTGCTAAAAAATCATCTTTTTGATTCTGAATTTTCATTATATTTTTCATAAATGCGTTATAAATTAAATTAATTTTACTACAAAAATTAAAAAAAATAAATCATATTTATATATTATATATAAAATTCATTTATATATTTAAACTTTCACTATCTTGATATAACGAAAATAACTTCTTCAGTAAAAAAATTTGCTATATTTTTGATTAAAAAACCGCTTCTAGACTTTCTTTTAGTCAAATATACAGACTTTTCAATATTAATATTTCTTTTTTTGCAAAATTCAAAAAAGTCACTTATAGTAAGTAAATGAACATTGGGAGTATCATACCACTCATAAGGAAGAACTTTTGATTTTGGCATTTTTCCTCTAAAAAACAAATAAAATCTGACTTTCCAATAAGCAAAATTAGGAAAAGATACAATACACTTTTTTGCAACCCTCAACATTTCATATATCACAAACTCCGGATTTTTTGTCGATTGAAGAGTTTGATTTAAAATCGCAAAATCAAAACTATTGTCTTGAAATTCCTGAAGTCCTTTATCTAAATCACCTTGAACGACATTCAATCCTTTTTGCAAGGCTCTTAATACACAATCTTGATTTATTTCAACTCCCAAACCACCCACATTTTTCTCATTTTTCAAAATTTTTAGCAATCTGCCATCCCCGCATCCGAGATCTAAAACCCGTGAATTTGCGGCAATTAAACTGCAAACAATTTTATAATTTAAATTAAATTCTTTAGTTGTCATCTATTCTCCTAAAAAACTTTTAATTATTTTTGTTTGTTGTTCAAACTCCAATAAAAAAGCGTCATGTCCGCATTTACTTTCAAGCTCAACAAAAGATACATTTTTATTTAATTTAATTAGCGTACTTACAATCTGTTTAGCTTGCTCGGTTGTAAATAACCAATCCGTTGAAAAAGAAATTACTAAAAAATTTGACTGACTATTTTTCAGTGCATTTTCAAGACTTCCGTATGATTTAATCGGATCATAATAATCAAGGGCTTTGGTAATATATAAATAACTATTTGCATCAAACCTATCTACAAAAATTTTTCCTTGATGTTCCAAATAACTTTCAACCTGAAAATCAATACCAAAATCAAAACTTGGGGTATCTTTGAATTCTCTGCCAAATTTCTTATACATCGCTTCTTCACATAAATAAGTAATATGGCCTATCATTCTTGCAATTGCAAGACCGGAAGCGGGCAATTCTTTATTATAATAATTTCCGTTATTAAAATTCTTATCGGTTAAAATTGCATTTCTTGCAACAGCATTAAATGCAATTGATTGAGCATTTAATCTTGCAGCAGTTGCAATTAAAATAGTTGATTTAACGTATTCAGGATATGCAATCGACCATTCAAGTGCCTGCATGCCACCCATTGAACCACCTGCAACAATTATTTTTTTAATTCCGAAATAATCCACCAATTTTTTTTGAACTTTTACCATATCCTCAATAGTAACAACCGGAAAATCGAGAGCATAAGGCGTATTTGTTGAGGGATTAATGGATTTTGGGCCTGTTGTACCGTAACAGCCCCCTAAAACATTGGATGAAATTATAAAAAATTTATTAGTGTCAAAAGCCTTATTTGGACCTATCATATCGTCCCACCAGCCTTTTTTGTTTGTTTTTTTATTCAAAAAAGCAGCATGGGCACTTCCGGTTAAAGCATGCAAAACTAATATTGCATTATCTTTATTTTCACTTAATTTGCCGTATGTTTGGTATGCAATTTCTATATTATCAAGAACCTTACCACATTTTAGTACGGTAGGTTCATTTAATTTATAAATTTTTGTTTCCGTATAATTCTCAATTTCCATTGTATTATTTTATCATCTATAACGAAAGTATAAAAATATATTAACTAATGTATAATTTTTTTAAAAAATACTTCAGTTTTAAAAAAAAATGTCGTTTATAAAAATGTAAGCGGCACAGGATTGGTATTTATGAGTAAAACAAAAAAAATGAAGGCTACAGAAAATGCTTCAGTTTACACAAGAAATATAAATCTTCTTGAAGATGACCCGTTAGAAGAAATTTTTGCCCTGAATTTAGGAGATTTTGTAACAGAACAATTAATTAATCCTGAACTTGTTGAAAAAATTTCTAAAAAAGTAAAAGAAAAAGATAAAAAAGAAAGTTTAAAAGCTCAATTAAATGAACTTATTTCTATTTATTCAATAGATAATACATTAAGTTTATTAGGCTTTGAAAATAATGAGGATTTTGTAATATATAATTCTATTGCAAAAACTATCAAATTAATGCTTAATTTGGTTGAATGCAATATTTTTCTTGCAAAAAAAGGTGAGCCGCTTCGTCACGCAGGTTCGTCTGATGAAGAACTTTCAAATGAAAATATAACCGACTACATTAAAAAAGTTATGGAAAAAGAGGAAGAATTTTGTTTTGAAAAAGATGAAATGCAATTTTCAATTTTTCCTATGAAAAACAATTTTGAATGTATCGGCGTAATTGAAATTATAAGAAAAATCGAACGACCTTTAGAATTTGAATATGCTGATTTAATTCAAAATATGGCAGGTTTATTTGTAACATCAATGGGATTACAAAAACTGATTGATGAAGTTAAACGTTTAGTTGCACTCGACAGTGTTTCAACATTGGAATTACAAAACCTGAGAGCACAACTAACGGCTATCATTGGTGATTTAGGTGATCAGCAGCAAACATTCGTTGAAAAACTGGCTTATGCTGTTGATTTAAAAGGTCAATACAAACGCTCACACTCAAATGAATGTGCAAATTTATCAAGAGAAATTTGCGAACACATGGGTTTAAATGAAAAAACAACAGATTTAATATATTACGCAGGATTATTACAAAATATCGGAAAAATTACTTTATCCGAAGAATTGTTCACCAAAAAAGACAAATTAACCGACGCGGAATGGAATGAACTTAAAAACCATCCTAATGTCGGGGTTGATTTATTAATGAATATTAATTTCATGTCTGAAGTCGTGCCATACATAAACTATCAGGAAGAAAGATATAATGGAAAAGGCTTCCCTGAAGGTTTAAAAGGCAATTCTATTCCTCTTGGCTCCAGAATTATAGCTTTAGCCGGAGCATATTGTGCCTTAACACAAGACAGAGCACACAGAAAAGCTCTTTCAAATGCAGAAGCACTAGAAATAATTAAAAAAGAATCAGGCATAAAATGGGATCCAAAAATTGTAGATATTTTGATTGAAATTAAAAAATAATATTTTTATGATAAAATCCTGATATAGAGTTTGTATCAGGATTTTATATATGATTATTTTAGAAAAGCCCTACATATCGGATTTTTTAACAGACACAATCAAAAATAATAATTTTTCTGTGTTAAAAACGAATTTATCAAAAAGTATTTTACCTGATAATTTTCTAATAGAAGAAAATAAGGCAGTTGAGTTAAAAAATGAATTATTCTATTCAAATTCAGAAAATTCAATTGATTGGATACTTAAAAATTTTGGCTCGGAAGAAATTTCTGCTTATATTAAAATATGCAAAAACAAAGTTCGCTTCAGAGAATCCATAAAGCAAATATACCCCCATTTTTATTTTAAAAAAGTATTATTATCTGAAATCGAATCAATTAATTCGAATAAACTTAAATTTCCAATTATTTTAAAACCATCCGTCGGGTTTTTAAGTTTTGGTGTATATCCTATTAAAAATCAAACAGAATGGGAAAATACCATATCGAAATTAAAACAAGAAATTGAAAAACACAAAGGGGTTTTTCCTTGTGATGTAGTTAATTTTGACGAATTCATAATCGAAGAAATGATTGAAGGGGATGAATTTGCTCTGGATGCTTATTTTGATGAAAATGGAGAAGCTGTAATATTAAATATATTTAAACATCCGTTTTTTGATGATAATGATGTATCAGACAGAGTTTATTATACGTCACCAGAAATTATTAAAAATAATTTGAATAAATTCAAAAAAATACTGGATAATATCGGAAAATGTTGTAATTTTAAAAATTTTCCATTTCACATAGAACTCAGAGCAAACGAAAATACAATCATACCAATTGAAATAAATCCCTTAAGATTTTGCGGATGGTGCATAACCGACATTGCATATTTTGCCTGGGGAATTAATGTTTATGAATACTACTTTAAAAAATTAAAACCTGACTGGTCTAAAATTTTATCAAATGTTGAAAATAGCTATTATTATTTTACAATGGCCGATATTCCGTCAGATATTCAAAAAGAAAAAATAAAAAATATAGATTATGAAAATTATTTAAAAAATATTAAAAATCCTCTTGAAATAAGAAAAATTAATCCTAACAAAAATCCTGTTTTTGCAATTATTTTTGCAAAAACAAATTCAATAGATGAAATTAAAAATCTTTTAAAATTAAATATGAAAAAATTTATTGTGGTTTAAAAACAGTAATTCCTTTAATTTTATATTCAAAAGATTTTCTTATAATCATGTCAATATCGTCTGTTGTTGCATTTGGATTAAGTAAAACAGTTTTTGATATATTTCCATCCACATATCTTTGTGCGACTTTAAGAGTTTCAAGCTCAGTTTCATAATTTCCACTTTTTTTAGGCTCAATTGAAGGAGCTACTTTTAATATTCTTGAAATTGTACCGGTGGGTGAAATTGCCATTTTAAGATTATATAAAGAAACTTGTTTTTTTATCCTTTTAAGCATACTTTCAAGAACTTCTATTGCATCTTTGCTTCCATATTCTATATTCATTTTATCCAGCAAATTTTGATAACCCAATATCCCTATATACCCGTTTTGATCCAATTTTGATAAAGCCTTAGACAATAAATCAGCAACTTGAGATAATTTTTCGTAATTTAATATTTTCTTTTTATTATCATAAAATTTAGAAAGATTAATATGAGCCAATGTTAAACCTTCTTCAGGTTTTAGCGGTACAGCTGCACAACAATCACAAATATAATTTTCATCATTTGAAAAAATTATCCCCGGCTCTCCTTTTTTTAACATTGAATTTAATAACGTAGAATAAATCTCTTTTGCTTTTATCTTTTTACCGTTTAATAAACTTATATATTCATCATTATCAACTTTTTTCAAAAAATCATCAGGAATAATAACCGATAAATCAAAACACCACTCATCAAAATTTGCACCATTTTTTAAAGTTATAAAATCCAAGATTTTAGGGTGATTTATACTTAAAAGTGCAATTCCGGCAGGAGGTCTGGTCAGATCATTTTCCTTTTGCCTAAATAAAAAATATGAATTGATATCTTTTATTTTTTCCGTTGGATTATCAAATTCCGTAAAATTAATTCCTGTGCCTACACCATCTCTTATATATTGTTCCAATAGTGCCAAATGTCTTGTAGTATTTTTATTTTTATCCAATTTTATACCGACAGCACTATTTAATTTACCCGAATTTAATAAACCATTATAACAAGATGTTGAAAGGGAAATATAACCTTCAAGTAATAATTTTTTTAAATCATTTAAATTTTTATTATCGGCAAAAATTTTACTTGAAATTTCTTCAAAAAAATCTTCCGGATTTTGATTTTTTCGTGCTATTTTTCTTTGAATTAAAGGAGAAAAATTAATTTCTTGAAATTGAATTAAATCCGAAGAAATCGAAGCTTTAAAATCCTTAAATGTTTTAAAAACAGGACAAGAAACGCCATTTAATTTAAAATTAACCGGTGTATATTTTTTATTAAATTTTATGGGAGTAATTTTTGACATTTTATAGATTTTTAAGATCTTCTGTTGCGTCTAACTTCTTAACAAGTGCTTTTATATCACCTTTTAATTTAAAATACTCCTGAAATTTTTTTGTTGTCCGAATGTTAAAACTTCTGCCATTTTTATCTTTGGTTTTTGAAATTAAACCTTGTTCCAACAATTCCGCAATATGTTCATAAGCATTAGAACGTAATTCTTTTAAAGTTGTCTGTCTGATTGGTTCTTTAAGGGCAATTACCGTCAAAGTTTTTAATACGGAAGGCTTTAGTTCGACAGGGCAAAGTTTTTCAACTATATCCATGTGTTCAGCTTTGACTTGGATAATATATCCGTCCTCATCATCTATTTCCAATGCCCCGTTTCTTGATGAATAATCAAACATCAAATCTAAAAGTGCATCTGTTATTTTATCTTCTTCTGTATTTAAAATTTCAGCAATTTCAGCAGGTTGCATTGCTTTTGAAGTTATAAATAAAACGGCCTCAATTTTGGCTTTTAAATTTTCCATTTCAATCATTTTATTTCAACCTCTTCTTTTGGTGCATTTTGAACATACAATTTTCCATAAAATTCTTTTTGCATTATCTCATATTTTTCTTCACGAGCTAAAAATAATAACGCAATAAATGCTGAACTTCTGTCAAAACCCAACAAACAAAGTTCTCTTAATTCAATATTTTTTTCATGAGACAATATTTGAGTCAAATTTTGTCTCATTCTTTCAACAACTTCTTCAACATATTCCTCGTGAGCTAATTCTTTAATTTGTTCCGCTTTTAAATTCGAATAATTTCTGACTCTACGTTCTTTTCTTTCCAATGCATTTTTTATTGCATATTTTTTCTCTAAATCTTCATAAAATTGAATATGTCTGATTAAATCCTTTAAGGTTACATTTCTTTTTCTATTTAAACGGACTGATGTTCTTCTTTGCAAAACCTCATCAAAAGATACAATATTATTTGTCGGAATTTGCATTTGCTCATAGTCCGTCTCAAAATTTTCATCATCAAAATAATCAAGCGGTTCAGGGTCAAAATCATTAATTGATATTCCTTGTAAAATATCGGATTTAATTTTTAAAAGCGTAGCGGAAAAAAGTATCGCTTTTCCAACAGAACGAAGATTTTGTTGCTTCAACTCCACTATTCTTTTCATGTACTTATCATACAAATCAACAATATCTATATTCCAAGGATCAAGCTTTCCTTCTTTAACAAGATCCAAAATTATTTCTATTGCATCCGCTTGAATATCTTTTTTAATACCGGAACGAGAAATAAATTCCGTATTAGAACCAAAATCAACAGTGCCGTCCAAAATTTTGATTTCATCATAATTTAATTTTTTATTCGTATAAAAATCACTAACTGCTTCAGTCATTATTCATCTTTCACTTTAATTCCGGAGACCTTTGTAACTCCCTTATCTTTTTGTGTAACACCTATCATTCTGTCAGCACTATCTAACATTGGCTTTCTTAAAGAAATCACCACAAATTGTGCAGCTTTAGATTGTTTTTCTATGATAGCTGCTAACTTTTCTACATTTGGCCCATCCAAATGCATATCAACTTCATCAAACGCATAAAACGGCGATGGTAAATATTTTTGTATAGCAAATACAAAAGCCAATGCAGTTAGTGATTTTTCACCACCGGACATGCCTGCAAGCTTTTGATTTCTTTTATCTCTAATGTTTGCCTCAAAAGTAAGCCCACCCTCAAAGGGATCATTTTCATTTTCTAAAACAAGTGTTCCTTCGCCTTCCGAGAGTTTTGCAAAAACTTCTTTAAAATTATTATTAATTGCATGATAAGCTTCAAGAAAAGTTTCTTTCTTTAGCTTTTGATAACCGTTCATTCTGGATTTAATTTCATTTTTTTCGTTCTCAAGAGTTAAAACTTTTTCTTTGTAATTATTTTGACGTTCCATAGCTTCATCATATTGAGTTAATGCTCTCATATTAACAGGTTCTAAATCTTCCATTTTCTTTTGCAATTTTGAAATTTTTGAATTTATCTCATCGAGCGAAATTTCTGCTTGCTCAAGTTCTTTCGGATTTATCCCCGAAGCTTCAAATTCTTTCAATATATTTTCCAATATTGGCTCAAGCTCTCTCCTTCTTGCTTTATAACTTTCTTCCTGTTCCAAAAGTCTTCCTATATTATCTTGGATTTTATTTTTTTCTGTTTTTGAATTTAAAAGTTCTTCTTGTAATTCATCTCTTTTTGTCTGAAACTCAACAAGATTTTTTCCAAGTTCTTTTATTTCGTTTTCTAAAAGCTCCAGTTCTTTTTGCACTTTATCAATTTCCAGCACAAATTGTTCACGTTCATTTTTTAAATTTTCGTTATCTTTAGTCAATTTTTCAATGTCTGTTTGTCTTGTTAAAATTTGACTTTGTTGAAATTTAATTTGATTTTCATCTTTTTCAATATCATTTTCAATTGTCATTATTGACTTTTCAACTGTTTTAATTTCTTCTTCAATATCATTTGTCTTTTCTTTTAATTTTTTTAACTCACCTTCGTCAATAAGTTTTTCTACTTCTTCAAGCTTTAACTGTACATCTTGGATTTTATCATTTAATTTTATATGACGATTTTCAAATAAATCGAGTTCTTTTGATATTTTTTTATTTTTTTCTTTTAAATTTGTTAATTCTTCTTCTCCTTTTTTAATTATTTCAGAAGATTGCTCATTATTTGAAATTAAATTTTTAAGCTCTATTTTTGCCGAGTTTAATGTATTTAAAGATGTTGAATATTTTTGTCTTATATCATTTAGTCTTCTCTCCAAGTCCTTCTCTTTTTGACTTAGATTTTTTGCAAGTTCCTCAGTTTCTTTTAACAACTTTTTATATTTTTCAAGCTCACGTTCTTGGCTTTTATCAAAAAATGAAGTGTTTTTCTTCTTGGCACCGCCCGTTATAAGACCGCTCTTTTCGGTAATATCACCTTCAAGAGTTACAACTCTGTATTTTCCCGCAAGTTTTTTTGCAGTAACTTCACTTTCAACAACAACTGTTTCACCCAATGCAAAATAAAAAGCATCAATATACTTATCATCAAAATCTATCAAATTAATTGCGAAATCAATAACTCCCTTTTCTTTAGGTAAAGCCATTTTTAAAGGAGCTTTTTTAATCACATCCATAGGTATAAAAGAAGCCCTGTCTCTACCTTGCGAACGCAATACTTGAATTGCTTTATAGGCTGTATCTTGATCGTCTACAACTATTGAGAAGGCCCTTGCTCCCATCGCTACATTTATTGCATCAACATATTCACTTTCAACATCTGCCAATTGGGCCAATGGCTGATGCACGCCTTGAATGTGTGCTTTCATTACCGATTCAATTCCCGAACCCATGCCAATTGATTTATAAGCATTTTTATTAGCATCCAAAATAGCAATTCTTTTCTGTGCCTGTTGAATTTTATAAAATGAATCTTCTTTTTGAGTTTTTGTTTTATCAAGCTCTTCAAAAGTTTTCGCTTGTAAGACTTTAAATTCACTAACTTCCGCTTCAAGTGTTTCAATTTGTAAATTTAATTTGTCTTTTTCATTTTCAAAAATTTTTGCGGAATTCAATAATTTATCAATTGTTTCTTTTGTAGAAGTAATTTTTTCTTCATTATTTTTATATTCATTTTCAAGAGGAAGTTGTTCTTTAATCAATTGAGTCTCTTTATCTTTCAGTTCTTCTATATCTTTTCTTAGTTTATTTCTGTTTTGTACATGTTCATCCGCAGATTTATTCAGACCGGTCATTTCATTAATTATCTTATCGAGCTGTGCTTTCTTTTCCTTTAAGGATTTATTCAAAATTTTAAGTTCATTATTTTTTTCTTCGATTGCCTGTTTAAATTCTTCTATTTTTTGTTTTTGAACTTCAATTCCATTTTTATAACTTTCAATCGATTTTGTATTATCTAAAGTTGTTTTTTCAACTTGGGCTATTGCAGATTTTTTCCTTTCTATTTCGCCTTTTTTTTCTTCGGCATTTTTTTTAACCTCAAGCTGTTTTTCTTCACCTTGTGCTTTAACTTTTGCATTTATTTCATCATATTTTATTTTTGTATTTTGTATATTTAATTCAGTTTCTTTTAGCTTTTGATTTAATTCTTTCTTTTCTTTTGTTGCTAAAAGAATATTTTGATGCACAAGCTCTAAAGAACGAACGGTATCAAAATATTTTGCACTTTGTATTTGATTTTCCAAAGCGATTTTTTCATCTTTATATTTTTTATATTTTAGTGCAACTTCTCTTTCTTCTTTTAATTTTTCAATTTGATTATCTATTTCTTCCATTAAAATATTTGTGTTAGCAACTCTGTCTTCAACATCTTGAATTTGTTCAGTTGCAAGATTAATTTTTCTTTCAAAATCCGCAATTCCGGCAATTTCATCTATCAGCTTTCTTCTTTCCGTTGGTGAACATTTAGTAATTTCTGTTACATCCCCCTGCATAATAACGTTATAACTATTTGGTGTTATATTATATTTTTCAAGCTCAAGATGTATCTGAGTCAGTGTACAAGGTTTATCATTATAATAATAATTCGATTGAACTCCGTTTTTACCCTTTTTTATATATCTTTTTATTGAAAATTCATTGTTTTCATTGTTTTCATCTTGAAAAGTTACTTTAACTAATGCTTCTCCTCGCTTATTATGGTTTGTAATCAAATCAGCAGAACCTTGCTCCGAACGCAACGCTCTGGCAGAAGACAACCCCAAAGCAAATAAAATACTATCAATTATATTACTTTTTCCGGAACCGTTAGGACCCGAAATTGCCGTAAATCCTTGAAGCAAAGGAATTGTTACTTTATTTGCAAAAGATTTAAAATTATCTATTTCTATTTCTTTTATATACATTGATTGACTTTAAACCTACTCCAGTATATTAATTACACTATAAATACTTGAAACATGTCAAATTTTATATAAAAATTAATATCTATCGATGATATATGTGGCACTTTCAATTATTTTTCCGGACTGTTTTTTATGCAATACTACATATTTATCTTTTAAAACATTAATTCTTTTTATCGGGAAGAACATAAAATTAGCCCTTCCGATTATTCTGTCTTTATCTAAAAATCCCCAAAAACGACTGTCTTGAGAGTTATTTCTGTTATCTCCCATCATAAAATAATTGTTTTCAGGTATTACAAAAGGTCCGCAATACATATTCTCATTACATGGCGTCCAATTTGTTTTAGAACTTATATAAGGTTCGTTTAACGCTTTATCATTAATATAAACTCTATATTGGCCATTATTGATATCTTTTTTTATTTCAAATTTATCATTCGGCATTCCGACAACACGCTTAATAAACGCTATATCTTTACAAAAAATTCCCGATAATCTCGATAAAACAGCTAAAGGCGAGTTAGATAATTGAACTTCGGGAGGATAAAAAACAAGAATGTCGCCTCTTTTAATTTCTTTCTTAGGATACTCAAGTTTTTCAACGAAAACTCTGTCTTTTTCCAGTATAGTAGGACGCATTGAACCTGAAGGAATCCAACGCAACTCCCCTATAAAATATCTTATTATAATTACACAAACTAATACAAAAACAATAGTGCTTATTATTTCTTTTGTGAAACTCGTTTCTTTTTCATTTCCGTTTTCATCTTCAGTATCATCAAACAAAATTTTCTTTAAAAGATAAACAAAACCCTTCTCTTTAGTTTTTTCAATTAAATTCTTAAATGCTTCTTTTTGTCTATTAAAAAAAGATACAAACATATTTTTCATAAACATAACAGAAATTGTTTCATTGAAAAATATTTTTAAAATTACATAAAAAATTATAATTGATGTAATTAAAATACCTAAAAATTTGAAAAATGCTTCGTAGGGATTATTATAAGAACTGCCTAAAGTACTCACATTAATTAACTTTGCATTTTTACAATTTTGGAAAATAAAATCCGATATTTTATTTACTTGCGAAACATTCTTATCATTCAATAATAAAGGAAGTCTAACCAATAGGACATTCTCTACGGCGTCATTATCCGAATCATATTCAATTTCATCAAACTCGAAAACTTTTCCTGCAAGATATTTTATTTTCAAATTATCTAATTTTTTTTCTATATTTTTATTTTCTGAACTAATAGAATATTCAAGAAGTATTCCTCTTTTTAAAATAAAATTAAAAGTCGGATTATTGATATTGTAGACTATACATACAGCCAAAAATGTCAAAATAAAAATAATCAATTTAATTTTTTTTATGAAAAAAGTTTTAATTTTTGCCGTATTTATCAAGATTAACTCCTTAATGTATAATCGCATAAATCCGCTAGGGCCTTTTTGTATATAGTATCTTCAATTTCACTTAAAAAAATTATTGCAGATTTTTTATATTTGTCTACTTTTTTACTTGCCAAATTTATACAATTTTGGAAACAAACATTTTCACAATTTAATAAATCAATGTTGTTCTCTCTGCAAAAGTATAGCACAGGCAAAGTATAGTTTCCATTTTTAATATCGGATAAATTTTTATTTTTGATATTATCAATATCATTTTTAATTTGAAAAGCAAGAGTATAATTTTTTAAAAATTTTCTAAGTTTATATTTGGTTTTATCATCGATATTTTTCAAAACAAAAAGTGATTCAAGCCCGGCAAAAAAAAGATTCCCCGTTTTATTAAAAGTTTTTCTTATATAAGTTCTCTCATCAATTATTTTATTCAAGCAGGAATTTTGCTCAATTTCGCCTTCAAGTGTTTTTTGTATTTTATTTGAAAAAATTTTTAAAATATCCAAACTTGTGTCACTTAAAATATTTAATGCCATGCTTAAAAGCATATCTCCTTCCAAAACAGCAAGCTTTGCACCGTATTTTTCATAAAAAGTCGGATTATTTCTTCTTAATTTTTCATTATCCAAAATATCATCATGAATTAAAGAGGCATTATGTATAAATTCAAGAGCAAGTGCAATATTTAAAACCTGATTAAAATTATTTATTTTTAATATTTTCGAAAATAAAAAAACAAACAACGGACGCAATCTTTTTGGATTTGAAAACATAAAATTTTTTAAATCTTCTTTTAAAAAATTTTTATTTTTATCAATAAATATTTTTAATTTTTTTTCAAATATATCCGATTCATTTTTTACAACAGATGTGATATCTTTAATATTTCTTATATTACCCATTTTATATTATAAATTTGCCGTTTTCATAAATTAATTTATCATCGGCATAAATTTTACCACCATTTTTCATATTTTTAATCATATCCCAATGTAAGCCGGACTTATTTTTACCTCCGGCTTCAGGATAACTAGAACCAAAAGCTACATGGATTGAACCACCTATTTTTTCATCAAAGAGAATGTTTCCTGTAACATTTTGTATTCTTTCATTTGTACCTATTGCAATTTCACCTACAAAGCGGGCACCTTCATCAGTATTTAACATATTTTGAAGAAAATCATCTCCGCTTTGTGCTTTTGCTTCTACAACCTTCCCGTCCTTAAGCGTGATATATACTTCTTTTGCACTCGAACCATGATAATTTTGAGGAAAATCAAAATAAATTGTACCGTTACCACTATCTTCAACAGGCGATGTAAAAATTTCCCCATCGGGAAAATTCATATTTCCGGAACATGGAACCCAAACTCTTCCTTCAGTCAAAAATGTTACGTCAGTTTTATCTCCTAAAAACCTTATTTTTGATGTTG
Source organism: Candidatus Gastranaerophilales bacterium (assembly GCA_944327225.1). Lineage (GTDB taxonomy): Bacteria > Cyanobacteriota > Vampirovibrionia > Gastranaerophilales > Gastranaerophilaceae > RUG14156. Next base: position 41,954 of record CALVGZ010000005.1, on the reverse strand, counting down.
AATTTAAAATATCAGCTATCCTTTTTTGTTCCTTATCTATTTCTTCCCATTTTTTAACAGGATCATCCAAATCCAAATAACAAGAATTAACTAAAAATTCACTGTATTCTTCAAGACTCATAGAAGCTTCTTGTGCTAGTGCATTTGTCGGATAATCTGCTATAACCCAACGCATTTCATTTTTTGCAGAACGCTCCAATCTCTTTGCCAAAACAGGCTGAAGTACCTTTGAACGTTTAGCAAGTTTATTCGAATCAGCATTTGCCATATTTTTAACATTGTTTGGAGCACCAACAAAAATCATTACATCTGCAATATCTACTTCAATTTTTGACATTTCATCTATAAATTCAAGCTGCTCGTTATTCGCAAATTTAATAAACGTCTCTGCTAATTCGTCCATTGACGTTCTTACAACGGGATTAGCACCATTAATAAGGCATGCTTTATAAATCTCTTTAACCAAAGGCTGTGAAGCATATCCTCTTGCATAAATTATAACCAAATCCCCTTTGGTAACTTTTGTAGAATAATTTACAAGAACATCTGCATATTTTTTTATTAAAGGATTAAACATCTAATTATCATCTCCGTCTTCTTCCATTTGACCATGATAAGCTGCTTTAAACCTTAAAGTACATCCCCTTTTGGACGATTTTACAAAATCAACAAGATTGTCTATATATTTATTTCCTTTAAATTCTTTTTCAATCAATTCAAGAGCTTGTGAGGTATTGTATTGTTCATTTCTAAGTAATCTTATTGCTTTATGAATCGCATCTCTTGATTCTTTATCCACATTTTTTCTTCTTAAACCGATAGCATTCAATCCTATTGGTAAACATGGTATGCCTTCTGCTTTACAGTACGGAATAATATCAGCCCTTGCAGCAGACGCACCGGATATAATTGCCATTTCCCCAATTCGTACATGTTGATGAAAAACAGACATTCCGCCAAGGAAAGCACCAAAACCAACACGACAATGCCCGCCGATAGTTGCTGCATTTGCCATAATGACATTATCTTCCAATATACAATTGTGAGCAACATGGGTATACGCCATTAACATGCAGTTATTACCGACAATAGTATTACTGCCTTCACCCGATGCCCTGTTTACGGTTGCAAATTCTCTAATCCAACAATTCTCTCCAATTATAACGCCTGTTTTCTCACCTTTATAACCCAAATCTTGAGGCTCTCCGCCAATCGAAGCAAAAGGAGAGATTTTAGTATTTTTCCCTATATGCGAAAATTGAATATTTGCACTTTCACCAATTTTACAGCCTTCTTCAATTACGGTTTCCGGGCCTATTATTGTATATGCGCCAATTTCTACATCAGGTGCAATTTTAGCGCTTTTATCAATTATTGCACTTGGATGAATTTTACTGGAGTTCATTGTTTATCCTTTTATTTTAATGCTACTGTTAATTCTGCTTCGGTACACAATTTACCGTCTACAAAAGCCCTGCCTAAACATTTTGCGATCGGGCCTTTAACCTTTAAACATTCTGTTTCCATTTCAAGTTTATCGCCGGGCCTTACAATATTTTTAAATTTTGCACCCTCAACACCTGCAAAAAGAGTTAATTTTCCTTTATATTGCTCCATTGTCATTAAGATTGGAGCAGAAGTCTGTGCTAAAGCTTCAATTTGCAAAACACCCGGCATAATCGGATTATCGGGAAAATGTCCCTGAAAAAAAGGTTCATTGAAAGTTACATTTTTATAGCCTTTTGAATATTTACCCGGAACGCATTCTGTTATTCTGTCAACCAACAAAAACGGATATCTGTGCGGTAACATCTCTAAAATCTGACTATAGTCAAGTGAAATTGGTGTAACTATTGAATCCATTTTTATCTCCTCGTTATTTATTTAATGTCTGCTTGAGAGCTTTTGCACATTCTATATGATACGCATGCCCTGCTTCTTTTACCAATATATTTGCCTTTAATTTAAAAGGATTATATCCTGTCAAATACAAATCCCCAATTATATCAAGGATTTTATGTTTTGCAGGTTCAAATTCGCTTCTGAGAGTTGTTGTATAACCATTATCAGTTAATCCGACGGTATTTTCAACAGTAACACCTTTTGAATATCCCGCAGCTTGGAATTTTTCGAGATCTTTAAGATAACCGAATGTTCTTGCTTCAATTATCTCATTAATATTATTTTTATCCAAATTAACCCATCTTTGTCTTAAATCGGGATGATTAAAATTAACAGAATAAGTTATGGTCGTCTCGACCTTAGAAGGCATTATAACAATGGACGAATTGTCCTTTTGAAAAGTTACAACACTTGAAAGCGGAGCAATTTCCTCTCTTTCACCAACATAACCTATTTTATCAAATTCCTCAACCCAAACCTTGGCACTACCGTCAAAAATTGGCATTTCAAAACCCTGAGAATTAAAATATACGTCCAGTGCATCTATTTCCCTTACTGCACAAGCAGCCATAAAATGTTCAATAAGTGCTATTTTTCTTTTTGCACCATTTTCAATATCTGCCAATATAACACAATGCTCCGTTGAAACAACATTTTCAACTTTTGCTTCAACCATACCGTCTTGTATAAAAAATCTTATACCTTTTTCATCTGACGGTTTAAGAGTAATTTCTACGGGAGCTGCAAACATTAACCCCGTACCACTTAATATTAAATTAGATTTTAGCGTCTTCATTTAAAAATTTCTCGTAATCTTCCAATAAATGTTGATATTTTTTATATTTTTGAACCATAATTTCAGCTTCATCAAGATATTTTAATCTCTTGATAAAATCTTTTCTAAGAACAGCGGGAGCACCCATTATAACTGATTTTTTAGGGAATGATTTTGTAACACCAGCTTTAGCCAATATAATTGAATCGTCGCCGATTTCAACATGATCTTTTAATCCTGCTTGACCGGCTATCACAACTCTATCCCCAATTACGCAACTTCCGGCTATACCGACTTGAGAGACTATCGTACAAGCGTTGCCGATTTTACAATTATGTCCTATCATAACAAGGTTATCAATTTTAGTTTGATTGCCGATGGTTGTATTTTCAATAGTACCTCTATCTATTGTAGTATTTGCACCGATTTCAACATCATCACCTATTACAACAGAGCCAAGTGAAGGTATTTTGAATACTTTTACTTCGGTATTAGTTTCTTTTATTGCTCCTTCCTGACGGGCTTGTTCAATATTACTCGGAGCTTCTGTTACAAAAGAAAATCCGTCCGCACCGATACTTGCACCATGGTGAATTACACAACGAGAACCGATTTCGATAAAATCACCAATATTAACTCCCGGATGGAATAAGCAATCTGCACCGATTATAGCATTTTTACCAATATAAACATTTGGCATTATAGCTGTATTGTCACCGATTTTTACGCCTCTTGAAATAACGGCATTTGCTCCAATTGAAACATTTTTACCAATTTTAGCCGTTTCATCTATTACGGCTGATGGATGAATATTTCTCGGAGTATCGGGAGCAATATAAAAAATATTTAAAAGTTTCATAAACGCAAGTCTCGGACGTTCAACTTCAATTGTTGATATACCTTCCAAATTAACCCCTAAAGGAACCAGCACAGCCTTCGCTTTAGATTCTGACATATTTTCAATCTCATCTTCATTCATAGCTAATGCCAAAGTATTTTCATCAGCCAATTTTGGAGGTGCAACTTTTGTTATAGTCACATCTTGTGCTTTTGTTAAAATACCGCCTACCAACTGAGACAACTCTTCAAGGCTGAATTTCTTTTCGCCTGCATTTACTTCACCCATTTTCACTCCCTTTGTACTAGTTTGTATATTCATTGTATAACAATAAAAGTTTTTTGCCAATTTTTTTAACAAAAATTAGCAGTTTGGTGTTTTTTGAGTTTTCCTAATAATGTTTGTCGTGGATTTTCCATCAACAAGTTTTATAAACTCAACTTTTCCACCATTTTTGATAACGACTTTTGCTTCAGGAAGAGTATCAATTGTATAGTCAGCACCTTTAGTATAAACATCAGGTTTGATTATTTCTATTAATTTCTCCGGTGTATTTTCTTCAAAAATTACTATAAAATCCACAAATGATAACGCACTAAGCACTTCCGCCCTATCATTTTCATTATTTATCGGGCGATTGACACCTTTTAATTTTTTAACCGAAATATCGGAATTTAACCCCACAATCAAAACATTACCGAATTTAGCAGATTCTTTTAGATATCTCACATGTCCGACATGTAAGATATCGAAACAACCGTTCGTAAAAACAATACTTTTGCCTTTGTTTTTTAATTTTTCAATTAAACTTTTAATATTTTCTTTTTTAATGATTTTTTCCATTTTCTTCCCTTAAAATAACCGCCATATTGGCGGTTATTTAACTATTTTTGTTCTTTTTTTGTTTTATCTAAAATTTTTAACTTTGATTTGGGTACCCCTTGTTTTTTTTGAAAATCAATTTGTTTTGGTAATGCTTCTTCTAATTGTTTCTTAATATTATCAGGGCTTAATGACAAGTCAACATATTCAATTTTTGCATTTTGTTTTAAACCATTAATTAAGTTTCGCAATGTTTGTATTTTCTTTTGTTCAGTCAAATATGCCTTCAGGTCACTTTTTACACTTGCAAAAGATTGAACTCCCGCCGCTGCTTTATCTGTAACCAAAATAATATGTTCCCCAAATTGAGTTTTAATTATAGGACTTACTGTACCCACTTTTTGACTAAAAGCAGCATCAGCAAACTCTTTAACCACATTTGTACGAGTTACAAAACCTAAATCTCCACCATTTTGAGCGGTTGCAGAATCTTCAGAATACTGTCTTGCAAGCTCAGCAAAGCTTTTAGGATTATCAGCTGCTTTTTGTCTCACTTCCTGAGCTAATTTTTCTTTTCTCGCTATTTCTTCTTTTACTTTCTTATCTATATCAGCACCGGATAATTTAGCTTCTTTGTCAGCTTCAGTTATTTTCCTCTTTAAACTTTCCGCATTTACATCAAATAAAATATGACTAGCCCTAATCCTTTCAGGTAAAACAAATTGATCTTTGTTTTGTTTATAATACTTTTCAACTTCAGCATTTGTAGCTTCTTTTGCACCAAGAGAATCGATTAATTTAGCTATTTTAACTTCATTTGCCATATCGGAATTTAGTCTTTGTTCTGTTATTTTATTTTCCTTTAAAACATTGTTAAATTGTTCTTCAGAACCAAATTGAGCTATTATTTGAGCTTTTTTATCTTTTATTTCTTTTTCCGAAGCTTCAATTTTTCTTTTTTCAAATTCCTGTTCCAATAAACTTCTTACAATAAGGTCATTTACAAATCTTTCTTTTATTGCTATTGCAGCATAACTGTCATCCTTTTGAATTTCCTTAGGAGCATTTTTAAGTTGCGAATTTTTAATTCTGTTATAGTCCTCATTAAATTCAGCTCTGGTTATACTTTTGTCATTTATTTTTAACACTATATCACTATCTTTTGTGCATCCGCAAAAAAGTGCCAAGGAACAAAAAAGTGTCAATGCTATTTTTGTATATTTCATATTTTCTCTCCTCGTTTATGAAAATTAGTTATTTTCAACTTTAAAATTTAAAACTACCTCAGAAACATGATAAAACAAATCCGCCAGTTTGTTAAATATTTCATCAAAATCATCTTCATTTTTATTCATAAGTAATATACCTTTAGTTTTTGCAAGGGTTTTAGGGGGTTGAGTAAATGTAAAGAATTTTGTAATTTTAGTTTCTATTTTAGATTTTAAAATCATCCACTCTTGCAATGTATACGGTGTATAAATTCTGATTATGTTTCCCGCTTGTCTTACCAATGTAACATTTGCACTATCAGCCAAAATTCTTAATTTTACAAGTTTAATAAGATTTTTGACGCATTCTGGAATACGAGCAAATCTGTCTTTAAAATTAAGCTCCATTTCCTCTAATTCCGATATTGTTGAAACATCAGATATTCTTTTATATTCAAGGATTTTTTGCTCATAAGTTTGAGCCCAATCATCCGGAATATAAGCTTGTGCATTAATATCAACAATAACAGGTTCTTTTTTTATCTTTTGTTTTTCATAAGGATTTTTACTTCTTCTAACTTTAATATCTTCGATACATTCTGCTAAAAGATTACAATAAGTATCAAAGCCCACATTCACCATTTGCCCATGCTGATGAGTTCCTAAAATATTTCCTACTCCTCTTATTTCAATATCTCTTAATGCAATTTGATAACCGCTTCCAAGATTTGTAAAATCTTTTATGGATTCCAATCTTTTTCTTGCTTGTTCATTTAATTCTTTTGATTTTTTATAAAAACAAAAACAATATGCCTGTCTGTCAGAACGACCCACTCTTCCCCTCAACTGATATAACTGAGCAAGTCCAAATTTATCAGCATCATGGATTATAATAGTATTTGCATTTGGTATATCAAGTCCGGACTCAATTATGGTTGTGGATAGCAATATATCATATTTTCTTTCCAAAAAATCACAAATCACTTCTTCCAACTGTTTTTCTTGCATTTGACCATGTGCAAGTGCAATTCTTGCGTTGGGAACAATTTCCTTTAATTTTTCTCTAAATTTTTCAATAGTTTCAACCCTGTTATAAAGATAGAAAACCTGTCCATCCCGTTGTATTTCTTGATTTATTGCATTTTTGACATATTCTGTTGAAAATTCTCCAACATAAGTTTTAATCGGCAATCTATTTTTAGGCGGTGTATTTATAACGGATAAATCTTTTAAACCGGATAATGCCATATTAAGTGTTCTTGGAATAGGAGTAGCACTCAAAGACAAAACGTCAATATTTTCTTTGAATTTTTTCAATTTTTCTTTATGACGAACACCAAACTTATGCTCTTCATCAACTACCAAAAGTCCCAAATTTTTAAATTCAATATCATCTGATAAAAGCCTATGAGTCCCTATCACAACATCTATTTCGCCTGATTTTAATTTTTCAATGGTAACTTTTTGTTCTTTTTTAGAACAAAATCTATTCATTAATGCCATTTTTACTTCAAAAGGTTCAAATCTTTCTTTAAGAGTTTCAAAATGTTGCATTGTAAGAATAGTAGTAGGTGCAATTAATGCTGTTTGATAACCGCTCATAACAGCTTTAAACATTGCTCTTAGAGCAATTTCCGTTTTACCAAAGCCGACATCCGCACAAATTAACCTGTCCATGGGTTTTTCTTCTTCCATGTCTTTTTTAACTTGAATAATTGCCTTCATTTGATCCGGAGTTTCGGTATATTCAAAATTATCTTCCATTTCGTACTGCCAAGTAGTATCCGGTTCAAATTGTATACCTGAGGACATTTTTCTCTTTGCATATAAATCAAGAAGATCGTAGGCAATAAGTTCAACTTCTTTTTTTGCTTTTGATTTAGTTATCTCCCAAGCACTTCCGCCCATTTTAGACAACTTAGGCTTTGTTGAGCCTGTACCTCGATATCTATATAAAAGATTTATTTGTTCTGCCGGCATAAACAATTTATCTGTACCTTGAAATTGGATTTCAAGATAATCTTTTTGGTTATTATCAATTGCTTGCTTCGTTATTCCGTTATATATTCCTATCCCATGCACACTATGAACAACATATTCACCAACTTTAAGATCATTTATTGAATCTATAAAATCCTGAGTTTGTTTATTAAAATAATATTTTTTTGTTGTAATATCCCTTGAATGCTTATTAAAAAGTTCTTTATCCGTTAAAAATAAAATTTTATTATCTGAAATTTTACTATCTTCACTAATTGCCCCGCCACATGATATATCAGGAAAATATTTTATATTATCTGAAAATATCTCAAATTCTTCAAAAATTTCTTTAAGCCTGTTTGGAAAGTTCGAGCAAATATTAATTTCATAATTCTCTGATATTTTTTTTCTTATATATTTTGATATATTAGAAATATCAGACGAAAAAATCGGTGCCAAAGCTACTGTAAAATCAATTATTTTGTCGTAATCATCAGATATAAAATTATCCAAAGCAATTCTTTTAAAACTTTTTGTTTTTTTAAAAAAATCATCATAAGAAAGATGATTTAACTTATTTAAAGGCAATTTTAAATTAGATGCAATCGAATCATTATAATTTTTAATATATGCTTCATCTATTGTTTTATATTTTGATAAAATTTGTGATGATTCATCATAAATCAAGATATAATCGCTAAAAAAATCTAAAGTTGAACTTGGATTTTCTATAAAATAATTTAAATAATATTCAATTCCCTCAAAATAACCTATTTCATTAATCTTTTCAATTAATTCATCTTTCAAATTTGCAAGAAAATCATTATCATGAGTTTTTATATTTTTAATTTCTTTTATGAAATCTGCTTTGTTTTTATCTTCTAAAATAAATTTATATAGAGGAGTTATTTTTATTTTATCAATATGTTCAAAACTTTTCTGAGTATTGGAATAAAAATATCTTATATCTTCCACGTTATCTGCAAAAAACTCTATTCTTACAGGATTTTTATCGAGCGTATAAATATCAAGAATATCTCCCCTGAGTGCAAATTCTCCGATATCAACTACTTGGGTTGTTCTTTTGTAACCCATTAAAGTTAATTTTTGAGCCAAGCTTGAATAATCAACCGTATCATTTTTTTTAATTTCAAACACATTATTTTGATAAAACTCAATATTATTAAACTTTTCAAAAAGTGATTTTGTTGGCATCAAAATTATTTCAGGCTGTTTTTGAATTATATTAATTTGTTCTTCATATATATAATAATTTTTTTCAAGTTCACTGTAAAAGCTTATCTCTTGGGAAGGAAAAACCTCACTTTCAATATTCAACAAATTCTTTAAATCTTTTTGAACTTTAAGAGCAGATTGTTCATCCAAAGTTATATAAATAACTTTTTTATTATTATCAACTATATGTTTTATTAAAAATAAATTAAACGGTTTTAAAAGTCCTGATAAAACCAAATTTTGCTTATTTGAATTTTTTATGAAATTATTTATACAGTTAAAAGTAATATTTTTAAAAGACATTATTATATTCTTCTGTTAATGTTGCTCCAATAACTCCAGAGTAATCTCCGAGTTCGGCTTTTTTAAACTCTGTTTTTTCACTTGCGATTTTAAGTGCTTTTGCTCTGGCTAATTTTACTGTTTTTAAATATATTTCATCAATCCCCTGAATTAAACCCCCACCAAGTATTATAAGTTCCGGATTAAAGAAATTAATTGCACTTGCAAGCCCTCCGGATAAATATTCTATTGCTTCGTTTACATATTGCATTGTTACTTCATCATGGGCATCTATTGCCTGTTTGATATATTTTGTTGAAATATGCTGACTTTCGGTTAATTCTGTTATGATTGATTTTCTGCCTTTTTTTATCGCACCTTGTATTCTTGATTCAATGGCACTTCTTGATGCGTAAGCTTCAAGACAGCCAACGCCGCCGCATGAGCAGCTCCTGCCATTTAAATCTACGATTATATGCCCTATTTCACCCGCAGAACCCGAAGCACCATGATATATTTTTCTATTAATTATTAATGACGAACCTATACCTGTTCCTATAAACACGCATAAAATATTGTTATAATTTTTACCCGAACCAAGTATTAACTCTGCCATGGCAGCCGCTTCAACGTCATTAAACACATAAGTATTAATTAAATATTTTTCTTCAAGTATTTTTTTTATTTCAAGATTTTTTAAATCAAGATTGCAAGCATCTATAACTATTCCGTTTTCTCTGTCAATTTGTCCTGCGACAGCTATTCCTATTGAATTAATTTCTTCTTTTGGGATATTTGATACTTCAAACAACTCATCCAAAGCCTCTATTAGCTTTGCTGTTACCTTTTTATTTCCCTTTTCTTTCTTTGTTTTTTTCTTTACCTCAAAAAGAATTTTTCTTTCTTTTTTTTCGATAATAGCACAAAGAACCTTTGTTCCGCCTAAATCAATTCCTATATCATATTTATTCATTATTGTTCAATTTTATCTTTCATTCCAATATTTTTTAATCTTCTTTCAATGTCTCTCCACCAACTGAGTTTTTGCTTAAAAAGATACCTATATCCGTCAAAATTACCTTTTGAAATTTGTTCCTGCTGGTTATCACAGAATATTTCAAACTCTTTTTCAAGCTTATGGCAAAATTCTTTTCTGTCATATTTAAATTCATGATAAGTTGTGACTTCGCCAAATTCAAGTACAATTTCGGGTTTATCCTGTCTCAAAAACGTATAATTAACCGAAACCGGACAAAGATTAATTCCGCCATAATTTTTAACTGCACTTTCGGCTAAATATGCTAATCCCGTTTGAAAAACCTCGGGTCTATAGTGTGGAGGTCTTATAATACCTTGCGGAAACAGCCAAAAATTAATATCAGGGTCTTTTAAAGTAGTTGCAGCGTACTTAAGAGCTTTTATAGCATCTTGTGCCGATTTTTTATTAATCGGAAAACACCCTATATATTGGAATAGAGGAAAACGATTCATCTCCTCAATCATTAAACGCAAACGCCCTTTCATTATTCTTCTTGCAACGTTAAATGCTAATATTCCATCCCACCAATTATTATGATTGGTATAAAACAGTACTGCTTTTGTTTTGTCTCTTTTTTCAATATTTTCAATACCTTTATACATTAAAGAATGAAATCTTGCTTCAATCATCCTCGGAAAAACATAATCTGCAATTAACATCCAGAAAGGAATATCCTTTGCAGTTCTGAATTTTTCTTCTCTATTTCTTAAAATTGTTGGCGGTGTATCACTGTACAAATGTTTCGGAGTTTCAATTATTGTCATAATTTTTTCCTGTTATTTGTCCTCTATTATTCGATTTAATTGACAATGAGCTCTAAAAGACGTTAAATCTTTTTCAATTTTTTTGGTATATATCCTAAGATTTAAATTTTTAGTCAGTTCTATAGTTTTATTATACATTTTTATTATATTTTGTGCATAATTATATTTTTTACTGTTCGGCTCACTTGATAAAAGCTCACGAGCAATTTCGGTTTTTAATTTATACAACTTTGCTTGCAAATATAAAAGTTCATTTTCGGACGCACCCTGAAGTGCAAGTTCACAGAACATTTTAGCATTTTCTTTATCATTTAATTTTAAATAAGCTTTTGAAAGAAGTTCTTGAAATAATATTTTAAAATAATGATTATTATTCTGGGCATTTTCACAAATTTTAACAGCCTTCTCACAAATTTCTATACAATATGTATCTGCTTTATTGTTTGCAGTAGCAGCCGCACTTATATACCAAGCTAAAAGTGCTCCGAATGCAATTTTTTTGGATGAAAAATATTGCATTTGCTCGGTTGCTATTTCGATAGCTTTTAAATAAGACTTCTCTTCCAAAAGTACGTATGCTAACAAAGTTTTTATTATATTTTTAGAAACTTCATCACCTGTGTTATTTGCATAAGCACTGGCTTCAAATAATTCATCTTTTATAGAGGTCATGTCAAGTCTCAAAATTTTATTTATAAGACTTATTATATTCCACTTGCAAACCCATTCAGGATTGTCTATCGCATACGAATAATTATCTACTATTTCTTTTAAAACAACATCTGATTCATCAAAGTATCCTTTTGCGGTATTTGCCATAGCTTCTGCATAAGCAAGACGTATTTTAAGAAAATCAGCCCTTTGACCTTTTTCTTTTTCAAGAATTTTAGTAATTTCATTTATTAATTCAAATGCAAGAGGAGAGCCTTGCTGAGAATAACTTTGTGCAAGCGTAATGTTCGAATTAATCCAACAATAAAAAATTTCACTCTGGCTTATCCATTTGTGTTTTGAAAAAATATTCAAGTGTTTCTGTAAAATCGGATTTATTTCAGTATTTACAAGACTCGCTATTTCTTCCCAAGAACCCAATTTTAACAATGGTTCAAGTTTTCTCGCTTTAATTAAAGCTATTTGAAGCTCGCGGACAGATTTTTTCTCTGTTTTATCATTTTTACCGAAATATTTTAAAACATTATCACAAACTTCAACAGCACCGGTATAGTCTTGAGTTAACATTGCACTTTGTAATAAAAAACCCGATAAATCAATAACTTTATTCTCATCATCATTTTTTTGTGCAGCAATTATTGCATTAGACAAATAATCTTTTGCTTCCTGCGGACTTTTCTTATATATTAATTTTCCGAGTCTTTCACAAATATTATTTTTAGTATATTCAAAATTATCCAACTTTACACTTTCAAGCAAAATAAGACATTGCTTTTGTGCCATTGAATATATATTAATGTCGCCTATATAGTTTGCATATTGTAAATTTTTTGTCCACAAACTATATGCCAGCTCCTTATTACCTATTATTTGAGATAAAATCGGGCAAATTAAAGGCGTTGATATAATCTTGCCGTTTAATTCGATTAGAAGTTTTTTTGCATCATTTTTGATTAATTCTTCTTCTTTTGCTTTTATATAGCAATAAGACCAAGTTAAGGAATTTTTAAAACCATATATATCATCAAACTTTCTTTTTAAATATCCCTTTTTACTCAATTTTTCAACAATTTCAAAAAACTCATTTTCATTTAGTTCATATAATCCTGCAAGAATTTTATAATCTAATTTATCTCCCAAAAGCGATGCAGCACACAGAAAAACATATTCTTTTTGATTTTGATTTTTCAAAAACTCAAGTCTTTCATAAAAACACTTTTCAAGAGTATCAGGAATTTCAATATTTTCACTATCATTTATAAAATTAACTTTCTTGTCTTTTATAAATAAATATTTTCTTTCAAACAAATATTGCAATATCTGTTCTATGTAGGCAATATTACCTTGAGCATTGTACGCTATTTGAGTCAATATATCATTTGGAATTACGGCATCTTCACCTAATACTTTTTTTATAAAGTTTTTACTTTCAGAAGCGTTATAACTTCTCAAAGAAATATTTAAACAATTGTCATTATCAAGTTTATTTGACTGAAAATACATGGCTATTGCGTGTTGATTTTTATAGCCTAAAATCATTTTTGCGTCTCTAGCAAAATAATCCTCGTCAACAAGATATTTCAAAAATCCGTAAGAAGACTCATCAATTAAATCAAAATCATCAATTATTATGATTATATTTTTTCTCTGCTTTAAATAGTCAAAAACATCTTTTAAGTGCTTATATGTAATTTCTTTATTAATCAAAATATTTTCAAAATAATCTTTTTTAAGAGGGTAAATAAGATTTGCTAAAGTTTCTAAATTTTCTTCATCAATTTTTTCAAGATTAAGTTTATCTAAAACTTTCTTTTCAAAAACTTTAATATTAAATTCATCTTTTAAAACAACAGGACAATTAAACAAGCTTGCAAAAAAACTTTGAATTAATCCGTACGGGCTAACTTGCGTTAAAGCTGAACACTGTGCATAAAATATTATGGTTGAAGGTGATGAAGCTTTATTGATTCTAAAATATAAGTCATTTAAAAGATGTGTTTTCCCGACACCTCTGGGAGCATTTATTGAGATTGCTCTCACTTTAGAGTTATTATCAGAAAGATTATTCAAAATCATTTCAAGAGCTTTATCATATTTTTTGTATTCGCTATGCTCAAAAGTTGGTTTTTGATCTAAAAAAACCATTTTATAGGAATCCGGTGCAATTTTAATTAAAGACAATTCTTTATTTAATTTCACGTAGGCTCCATTAGTAACGACAACGTCTTTATTTGAACCGAGTTTCAATTGTTTTATATTTTTATTCTTCTTAAATTCATCAAAAGTTAAAATTGTAAATTTATACGAAATACCGGTGTCTAAAGTTTTTTCAAGAATTTGATTAAATTTTGAAAATTCCACTTCAAATTGATTTATCTTGTCTAAAATTTTTAAATTTTTTGAATAATTAAATTTAAAAATTACAGTATTTGGATTTAAAAATTTACAGAAAGCTCCAAACGCTATTTTAACTGTAGTCTTAATATTTTCAATAACTTTTTGTTTAAATTCTTCTTTGTTATATTTTTCAAATGTTGTTTCAAGATTAGGAAAATTTACACAAATTAAAAAAATATCGTCTTCTTTTTTCTCTTCATTTAATCTATCCGCAATAACTCTGTTCGAAGTTTTATTTTCTTCTTTTATTTCAATTTTTTTTATTTTTTTGCTTTCTGTTTGATTTTCATTATTTGAAAATATATGCCCGCATTTTCTGCAGCTTTTGCTTGTCGAATAATTAGCACTATTGCAGATAGGACAAAATTTAACAAGTGTATAACCGCACGAAGCACAACTAACCGAGCCAAGACGATTTGGGGAACCGCATTTTGGACACTTAATCACAAGTCTTAAATTACAAGTCGGACAGAAAGTTTCTTTATCTGACACTTCAGTTTTGCATTTCGGACAAATCAAAATTTTTATCCCAGTATAACTGTAATATTCAAAATGATTATAATACAAATATGAAAAAAACATGCTTTTTGTAAACTTTGTAAATTTTTAGTTTTTTATTTTTTAATTGTAGTAGAATTTAGTTATGAAATTGGGAGTTAACATTGATCATATAGCAACATTAAGAAATGCAAGGGGCGGGATTGAACCAAAACTTGTTGAAGCTGCTGAAATTATATTAAAAGAAAATATTTTAGCCCTAACAATGCACTTAAGAGAAGACAGACGCCATATAAAAGATAAGGATTTATATGATATAAAGGCATTAGGTGCAAAAATTAATCTTGAAATGGCTGCAACAAATGAAATCCAAAAAATTGCACTTGATATTGTCCCATACAGCGTATGCATAGTTCCGGAAAAACGCTTAGAAATCACAACAGAAGGCGGTTTAGACGTTAACAAACAAAAAGACAAATTAAAAGAATTTATAAAACCATTAAAAGAAAAAGGTATATTGGTCAGTATGTTTATTGACCCGGAAATTAATCAAATTGAAGCATCAAGATATATAGATGCAGATTATATAGAAATGCATACCGGTTGTTTTTCAAATGCTTTTGATAACGGCAATTACACAAAAGAACTTGATAAATTAAAAAAATCCGCAAAATATGCAAAAGATATAGGGCTAAAAGTTAATGCCGGACACGGACTCAACTATAAAAATGTCTATCTGATGAAAGAAATAAAAGAAATTTCAGAGCTTAACATAGGACATAGCATTATTTCAAGAGCCGTATTTGTCGGAATCCAAAAAGCCGTTAAAGAAATGCTGGAGCTTATAAAATAAGAATTGTAAACAATTTCTTGACATAGTTTTTTGTCTTGGATATATTAAAATATGCAGATAGGTTGATCGCTCATAAATGCTTGAAAATAAGCTGCGATTCCTTAAAAGAAAGGATTAAAAATGTACGCAATAGTTGAAACAGGCGGAAAACAATACAAGCTTGAAGAAGGCAGATATGTTGATATCGAGTTGTTAGATGCCCAAGCGGACGAAAAAGTTACCTTTGACAAGGTTGTTATGCTTGTTAACGGTAAAAAATCAAAAGTTGGTAAACCCTATGTGGCTTCTGCTACTGTTGACGGTACCGTTGTTAAAAATGACAAAGCTAAAAAAGTAATTGTTTACAAACAACGTCCTAAAAAAGGAACAAGAGTTAAACAAGGGCATAGACAGCAATTCACTCGTGTCATGATTAATAAAATTAACACAAAAGCAAAATCAACAAAGAGTGAAGAAACGACAGGAGAAGAATAACAATGGCACATAAGAAGGGTGTAGGTTCATCAAAAAACGGTCGTGACAGCGAAAGTAAGAGATTGGGCGTTAAGAAATACGCAAATGAAGAAGTTGTTGCGGGAAATATAATAGTAAGACAACGTGGTACAAAAATTCATCCCGGAAATAATGTAGGTAGAGGTTCAGATGATACCTTATTTGCATTGATTGATGGTGTAGTAAAATTTGAACCATACAGAAGAACAAGAAAACAAGTTAGCGTATACGCTAAATAACAATCGAACAATTAAAATTTAATATGGTTTGGGAGCGTAGCTCAGTTTGGTTAGAGCGCTTGCCTGTCACGCAAGAGGTCGCGGGTTCGAGCCCCGTCGTTCCCGCCATATTTATAAAAAGCACCGAAAGGTGCTTTTATATTATAGAATTATAGAGGTATTCATGTATAAAAAATTTTTAAAACAAATTCCAAAAAATGTTAAAAAAGTAGCTATTTATGGTGCAGGTACTTGCGGTCTGGCACTATACGAAAATATTAGAAAAGAATTGCCAGATATTAATGTTGAATTTTATATTGACTCCAACAAAACACATGATGAAAGAATTGATATTCCTATATATAAAACATCACAAATTGATGAAATTAAAAATAAAATTGATATGATATTAATATCCGTAAGAAATGCTCTTCATATTACAATTGGAGTTCTAAAATACTTTAATATTCCCTACCTTTTTATTCCATATCAACTTGAAAGCAAAATAAGAAATTCAGTTTACCAAGATAACTACAAAAATGCACTAAAAGTTTTTTCAGATAAAAAATCTAAAAAACTTTATGAAAAATTATGGAATGCAAAATTAAATATGGACTATTCAAAAATAGTTAAGTATGTTGCCAAAAAACATAATATCAAAAAAGGTGCAAGCGGGAGAAATTATGGTGCTCAATATTTAGAATATATAAACAAAGATGTAATACAAACAATTTTTGACTGCGGTTTTTGCAACGGTGCACATGTTTTTGGATTTAAAAAAGCATTGCCTAATTTAAAAACAGATTATGCTTTTGAACCGCTGTATGATGAATTAAAAGAAGAAAATCTTGATATTTTATTAAAAAAATTAAATTGTGTTCAAATAGTGCCTTATGGTGTTTGGAATAAAAAAGAAAAATTAAACTTTATAGTTAGCGGACCCGCTTCAAGGGTAGTTGGTATAAGTAATCTCAAACCAACAACTACAAAAGAAGTTGAAACTATCACCCTTAATGAAGCAAAAGAAATGCTTAATGTCAAAAAGGTCGATTTTATTAAAATGGATATTGAAGGTGCTGAATTGCCCGCCCTCAAGGGAGCAGAAAAAATCTTATTAAATGACAGACCTCAATTGGCTATATCAATTTATCATTCAAGCAATGATTTTGTTAATATACCAATATATCTAAAAAAACTTTTAAAAGATTACAGTTTTTATTTGGGGCATTATGCGATGAATCAATATGAAACAGTAATTTTTTGTATTCCAAATGAACTAAAAAAATAATACTATACAATTTTTTTATTAAACTTATTTTGTGTTGCTTCCATACCCTCATTTAACCAGCAATCAACAAGTTCAATGGTATGTTTACCCAAAATTTTAATTTTTTCCAACTCATCACTTGTAAAATCAGATAAAACAAATTTATCTATGGGAATATTATTCGGTACAGGACCGACTCCTACTTTTAATCTGTCAAAAACATCAGTTCCAAGACGGTTAATAATTGATTTAATACCGTTATGTCCACCAAAAGAACCGCTTTTTTTTAATCTAAATGTTCCAAATTCAATTGTAGCATCATCATATATAACAAGAATATCTTTATTTGTAATCTTGTAAAAATTTAAAAGTTCAACTACCGCATTACCTGAAAGATTCATATAGGTTTTAGGCAGAAGATATAACAAGTCATCTTTTTTTGCAAAAAAAGAATTAAATTTATCGGATAAGGTAATTTGATGAACTCTTAATATTTCATCCATAATCAGAAAACCCGTATTATGACGAGTATTTTTATATTTTATTTCCGGATTTCCTAAGCCGATTATTGCTTTCATTTTTTATTTCTTCTTTTAAACAATATTTGAATTAATCATTATTATTTATCTTTTTCGGTAATTTAAAAATAAATAAAAAGGGTTATTTGTAAAATAGCATACAAGACGGAGTAAAATCAATATAAATGAAAAATAATTTTAAAGTACAAAAGAAAAGTTCCAAATTAGTCAGAGATTTCTTAGAAAAAACAGGACTTCACAAAAAAGAATTTGCTCAAATGATAGGTGTTACATTATCTTATGTATATAATTTAATAGACGAAAATGTCCCTTTTTCAACACGCTCAATAACTTTAGAACGAATTGCAACAGTTATGGACATAAATCCCGAAGAATTCATAGAGTACCAAATTCCAAACGATATTATAAGCTACAGTGAAAATCTATTAATGTTAAAAGATTTAATTAAATACAATAATCTTTCGACATTGGATTTTTTAAAAATGTTTGAAAGAAAAAAAAGACTTGAACTTGTTGATATTTTAAGGGGAGCAAAACCAATACAAATAGATTTTGAAGAACTAAAACAAATAGCAAAAGCACTGAATATGAAAAATGAAGAGCTTTTTGAAATGTGGAAATCAAGAATGCTCGAATACCTGCAAGAAGGCGGTTTTAACATTGACAGAGGAAAAGAAAAAAATAAAGAAATAATAGATTCTATGTTTGATTGTGCCAAGAAAAAAATAATTTCAAATAATTAATAAAACTTTACATAAAATATATGCTTTCTTGACTTTATTTCGAACTCTTTATAACATGTCTACAAGACTATTTATGATTGATAGGATAAGACATGAAAGGTTCAACATTACATAGATCGGGCTTAACTCGAGAAAAAATGGGTGTACTTGCGAGCTTATCTCAAAACGATAAGAAACAAGCCACAAGAACACAGCTTAATCATTACTATAAAACTCAAAAAGCTCATGAGCTTGATATATTGTGGGGTGGTGTACAAAAGGGAGTACAAAAAGTACACAATGCCACAAAAACAACATATCAAAAATCTCCTGCCGTATACTTAACAATCGGTTTTATAGCAGGTGTATTGTTTATGAGCTGCATATTTTTCATAGTTTCTATATGTTCTATGACTCCTAAAAATACTATTGATATTAAAGATGATGTTGCAGTTATAGGTACAGATGCTGGTAACAGTAACGAAAACACAGTTACTGAAGAAAAATATGTTGTAAAAAAAGGTGATACATTAAACGGTATAGCGTACAGGTTTTATGGCAAATACGATGAAGCAAAAATTTTAGAAATACAACGGATTAATCATATAGTTAATCCGGCTGCCATCAGTATTGGGCAGGAACTTATAATTCCTGTTTCGCAAGACAGATAAAATTTAACCACCCGAAAGGGTGGTTTTTTTATTAAACTTTTTCATAATTACCAATTACTTTTTTTTACATTGTTTTAAAAATTAAAATCATTTAAAACCTTATAAAAGAGGTTTTAAATGAAAAAAATATTATTAATTATTTATTTTTGTTTTGTATCTCAATTTGTTTTTGCAGATGTAATTTCCGGCAAGGTTGACAGATACGATACAAATTATCAAAATAAAATTATAGATTCAAAAACTCAAAAAGGCTTGAGTAATGCAAAAATAACAATTCCGGAAATTCATTATACAACTTATTCCGATAAAGACGGTACTTTTCAATTAAATGCCGATATTAGCGATAAGACGGTTCTTTTTGTTGAAAAAGAAGGTTATAAAGTTTTTTCATTGACAGTTGATAACAGCGTATTAAAAAATCCGCTAAAACTCGGTATTGAACAAACAAGCCCATTTGACATGCAAATTACAGATGGCGTAATACATTTAGGTGATAATTTATTTTCCGATAATTCCGCAAACAGCGGTGATTTTAAATTAAATGCCAAAGGGCATTACTTGTCTCAAACATTCAAAAGACCGGCTGCCGGAGCAAATCAAGACGTTGTAATAAAAATAGGAACAATAATTGGTCTTGATACCAAAAAAGCAAAACAATTAGGTCAAAACAGAATCGCAAAGGTATATTCAAGTCCTGCAGAAGTTTTCGTAAACGGACATAAAATTGCTATTCTTGAAGTAAATGGAGATAATCACACAATTACGGTTAATAAAAGCATATTAAAAGATACAAATGAACTCGTAATCAAAACAGGAAGAAACCTGTTTCAAACGGAGTATGTCGACTATGATGATATAGAACTTGCAAATATAAGAATTGAAGTACAAGAAAAAACATACTATGCTCGACACTAAAATACATATATAGTATAATCTTCCTATGGTCAAACCAAGGAAAACCATTGAGAATATTTTTTCTTATGAAATTGATGAAAATAAATTTGATTGGCGTTTAAAATTAAACTTAAATGAAAATTTATATGGTCCTTCAAATTTTGCTTTAAGCACTATTAAAAATATAGACACTGCTGATATTTCATTATATCCATCTTATGGAAAAACATTAGATAAAGTCTCCAAAAATTACAATATATTAAAAGAGAATATTTTACTCACAAACGGTTGCAATGAGGCAATAAAAGTCATATTAAATGCTTATTTGGATTTTGATAATGAATTATTATCATATAGGCCGACTTATACTGCAGCACAAATTTATGCAAAAATCATCGGCTCAAAAGTCAAATTTATCGATTATGATGAAAAATTTGTTTTTGATTATAAGAAAATTGCAAATAATATATCGGAAAAAACAAAAGTTATATATATAGCCACCCCGAATAATCCTACAGGAGAACTTGCAAAAGCTTCCGTTATTGAGATTTTACTTCATAGCTTCCCTGACTGTCTTTTTATAATAGATTGCACTTATATTAATTTTTCCGATAATGCGACTTTTTTGGATTATACGGATTTAATCAAAAAATATAGTAACGTCGTTGTTGTCAAATCTTTTTCCATAGATTTTGCATTAGCCGGATTAAGATTTGGAATTGCAGTGGCAGATTTTGAAATTATTAAAAATTTAAAAAAAGTTATTTTACCTTATAGTGTAAATTCCATAGCCCTAAATTGTGCAAATTCCGTTTTAAATGATGAAAAAAGAATAGAGGAAATAAAAGAACAAAATCTAAATGCAAGGAAAATATTTCATAATGTTTTAAATGAAAAAGGATTTAAGCCTTATAAAAGCGAAGGTAATTTTATATTTTGTGATTTTAGTCACTACACTAAATTTTATTATGAAAAATTCAAAAAATCCGGCATAATAGTTAAAAACTTTTTTAATGACGATTCTTATTCAACTTTTTTAAGAATTACTGTACCAAAATTAGGCGGAATAAAATATATATCAGAACTTTTAGTCAAAAAAGACGTGCTTATTTTTAATTTAGACGGAATAATAGTAGATTCAACGGAATCATATTTAAAGACAATAATTAAAACGGTCGAATATTTTTTAGGTTATGAAATTTCACTCAATGAAGTCATTATGACTAAAAATCAAGGAAAAATGAGTTGTAACTGGGAAACGGTTAGATATTTATTATCAATTCACGATAAAGATATTGAATTAGGTGAAATCATAACTGTTTTTCAAAATATTCTTACCGAATATATCGATGAAGAAAAGCTTTTAATATCAAAAGAAACCTTTGAAGAATTATCTAAAAATTATGACATGGTTATATTTTCGGGCCGCTTGATGGAAGAAGTTAAATACACTCTTAAAAAATTTGATATAGATAAATATTTTTATTTTTATATAACAAGTGATGATTTACCAAAAAGTATGTTAAAACCAAACCCAAAAGGCGTATATGAAATATTAAAACATTGTCCCTACAAAACAATTAAATATTTAGGAAGCAGTGTCGATGACATTATTGCGGCCAACTCCGCAGATGTAGAATCAATCGGTGTTATCCCACCTTTTGCAGATAATAACATTATGCTTAATAACTACAGACATCTGGGCGTGAATCATGTTTTAAATAACATAAAAAATATTTCTTCTTTTTTATACGACATAAAAAAATAAAATCATATATATCCTTCAAAAGAGTAATTGTTTTTTTATTTTAAAAAAGTTATTTTAAAAATGAACAAATTAATTTTGATTTCGTTTAAGAGTACGTAGTATGTGTTTACAAATTTTTAAAAAAAGGAGTAAAAAATGACTGAAGAAATTAAAGAAACAGAAATTAAAGAAGAATGTTTTTGTAAATCAAAAAGTTTTAGGAAATTTTTAATTATTGCAGGGGGAAGTTTTGTAGGTGTATTTTGTGCATTAAGCTTATTTGCCGCACTCAACAAACCACCGCTTCCATCGGCTCCCATAGGTCCGATAACACCAATGGTCGGGGCTTATGGTCATCCTTATGCAGGACACCACATGAAACATTTTAAAAGACATAATTGTGATTGTCCATGTCATAAAAAAATGATAAAAAAAATGGTAAAAAATATGGAAGGAATGCCCAAACCTCCTGAACCAAAACCGGAAATAGAAGACTAAAAAAAGCCCCTGGCGGGGCTTTTTAAATTTAACTTGTAATTTTTATTTTTTTATGTGAAAATTGACTTACAAATTTTGATAATTTAATAGAATTTACTATTTTGGCTGGGTAGCTCAGTTGGTGAGAGCGTACGGCTCATACCCGTAAGGTCGAGAGTTCGAATCTCTCCCCAGCTATTTTTTATTTATTTCTTCAAAAATTACTTTTAAGTTCATATCAGCCTTCTGAGCTTTATATCTTGGAATACGTTTCCATAATTTAAAAGTCAAGCCTGCGGGGAGCTCTTTTATTCTAAATTCTAATTCTGGTTGCAACGGTGAAACATTGTTGCAACCACCCGGTAATTTACAACTGTATCCGACGTGTAAATAATCTAAAAATTCATATATTTCTTTTGAGACATTATTTGGTTTAGTGAAATAAATATTATACTTGTTTTGTGCAATAGCATATTTAAAACCAAAATCACGAGCGTTTAACCCTATAAATGATAAAGGCATTATGTATTGAGGTTCTTGGATATTTTTTATAACGCTATTATCAACTTTATATACTACTACAATTGTTTTTTGTTCTTTATTGTAATATATAGTATCCGGAATAAAATGTAATATTTTATTTTTACAAAAAGGCGTATCACTTGAATATTTATAACCTAAATGATTAACCACCCCTACAAGCATTGCAGGATTATTTATTATAATACTTCTAGCACTCATTCCTTTATTAACATCACTTACAAACGGACAATTATTGTTATCAATACCATACCAAGGTTTTTTATCTTCAATTCCTCCAAATATTTCTTCATTCGGCTTATACCATTTTGATGAAAATATTGATTTTGAAACATAGTCTTTTCTCAAATCAAGTATCTGCTGTTTTGTTAAGTCATCATATTCACTTGGACTATTAATTTGTATTTTTTGAAAATTTGAATATAAATTATCTGCATTATTTATTTTTTTTGAAACTATACTTTTTGCTTTTTCTTTATTTATATTCATAAGTATAAAATCAATTTCAGCAAGATTCTTTGCATTATAAACATTTGGATTTTTTTTGATTTGTTCTTGCACATATTTTTTATACTCAACATAATCATTAAAAGCTTCTTCTTTTTTATTTAACTTTAAATAACACTCTGCTCGTTTTTTTCTGGTTGCCGGAAATTCGTCTGGTTTTTCTGTTTCATCCAAAAGTTTAGTTTGATATATAATCGCATTATTACAATCATCCAAACTTTTATAAATATTTGCGGCTTGAATCAATGCTCGCGTTTTATAACTGTACTTTCTATTAAACATTTTATTTGAATCAGCAACAATTGATTTTTCATTTCTTTCGTTTAAATCAATTGATTTTAAAATATATTCAAGTGCTTTTTTGTAATCTTTTTTATCAATATATATTTCACCAATATCAAGAGATGTTACATAATCATCAGAATATATTTTTTCGGCTTTATCATAAAAATAAAGAGCATCATCAATTTTATCTTTAAACAAAAAATCTTCCGCCTTATTATATAAACTTATATATTCTTTTTCCTTAATTAAATCGGGATTTTTTTCAATTTTATAATTAGAAGCAACAAATAAATAAAGAAAAAAAGATATTACGGAAATAATTAATGTAGTGTTTTTACTTAATACTTTATTTTTGTTAAAACAAAACATTAAAACATATATAAAAACAAATATTCCTAATGCAACAAGAGGGGTAATATAATTATATTCAAAGATATTTTCATCACCGTTTTTATAATCCAACAATTTACTTTTAAAATACTCAGCAAAAAATGGTACATAAAAACTTATCTCAGGCACCAACGTATATTCAATTCCATTTTCTTTTAATAAAATATGTACTTCATCAAAAGAATGTTTACCGGATCTTTTTGTTTTAATTTCAACATTTTGTAAATCATTAATTTTAAAAACTACTCTGTTTTGACTGAAAAATTCATAAGTATCAATTGTGCATATATTTTCTTTTTTATTGCAACTACAATTCATAGAATTAAAAAGTACTGCTATACAAAACAAAATAAAAAATAACAAGAAAAATCCGTAAAAATAACCTTTTATATTTAATTTTCGAGCATTATTCGATTTTTCAATATATTCATTTTTAATTTGATTATATAAATTTAATAAGCTGTCATTATCAAGCAAAATAAAATATTTTTTACCATCAATCGAAGTTATATTTATAGCACCCATAAATAACTCCAATTTTGAAATGCAATTACAGGGAACGATTTTTTTAATTTCATTATTTTTTATAAAACTTATTGTTTTGGTTTTTTCCGAAAAACCGATTTTATCGTACTTAGTGTATTTTGAAAATGATAAATATAATAGAAAAAATCCGAATATTAAAATTGTAATAAACGAACCAATTACAATTTTAAAATTAAAAAAAGGAAATAATGCCAATATAACTGAATATAATATAGCTACCAATGAAAAAAGAAATAATGGTGCGGTACACATTTTACTTTTTATTTTTGGTACTTCATAAATTTTTAATTCATCATTATCCATCATGACGTATAATTTTAATTTATTTTTAAATTATTTTCATCTATTAATTGTTGTATAATATAATTTAAATAAAAACGGAAAAACAGATGAACAATTTAAAAAATATATTAATAACCGGCGGATGCGGTTTTATAGGTTCAAATTTATGTAAAAAATTAATTCAAGATGAAAATAATTTCATAATTTGTCTTGATAGTAACTTTACAAGCTCCACTGATAACATTTCAAATTTAATCAACAACCCTCGTTTTAAATTTGTTAAACACGATATTATAGAACCCATTGAAATTAACAAAAAAATTGATGAAATATATAATCTTGCATGTCCTGCTTCTCCAAAAAAATATCAAGGCAAAAATGCAATTTACACAACAAAAACTTGTGTTTTTGGAGCAATTAATATACTGGAATTAGCTAAAAAGAATAATGCAAAAATTCTTCAAAGCTCAACATCTGAAATATATGGAGATTCAAGAGAACATCCTCAAAAAGAAAATTATTTTGGAAATGTTAATCCGATTGGTCCCAGAGCCTGCTATGATGAAGGAAAAAGATGTGCAGAAAGTTTATTTTTTGACTATAAAAGAATATATAATCTTGAAGTAAAAATAGTTAGAATATTTAATACTTATGGGCCTCTTATGGATATAGAGGACGGACGTGTTATTTCAAATTTTATCTGTCAGGCACTTAAAGGCAATAATCTTACCGTATACGGAGACGGCTCTCAAACACGTTCTTTTTGTTATATCGATGATTTAATCGATGCTCTAATTAAAACCATGAACACAAAAAAAGAATTTTCAGGCCCAATTAATCTAGGAAACCCGATTGAATATACAATTAATGAAATAGCAGAATCGATAAAAAATAAAATCAATAATAAAATAAATATAATTTATATGCCTTTACCTGTTGATGACCCACACAAAAGAAAACCCGATATAAGCCTTGCAAAAAAAGAGCTTAACTGGAAACCAAAAATCTCTTTGGACAAGGGATTGGATTTAACAATTTCTTATTTTAAAAATAAATTAAATTAAAATCTTTTATCTTGGAAGCTGTCTATTACAACTCTACAAGTATATTCACCGCCTTTGCATCCTTCTTGAGATTTGAATTCAAAATCTGTTGGAATTTCACCCAAAAAGAAGGATTTTGCTTTACTATTATTTGGTATTTGATCAGTAAACGGTATATTATATGTAATGTCCGGACTGATTGTATCACCCCATGCACCTTTTATTGCTTCATAAAAACTCATTGATTTTGAATAACGATCATCAACAATTGCTCCGTTTACTTCAGCAGCCGGATATTTTATTTTTGCAGTCAAATAAGTGTTTGAATAAATCGGATAACCCATAGGTATTGTTTCACCTCTTGTAGTTATGGCAAAAGGTACTATGTCAGGTAATACCCTATCTTGAGGCTTCTTATCCACCCTGTTTGGAGGTTCCTTACCATTTAAATCTACATATACGATAAAATATTTAATTTCTTCACCTGAATCGAACTTATAAGTTTTTAAGGATGACATATAAAAATGGGACGCATTTGAAGCCGTAAACCTTAAGGTATCATCATTTATATTTGAAGCCTCATCATTTATGTCTTTTGACTTATCATTTTCTCCGCTTCCGCAATTAGCACCCTTCGGAACATTAATAAATTCCGATAATCTTTTACATAAATCATAAGAATTATCTGGAAACGGCCTTGGACCCAATCTACATTCCGGATCATCACTGTTTTCATCCGGACAATACATATCAGCAAGCACATTATAAGAAGCTTTTTTTAGTGCAGAATATATATTATAGTATAAAGCCCCGTATTGATTAATTCTTGTTTGCAAAATCATCATCTCAATTACCGTAATAATACCTATTATTACAAACACTATCATCAATTCCAATAAACTAAAGGCTTTTTTTCTCTTAAAATTCATTTTAAACTCCGAAAATACAAAGTATATAATACCATATTGGCTAAATATTTAAAATACATTAAGTTTTTGAATTTTTTATTAAAGAATTTTACAAATATGTCGTTACCTATTATAATCTACGTAAGAGGAACAATGGAATTGCGAAGAAACGGATTCACAATTATCGAGTTTACAATGAGCATTGCTATAATGTTTATTGTGATTGTTGCTGCGTTTCCAATAATATTTAAAAAAGCTACAACTACGAAAGAAGCACCTAAAAAAGCTGGTTTATTTGTATGTTCTTGTTTAGATAGTACTAACGGAGAATGTATATTTAAACCTGAAAAACAATATAGTCAAGAATTTTACACAATACAAATATTAGGCGGCGGAGCCGGAGGCGGTGTTGGCAATAATAAAAAAGGTGGCTCATCAGGTGAAGGCAAAGTTGTATATTATCCTTCACTTCCGGTTTCGGATAATATAACATATAAAATCAAATTAGGCGAAGGTGGTGAAGCCGGAAAAAACGGCGGACAAACCACAATATATAAAATGAACGGTTCAAATATCAAGGTTTTAGAATTTGCAAGAGGCGGAATTACAACCAATGAAAATGCGGAAGAAATAGACGGAATATACAATATATCAGGAGAAACTTCCAAATATAGTGAAAATGGTTGTGGCAGAGGAGGAAACTCAAATCAAGCAGGCACAATGGGTGAGGTAATTATAAGATGGTAAAAAAATGCAAAAAAGCCTTTACCCTTATTGAAGTTATTATGTCTATGATAATAATTATGATTGTAACCGCAACATTAGTTCCTGCCTTAACAAAAGTAAAGCCAAAAATGCAAAGTGTTACTTTAAGAGGACAATATGCTTGCTGGATAGAAAACGGTCAATTAAAAGAGCAGTACATGGATGAAAGAACTGCAAGAAGACCGGCTCAAACAGTTTCAAAATGCAAACTCCATCTAGATCAAAGACCGGCTATGTATTATATAATTGCAAGCGGTGCTGGTAACTATAGCGTTCAGGGTCAAACAATTACCAAATACGCTTCAGGTATTGCCTCGGATTTGGATATCACAATAGGTACAACTTCAAATGACGGTATTACCATTGTAAGCAGTAGTGATTCCGGAATAGAAGAAATTAGGGCAAAAGGTGGCGAATATTACCCAAACGGCATAATTCCCTCTAATGTAAAATCATGCAAACTTCTAAGCTCAAGACAACCATGCCCAAATATAACAAACAAAAATCAAGAAAGCTGTGAAATAGTGGAACTTATTAACGATAATAATCTAACTTCTCATAAAGATTACAGAATAAGAATTAACGGATGCGATGCCCAGGATGAATATGGTTATGTAAGCAGAGATAATTTAATAGAATTTAGTGATTTGACTTATTCAACCTCATCATTATTTTTAAAAGAAGACTCAACTGAAGCTCAAATTAAATCATTTGCAAAAGAAAATGGAAATTATTTTTATTACAATAATATTGTTCTAAATTTAGAATTTAATGACTCATCATATTATTCAAACAAACAAAATAAATCAAAAATGAGTGAAATTGTCGATACAATTTCAATTCAAAGAAAAAGCGATCTAACCAAATTAATTTCAAATTTAAATGCCGGTGCACCGAATAAGAATGGAGCTGTATTGATATTATGGTAAAAGAAATGACAAAAAATCAAAAGAAAAAACATGGATTTTCCTTAATGGAAACAATTATCATGATTACGGTTTTAGCAGTGGTTGTAGCCTCTGTTACTCCGATAATTACGAGAAAAATTATTAATAATTCGGATATTGGTGCAGCCCTTGGTGGCGGAAGTCACGGAAGATATGAAATTTATACAAAAGAAGTTTTGACATTCGGTCCAAGTAGAGTTCCGGAAAATCTTGACAATTCAGACAACATTTCAAATTACAAAAAAGAAAAAGACCCCTCTGCAGCTGCAAGCACAGTTACTGTATACGAAAAAAAAGATAAAAATTTCTATAAAAAAATGACAGGCAAAGAACCTGTTGAAGGTACAGGTAAAACCTCAACAATATATGAAGAAATTTCCGGAGTAACCCCTGTTGAAAATGAAGACGGGACAATAACAGTAGCCAAAAAAAACGTAAACGGCAAAGTAGAAACTTATGTTGCAGGAAACAAATATATATTTGAAGATCCAACATATAAATATGTTTCAAATGACGGAAAAATACTTGATAAATCTAAAAATCGAGTAATCGAAGGCAATATTACATCAAAATTTGAAAAACAAAATCCTGAAACTAAAAATGATTTATGGATTCTAACGGTAAAAAGCGAAGATTCTGTTGGTGGCGGAGTAATTGGCTATGAAAAGGTTACTGATTCGACAACAAAAGATGATTTAATTGTTTATCAAAAAAAAGATGATTCCGAATATAAATCAATAACGGGAAGCATTCCCACTGAAAGCGGAGAAAAAAAATCAACCTTATATGAAGAAATAACAGAGGCTACCCCCATAAAAGATAAAGACGGTCATATTACAAAAGCTAAAATTAAAATAAACGGTAAAGAAGAAATTGTAAAAGAAGACAGTAAATATATATTTGAAAATCCTCAAATTACCTACGAAAAAGGTATTGTAAAAGTAGTAAACGGCGTTACAACCTTTATACCTGATAAAAACGGAGAAACACTTGATAAATCCAAAAATAAAATTATTGAAGGTAATTTGACAGAAAAATATACAAAAAATAATCCATCAACAAATAATCCTTTATGGCACATAAAAGCATCTTCCGGAAATTATGACGGAAACGTTATCACAATTCCTTGGGAAAAAGTAATAAGCGGTTCAAAAGAAATTATAGACAGACCATTACAACAAGACAGTAACGGGGATTTTGTCGGACATTTTACTCCACCTGAAAATGCCGCAAATGTTGTATTACATGCTGTTGGCGGTGGTGGCGCCGGAGGCGGGCCAAATGAATCATCATTAAATGCAAATGTTAACCCAAAAACAGCAAATTCTAACCAAATAGAAATAATGAAAAAACAATTGGCAAACAGATTTAGACAAGTCGCAAAAAACAAAGGTTTGAATAATCTTGCAAATTTGAGCGATTCTCAAATCGTTAAAATAACTTATAAAACAAATATAAGTACAGCAAACAGACCAAGTGAATTTATAAATAATGATACTTATATATTGCTTAACGCATCAAACGGTACAATAACTGTTAAAACGGATGTTAGAACAGGCATGATTCTGCCTCACGAATTACTCGACTACACAAAGATATTAGGAGCTCAAACACAAGTAGCAGAAATCCATGATATGCCTAAATGGTTTGATTGGCAAAATATTATAGACGGAAAATTTAGAGCAGGAGCTGTTGCCTGTGGTGGTGCAGGAGGTGACGGCGGAGTTATTAAATGGATCACAACGAAAGAATATGATCAAAACTCTTGTATTAAAAAATACTATGGAATGTATACAGAAGAATGCACGCAAACTAAAAAATGTGAATATAATTGCAGAACAATTTATGATCCAAATTGTCCATACACAAGTACAACATTGAAAAATTACTATTGCAATCCAAGAAAAAATTGTAGTACACAAAAATATTGTGCAGTTAGAAAATGTACTTGCCCAACAAGTAATCCGTACTATAATTGCACAGAAGGCAATAAAACATTAAAAGGAAGCTGTAAAGAACACAGTTGCTCAAATGCGGCTGAATGCCCAAGTAATAATACTATAGAAAGAACAAATGCAGAGTATGTAAGATACTATTATGGTGGAAGCGGTGGAGCAAAACCAAGTTGCGTATGGCTTGGAAGAATTGCAAATAAACCTGTTTCAGTTAAAAGCAGTTGTTTGGGATCTGGATTTAGCGGTGCAAACGGAAATAATGTAACCACCAGAAACCTTGAGTATTGGGTAGCAAATGTCGGAGTCAAGTGTTTTGAACATTTATACGGTCAAAACGGAAAAACTTGTTCTGCTACCGTAAACGGAATTTCTGCTACTTCTATTGGCGGAGAAGGCGGATCTCCATACATTCAAGAGTTATCTTATGCAAAAAATGAAGAAACTGGTCAAACTACCAGTCCAATGGACGGAGATCATCCCGGAGTTCAAGCTATGGGTGACTCAGGATACAGTATAAATTATTTAACTGTTAAATCATGTTACTCGTTTGATACTACTTTTATGTGCAAACCTGTTCCCAGCGGTTCAATAACAAACGGAAAAAACGGAAAAAACGGAACTGAAGTAATAAACACTTCAAAATTTGATAAAGACATTTGTACTTTTTCTGACGGCACATCTGTAAAATGTATGTCCGGCGGAAAAGGAATGCCCGACACTGATAATTTTAATGGCAATAGCTACGGCATAGGAACTTCAACATCAGAAATATACAACTATATTTACACTTGGACAATTCCATATTCAACCAATTACCTTGGTTATGGCGAAGCAGGCAGTGCAGGTGAATATTCATCTACCAAATTATCAAAAATTGACGGTTCTTTATTCGTAAAACTTGGAAAGGGTGGCGTTTGGTCTGATGATAGCTGGAAAAAAGGCAAAAAAGGTCCAAATGGAACGGATACTGTTATAAAAATGGGATTAAACAATATTTCCGCCAAAAAAGTCTTGGTTGCAAAAGGCGGTCAAGGCGGCAGAGGCAGCTTAAAAACAGATAATTATGATTTATGTTATGCCAATGACAGAAATAAATCCTGTTCAGACAACAGTAGCATTACTTGTTGCGAAGGCAAAACAAGAGATTCAAGAGAAGTTTCAGCAACAAATGTTAGATACAGCTTATTTGACACAATTAAGTCTTTTGCAGGAAATAGCAAAATTATCGGAATAGGTCTTGGCAGAGGTGCTCAAGGTGCTGGAACATCCGAAGGTGAAATTGAAGTATTTGGTTCAAGACTTGGTGTAAATGCTTCAGCTGATTCAAGCTTTAATAATAAAGTTGCACAAAGAATCATTTACAAAAAATCAAGCCCCTCAAGTTCTGTCGGCACACCGGAAAATACTTCTCCTGCATCAGTTGCAAGTGATAAATATAAAAATAAATATTTAAAACCAGCAAATATAAATTTTAAAGGCGGAGACGGAGCCGTAATTATTACATGGTAAAAAGGAAAATATAATGAACAATAAATATAAAAAAGCCTTTACTTTGGCGGAAACATTGATAGTTTTATCTATAATTGGTATCCTCGCAATATTAGTTATAGGAACGTTAGTAAATTCGATTCCTGACAAGAATAAAGCAATGTTTAAAAAAGCATACTCCGTTACAGAAAGGACGATAGCTGAACTTGTAAATGATGAAACGTTATATCCATACGACCCTGAACGTATTGGTTTTTTAAATACTGACGCTGTTCAAATTCCCGGAACCACTGATGCTGCCGAAGGCGATAACAAACTATGTAAATTATTTGCTTCAAAATTAAATATTTTAGGTGAACCCATTTTTGAAGGCGGAAATTGTACATTTGAAACAACTGATGGTATATATTGGACAATGCCAACCGGCTTGAATGATTTTGCCACAAAAAAAATTATAAAAATTGATGTAAACGGAAAAGAAAATCCTCCAAATCTAAACTCCGGCGAAGAACAAGATATTTTTTCAATAAACATATATTCCGACGGTCGAGTTAATGTGTCTGGCGAAAAAGAAATCGAATATTTAAAATCTCATTCAGTAAAAAAATAAAATAATAAAAAGGGGGCATTCAGATCCCCCTTTTATATGATTTAAATATTTGTATAACGTCTTTTAAAATTTCTGTTCTTTTTTTATTTTTATAATATTCAAAAATAGCTTTTTCTTTTTTTGATAATGGCACATTTATACCCTTTCTTATTTTAAGATACGGGCTTTCTTTCATTTTTATTTTAGTTATTTTTGAATCATAACGATCTCTTAAAATTCTTAATGTAGTTTTTTTAACATTTATTGTATTTGCTATTTTATCGAATGCTTGGTTTTGGTTTAAACTTGGGAATAAATCATAATGGTCAAATCGAGAAAGGTAATAAGCTATAATTTCAGCTCTGCTTTCTTTAATATTTACCTCATTTTCACGATTATCAATAACATTATTAGCATACAAATCTTTAAAATAAATTAAAATATCATTAATCGGCTCTATAATTTTTTCATAATTATTTTTTTCAGCTAAATTTTTGATTGCTTTAAATTTCTTAATAATTATTTTTGGATATAATAAATCTTCCATTTTGAAACTCTTTTATAGATTAATTCTAACACCAGAAAATGATATGTTAAATATTTTACATATTATACGCTATGACACTTGAAAAAAAATTAAAATTTTAATATCATTATACATGTAAATGTAAATATTTGTTAAATTTTTTTTTAAAATAGCAAATAAAAGCATTCAGTGTTGTTGTATAGGTATATCAATTTAATAGAAAGTAAGGTGTTATAATGAAAATTGCTCCAGTTCAAGGTTTTAAAAATCTTTCAACAAAGAAAAAAATTGCAGTTGTTGCAGGTGCTGCTGCAGGTGTTGCTTTAGTTGCCACTGCTGCAATCAAAGGGAAAGGTTCAGATGCTTTTATTAATGCTCAAAAAGAAGGTAAAAAATTAAACATATTTAAAACATTAGGCGAAGGCTTTAAAGTTATTGGTGAAGGAATTGCAAATAAATTTTCTTCAGTTAAAACAAAAATCACAGAAAAAGGTGAAAAGGCAGCTGAAGCTGCAACTAAATAAGGCATTATTGATAACTAAATTACAATAAAATTTTTCATATAAAAAAAGAACAAAATAATATTTTTGTTCTTTTTTTATAAAAAGTCTAAAAACTACCCTTTAGTTTAATGAAATTTTCTACAATCTGTTCAACTCTTAAATTAAGAGTTGAATATGAATTATAAAAAAAACAATATACTAGCATATATTAATATATCAAATATTGAAACTGTTCCTTTGGCAGAAAGATTGTTCTTCATAAATAACTTACCGAATTTAAAAAATGGCGAAATAATATATTTAATGACCAGAGAATTTCGCTTTTATGATAATTTTGCAATTATTTACGGATTAAATTTAGCAAAAAAACTTAATCTTTCTTTTAAAGTTTTATACGTTTTCCCAAAAATAAATACTAAATTTAAAAAAATTTTTTTTAATAAAAATTTTCAAGAATTAAAAGAAACATTTTTTGAAAAAAATATCTCTTTTTCTGAATTTAAAAGCTTTGACAATTTTAATATTTCCCTATTAATTATTGATTTTAATCCCCTTGAAAAAACAAAATATAAAAAATACCCCTTCAATGTTATCGAGGTCGACGGACATAACATTGTTCCTGCTCGTTTTGCTTCAAATAAACAAGAATATAGTGCAATGACCTTTAGAAGAAAAATCTATAATAATATAGGTTATTTTTTGAATGATTTTATAAAGACTAAATACTCAAATTCTGAGGCATTTAATATTTTAAATAACTTTATTTTAAATAAACTTGATTTTTATTCAGATTTAAGAAATGACCCCAATAAATATATAACATCCGAATTATCTCCCTATATTAATTTTGGTTTTATTTCTTCGCAAAGAATTGCACTTGAAATAATAAAATCCAATGCCGCAAAAGAAAACAAAGAAACTTTTTTAGATGAATTAATAATAAGAAAAGAATTAGCCGAAAATTTTTGTTTATATTGTAAAAACTTTAAAAATTTAAACTGTATTCCTAATTGGGCAAAATTAACAATAAAAGAACACGAAAATGATTTAAGAGATAAAATTTATTCCATGTCAGAACTCGAAAATGCAAAAACGAATGATAATTTATGGAATGCCTGTCAAATACAACTTTTAAAAGAAGGCAGGATTAGTTCATATCTTAGAATGTATTGGGCGAAAATGATATTAAAATGGAGCATTTCAAATATTGAAGCAATAAAAAAAGCCATATACTTAAATGATAAATATGCCTACGATGCACCATCAACAAACGGTTATGCTTCAATACTTTGGGCAATAGCAGGTTTACATGACAGACCTTTTAAAGATAGCTATATATTTGGAAAAATAAGAAAAATGACATACAATGGTGCAAAAAACAAATTTAACATCAATGAATATATAAGCAAATATAAAGCATAAAAAAAGGGAGGTTATCAAAACCCCCATTTCCCCATTAAAAAATTTCCTATTAATAAACCATTAATATTTATCTTTAATAATATTTTAAACTAAATGTACTGTTAAAGGCAAATCCTTCAAACCTATCTATATTTTACATGTGTAGTAGTGTTCTTTCATCCTACAACAAGTGGATTTTAAGAAATTAAAAAAAGTTTACAATTTAAACATCTTTATTAAGAAATGAATAACAAATAAATATAAACTAGAATTGTCATGACTAATTTTAATCCAATAAACAATTTAAATTTTGTACGATTGCCGTCAAATAATATTAAAAACACTAATTTAACCGAAATTTCCGATGATAATACTTTAAATAACTCAAATCAAAACAGCAGCAATATTCCCTTAAACAAAACTTTTGAACCCATAAATCCTGCATTAATATATAGCTTAGAACTTGCAAAAATGGATAATAAGGTTTTAGTTAAATACCTGCAAAGTTTACTATCACTTCCTGATTCTATTGATAAATTTATTCAACAGCTAAATTCTGATTCAAAAGATTCTCAAATGCTAAAAATTTTAGTTGAAAATCTTATCGATACAAAAGCACTCTCTGAATTTTTAAATCAAAAATCAAAAGTTGCAATAGATAAAATTCTTCAAACTATTTCTTCTTCATTAAAATTCGGAGCGGATGAAAGCTCGCAATTAAAAGATATATTATCAATTTTGACTTATATTCAATCGCAAAGCTCTAGCAATTCAAATATTTTAAAAGAATTTTTACTTTTATATATACCAATTAACGGGCAAATTTTTGACAGACAAGTTGAATATAATGTTGAAGATAACGAAGAAAAAGAAGTAATCAAATCCCAAGATTTGTCAATAATGTTTGAAACAATAAATTTTTCAAATATCCTATGTTCTTTAAGTGCTCAAAACAATGACATTATTATATATTTTTATATACATAACCAATTTCCAAAAGAAAAATTTAAAAATATACTTATGGAATTCTCTAAAGATATTAACATTAATACTTTCATAGATTTTAAATTAAAAAAAGAAACTTTCAACAAAGCCAACCCCGAGCAAAATTTTAAAATTATTTCAAAAAGCTACATCTCACCCGCCGTTTTAATATTATCGCATTTAATTATAAAAATAATCTTTAAAATAGACTCGGATTTTTCTATTTAATTTTTTTCAAACTTGAAAGAAAATTATTATGTTCAACATCTCCTTCAACCTGAGTTAAAAATACTTGCGTTTTTTCATTAGCCACATTTATTTCAGGCAATTCCACAAGTTCGGATTGGTAATAATTAGCATCGTTTCTTGTATTCATTTGAACCTTGTTTGCAAGAGCACTTAAAGATATGTTTCTTAAAAAACTAAACATAGTTTTTTTATCTGATGAGAACCTTGTATAAATCCTGAGCGATGTATCATGTTTTTCCATGTCAAATCTACCCTTAATAAGTGCACTTAAAGTGGGTGAATATGATTTAATATTTATTTTATTAACAACATTATCTTTAATTGCAAGTTCCCCTGTAATTTTATCAAAATTACCCTCAGGAATTCTTATAATATCCATTATTGCACCCGGACTCATCATAGCAATAGGGTTTCTAAATACTGAAGCAATTTTTAATACATATTCAACAAGACCAATTTTACCAATTGTGCCGTCAAGTATCAAAAACCTTATGTTACCATTTAATTTTAAACTTTTATCACTATAAAGCTCAATCAATCCTGAAGCATGTCCGGTTATTTCTTTTCCAAGATTAAACAAAACCTTTGCCATCAAGTTTGAATCAATTGCTTTTACTCCCAGTTTCACATAGTATTTAATATTTTTTAAATCACATTTTACAAATAACGAAGAATTTCCACTCGCTATATCGAATCTATTTGAAATTATTTCCAAAATACCGTTTTCATCTAAAGTCAATTTAGCTTTAATATTACCAAAAGTTAAATCTTTATAATTACCCTTATGAAGAGTGAAATCACCATCTTCAATTCTTATTAGACTTGTGTCAAACATATAATTATCATTATCGTTTGCAATATCATTTTCTGATTCAATTTTTGTTGTATCGATTGTTTGATTTTTATTTTGATTATTAACGGCACTTATGAAACGTTCAACATCAATATTATCAATATCTAATGCTAAATTTTTGATTACAAAAGGAGGTTGAAGTTCATTTTTGATTTTTCCGCTAAAAATATATTTTGCTCTTTTAAATCTGCCTTGTGCATCAACATTTATAATATTGGAATTAGTCTTAAGAGAAGCATGTTTTATAAACAATCTTTGAGTTGGAATGATTGTTTTATCAATTTCCATATTAGCATCAAGTACTGGTATGTTATTTTTAAAATCAACATGTAAATCACCCTTAACCGTACCTTTTTTAAACAATTTTTGACCTGTAAAAATATTTAAAAATTCACAAGGCATTTCTCTTCCAAAACTAAAACCGGCATTTTTTAACTCGCCTTTTAGATTCATTTTTGCGTCCAATATAAGTATTGGTTTAATTTTAACCCCTCTTTTTATATCCGAAGCTATATAGTAATTTATATTTTTTACATCAAACAAATCGCCTTCAATATGAAAATCACCTTTTACTGCTCTATCATAATCACTTAACGCAGATTTTGTTTCTTTAATTCCAAAATTAACTCCCTTAGGGATTTTTGCCAACCAAGTTATATCCATAATATTATTTTTGGATTTATAAATTATCCTTGTACCAAAAGGTTTTGATGCGTATAAAACAGTATTATTCATCAATTTGGCAAGATAATCCCCAAAAAATTCATTTGTAATAACCGTATCTATAGTTATATTGGAATCAAAAGTTTTATAATAGTCTTTAATATCACCATATATTTTAATGCCGTTATTTTTATTTTTTCCGTAAAAACCAGTCAAATTTGAAAAAGTTATTTTATCTTTTGAGATAATAATTTTACCTTTCGAAATATTAACAGGTATTAAAGAAACGTCTTTAAGATAAGCTTTTGTGTTATCAATATTTATATAACCTGATAATTCACCATTATTTGAATTTACGTCAAAACTGACCTTTCCGCTTGGATTTTTAAGCGGCTGAAGTAATTTTTCTCCGTTTGGTATTACAATATTCGAATTAATTAAATTAAAAATATCATTTAACGTAAATTTATCTGATTTTGCATTAATAATAACATCTTTTAAAGTAATATTTGACGATAAAAACAACCTTGAATCATTAATTAAAACTGTTAGATTTTCCGTTGATATTTTATCGCTATAAATTTTTACCTCATTAATTGAAGATGAAGCTATATTTGCATACACTTTTGAACCCTTAGAAATAACTGATTCAAAATTAAATTCAAGATTTTTTTGATTGCCCTCTTGTACAAGAGCAATATCTCTTGAATATAAGTCTAACGTTGCACCGTTTTGTTTATAAGAAAGTTCAAGTTCATCAAGTTTAATTTTTGAATCATATATATCTATTTTCCAATCAAACTCTTGTTCTTTTTTTTGTTCCTGTTGTTCTATTTCCAATGCTTCAATTAATTTATCCGCCTTTATTACAAGAGTTGTTGCTAAAAATTTGTTCAATTTAATTTTTTTTAAAAAAATATCACCAAAAGAAACTGATGTTTCAAAATTTTCAAGCTTAACTAGCTCAACTCCCTTTTTATTCAATGTCAAATGACCTATTTTAAGGTCTAATTGCGGTTTTAAATATGTTTTTAATTCGACGAAGTCATAATCAAAATCTGTCTTTGTGACATCATATACTATTTTACTTAAAGTTTTTTTTAAAATTTTAGACTGAGCTACTTTTGGTAATACACTAATATATCCGAAAATTGTTAAAACAAATAACGCTATTAAAGATATTGTAATAGTTAAAATTATTGACTTTTTATTTATCATAACAAGAAAATTATAACATAAATTTGTGGTATGATATTTCTATGAAAAAAATATTTTTGTATATTGTTTATATTTTATTTACCGTACAAAATGTTTTTGCTCTGCAAGAAATTGTTAATACATATAGTATCGAAAACAAATTTGGTTTAATTCAAGGTGAAAATAAAATAACTGACGCGATTTATTCCAAATTAATAAGGTTGGCGGATACTTCATGGTTATGTATGTACAAAAATAAATACGGAATTATTGATAATTCCGGTCGGATTCTAATTGATATAAAATACACATCCGCACAAAGATATGTCGGAAAATACGCGAAACTCGGTCTTGGCGGAAAATATATGATTGTAGACTCTGACGGTAACATAATAATAGACCGTGAATATTCTTCAATCGATATATTATATGGAAAAATGTTTCTCGTATGCAAAAATTACAAATATGGTTTAATCAGTTTTGATGGAGACATATTGCTTGCCCCGGTTGCAGATGATATTTATATGCCAAAACCAAATGTTATAAAAATACAATATGACGGCATTTGGTACGAAATAGCTCAACCTGATAAAGATGTTATTGAAATTCCAAAAGAAATTTTAACTTCAGATGATGCGGGTAAACAATTTAAAATTACTCAAATAATTGAAAATCCTATCGCAAGTGCAGGATACGGAGTTGTTAGCTTCAGTGATTATTTGATAAAACTTTTTTCATCGATTTCTCCCGCATACGAACAAACAATAGATGAATTAATTTTAGCTCATGGAGCAGACACTGCTTCAATTTTAATAAAATCCTCTTGGCTATTAAAATTTCCGTTTGTATACGGAAAAAATTATATAAATAATTTAAAAGCACCTAACAATGGTCCTTTTGCAGACGTAAAAGCAAATTTAAAAAAACAAATGAACTAATTTAGGAAATTATAAATGAAAATATTTGAAGAATTACAAGAAAGACAACTAATAGCACAAACAACAAATGAAGAAGAAATCAAAAATCTCATTAATTCAGGTGGTGCAAGATTTTATATAGGCTTTGACCCTACCGCCGATTCACTTCATGTCGGCCATTTTATGGCATTATGTTTAATGAAAAGGCTCCAAATGGCAGGCAATAGACCCATAGTTTTAATTGGTGGCGGAACAGGTCACATAGGTGATCCTTCAGGAAGAAGTGATATGCGTTCAATGATGACAAAAGAAACCATCGATTATAATTGTGCTTGTTTTAAAAAACAAATGGAAAGGTTTATTGAATTTGGTGATGACAAAGCTATAATGCTAAATAATGCCGACTGGCTATTAAAATTAAATTATGTTGAGCTTTTAAGAGAAGTTGGTTCGTGTTTTTCTGTAAATAATATGTTGAGAGCCGAGTGCTATAAACAGAGAATGGAAAAAGGGTTAAGCTTTCTTGAATTTAATTATATGATAATGCAGGCTTATGATTTTTATTATCTCAATGGTCATTATGATTGTAATTTACAATTCGGAGGCGACGACCAATGGTCAAATATGCTGGCAGGGTCTGACTTAATCAGAAAAAAAACAGGTCGTGACGCTCATTCAATGACAATAACTTTACTTTTAAACTCTCAAGGCAAAAAAATGGGCAAAACTGCTTCTGGTGCAATATGGTTAGATAAAAATAAAACTTCTGTTTACGATTTTTACCAATATTGGCGGAATGTTGAAGATGCAGATGTTCTAAAATGTATCAGAATGTTGACTTTTCTTTCACTGGAAGAAATAAAAGAAATGGAAAACTGGCATGGAGAACAATTAAATAAGGCAAAAGAAATACTGGCATTTGAATTAACCAAACTTGTTCACGGCGAAAACGAGGCAATTACTGCTCAAAACTCAGCAAGAGCATTATTTGAAGGTGGAGCAGATGATTCAAATATGCCCGCAACGGAACTTATTTTTGAAGGCGAAAATATTTTATTAACGGATGCACTTGTCGATTGCGGTTTATGCCAAAGCAAAGGAGAAGCGAAACGTTTAATTTCACAAGGCGGAATAAGTATCAATGACAATAAAATTTTATCATTTGATTACAAATTATCAGTTAATGACTTAAAAAAAGGATTAAAAATCAAAAAAGGCAAAAAAGTTTTTCACAAAGTATTTGTTAAATAACAAATACTAAAAGCCTGCTAAAGCAGGCTTTTAGTTGATTGTTCAAATAAAACTATATCATATCAGATACAATTGTTTGCGTTGTTTCATCCGCCTTAAATGTATTGTATTCACGTTTGATATTTTTAATAAAATTCTTCGTGGCACTAAAAGGTGGAATTCCATTGTATTTAGCAACATTACCAGGACCCGCATTATATGCAGCCAATGCCAAATCCATTGAACCGTATTTTTTATATAACATTTGATAATATTTTAGGCCGCCTTCAATATTTTCACTTACAATATACGGATTTACTCCTAATTTTTTGGCTGTCGAAGGAGTTAATTGAAATAATCCAATCGCCCCTCTTGGGCTTTTTACACTTGCATTAAAATTAGATTCGATTTTTGCAATACTTAGTGCAATATACGGGTCAACTCCAAGTTTTTGAGCAGTTTGAACAATCAACTTTTTTGCACTTTCTGGCGATTGGGAAGCATTCGCAGTGTTAGAAGCAATAAGTACGAAACAAAAAGCAACTAACAAAGTTTTTACTAGCTTTTTCGTCATAAATAGTATCCTCATTTTTCTCGTCAACCGGGTAAAAAACTCAATCATCAATTGCTTGAGCCACACACCCTAAGTTTTGACAACACTATAGCACAAAAATTCATATTTTGCAACTTTTTTAGACAATACGTGGCGAAAAGTGGCGTCAGGATTTAATTTTAATTACTACAAATATAGTATTATACAATCTGTTTAAGGTACGGTTGCTAAAAATTCATTTTTTATGTTAAAATTAAAAACAAATGGAGAAATGGCCGAGTGGCTGAAGGCGGCACCCTGCTAAGGTGTTAGGTGGAGTAATCTGCCTCGAGGGTTCGAA